>JAKOWB010000412.1 GCA_029781795.1 Pseudomonadota bacterium | reverse complement strand
CCTGCAGCGCACGATCCTGCTGCATTTCGAGCTGATGCCGTGAATGAGGTATATCTCTGACCGCGATGTCGCCATCCCTCGCCACGCCGCAGGCGCTCCGCTCCACCCGCAGGACGCGGTAGGAACGCGGCCATGACCCGCCTCCTCGCCGCGGGCACGGTGTCGCTGGGCGCATTGTTGCTCTTCCTGGTGCAGCCGATCGTCGGCCGCCTGCTGCTGCCGCGCTTCGGCGGCGGCTCGGCGATCTGGAGCGCCTGTCTGGTGTTCTTCCAGGTGGCGCTGCTGCTGGGCTACGCCTACGCCGCCTTCATCACCGCGAAGCTGAGCTGGCGCCGGCAGCGCCTGCTGCACATCGCGCTGGTCGTCGCCAGCCTCGCCTCGCTGCCGCTGGGCCTGGGCGGCAGCATATACGCCGACGGAACCGGCGATCCGGCGCTGGGCATCCTGATCTCGCTGGCGCTGGGCATCGGCCCGACCTACGGCCTGCTGGCCTCGACCAGCCCGCTGGTGCAGGGCTGGCTGGCGCGCTCGGGGGCCGCGCCATGGCGGCTCTTCGCGCTGTCCAACGTCGCCTCGCTGGCGGCGCTGGTCGCCTATCCGTTCGTCATCGAGCCATGGCTCGGGCTGCACGCCCAGACCTGGGTGTGGTCGGCGGTCTATGTCGTCTATGCCCTGCTGACCGTCACCTTCAGCTGGCACGTCGTGCGCGCCGACGACATCGGGCAGGCGCCTGCCGCGCCGGCGGCGGACATGGGGATCGATGCGCGGCCCTCGCCGCTGTGGGTCATCGCCGTGCTGGCGGCGATCCCCTCGGCGCTGCTGGTCGCGGTCACCGAGTACCTGACCCGGGACGTGGCGCCGGTGCCGATGCTGTGGATCCCGCCGCTTGCCGTCTATCTACTGACCTTCGTGGCGTGGTTCGACGGCCGGCTCGGCTACATCCGGCCGATGTGGCTGATCGCCGCCGCGCTGGCGACGGGCGCCATGGCCTGGACGCTGATCGCCGATCCCTTTGCCTTCAAGCTCAAGCCCAGCCTGCTGATGTTCGTCGGCGGCCTGTTCAT
>JAKOWB010000405.1 GCA_029781795.1 Pseudomonadota bacterium | reverse complement strand
CACCGACTTCCCCACCCTCGGCCTGCCGCCCGAGCTGGGCCAGTGCCAGCCGTTTCGCATCGAGCAGGTCTCGGCCTACGACGAGCGCGGCGCCGCCTGGTACTGGAACAACATCTCGTGCAGCGAGCACACCGGCACGCACTTCGACGCGCCGATCCACTGGATCACCGGGCGCGATCGCGCCAACAACGCGGTGGACGCCGTGCCGCCCGCGCACTTCGTCGCTCCGGCTTGCGTGATCGATTGCAGCGCGCAGGCCGCGCGCAACGCCGATTACCTGATGACCGTGGCCGACATCGAGGCGTTCGAGGCGAAGCACGGGCGCATTCCGGCCGGCAGCTGGGTGCTCATGCGCACCGACTGGTCGCACCACTGGAGCCTGCGCCGCGACGCGCGCGCCTACCAGAACTACGACGCCACCGGCCAGCACACGCCGGGGCCCAGCGCCGAGGCGGTGCGCTTTCTGGTCGAGCAGCGCGATGTGCTGGGTTTCGGCTCCGAGACCATCGGCACCGACGCCGGCCAGGCCGCGCACCTGCTGCCGCCCTACCCCTGCCACACGCTGATGCACGGCGCGGGCAAGTACGGATTGCAATGCCTGGCCCATCTGGAACAGTTGCCGCCCACGGGTGCGCTGATCGTCGCGGCGCCCCTGAAAATCGAACATGGCAGCGGCAGCCCCTTGCGCGTGTTTGCGCTGGTGGCCAACCCAGGAACCCCTTCATGAGCGAACCCCGTTACACCGCCCTCGTCACCGGCGGCTCGGCCGGCATCGGCGCCGACATCTGCCAGCGCATGCTGGCCGAGGGCTGGCACGTCGTCAGCCTGGCGCGGCGCGCGCCCGAGTGGCAACACCCGAATCTCACGGCCATCAACGTCGATCTGCTCGACGCAGCGGCGACCGCGCAGGCGGCGCGGGATGTGGCCGCGCGCTTTGCCATCAGCCACTTCATCCACAACGCCGGCGTGATCTGGCCGCACCTGCTGCAGGACGCCACGGTGGATGAACTGCAGGGTCTGACGCAAATCCACCTGGGCAGCGCGCTCACGCTGATGCAGGCCGTGCTGCCGGGCATGGAGCAGACCGGCTTCGGCCGCGTGGTGCTGATGTCCTCGCGCGGTGCGCTGGGTCTGGCCACGCGCACCAACTATTCGGCCACCAAGGCCGGCATGATCGGCATGGCGCGCACCTGGGCGCTGGAGCTGGCGCCCAAGGGCATCACCGTCAACGTGGTGGCGCCCGGCCCGATCCAGACCCCCATGTTCTACGACGTGGTGCCGGCCGGCAGCGAGCGCGAGCAGAAGCTGGCCGCCAACATCCCCGTGGGCCGCATCGGCCGGCCCGACGATGTGACCCGCGCCGTGATGTTCTTTGCCGACCCTGCCAACAGCTTCGTCACCGGCCAGACGCTGTACGTCTGCGGCGGCGCCAGCGTGGGCACGCTGACCATTTGACCCCTACCCACCCCCACACCAAGGAGACCTTCCCCATGCGACTGCCCCAACTTCTCAAGCGCGCCGCCTTGCCCATCCTGCTGGGCTTGGGCTGCGCCGCCGCCACCGCCCAGGTCAAGGTCGGCGTGGTCTATTCGGCCACTGGCCCCACCTCGCTGATCGGCATTCCGCAGAAGAACAGCATCGCCCTGCTGCCCAAGAAGATCGGCGATCTGACGGTGGAATACATCGGCCTGGACGACGCCAGCGACCCGACGCAGACCGTGACCAACGTGCGCAAGCTGCTCGCCGAGCAGAACATCGACGCGCTGATCGGCCCCTCCGGCTCGCCCAACGCCATGGGCGTGATCCAGTTCATGGCCGAGGC
>JAKOWB010000381.1 GCA_029781795.1 Pseudomonadota bacterium | reverse complement strand
GTCGAGCAGCGGGATCGCGGGGTGCGGCTGCGCCTGGCCGATGGTCGACAGCTCTCGGCCGGCGCCGCGCTGTTCGCGACCGGCCTCAACCCGCTGCGTCGCATCGCCTTCTCGCCAGCGCTCCGCGGGCCGGCCGCCGCCGCGGTGGCCGAAGGCCACCACGGACGGGCGGTGAAGCTCTGGCTCCGCGCCGAGGGTGTGCCGCTCGGCAGTCTGGCGGTGGGGGCCGGGCCGGGCCTGCGCTGGCTTTTCGCCGAGCGGCCGGCCGCGGCGGGGGGCTGCTATCTGGTCGGCTTCGGTCTGGCCGAGCCCTGGCGCCCGCCGAGCCGGACCTACGCCGAGCGTGCGCTCGCAGCCTTCTTTCCAGAGGCACGGCTGCTGGATTGGGACTGGCACGACTGGCTGCTGGACCCCTGGTCGCTGGGCACCTGGGTGGCGCCGCCCGCGGCCCGCGCCGAAGGCTACGAGGCGGCCGCCTGGATGGCGCAGGGCCGGATCCATTTCGCGTCCTCGGACATCGCGGCCCAGGCCAGCGGCTGGTTCGAGGGGGCGCTGTCGTCCGGCGCGGCCTCGGCCGCGGCGCTCGCCGACGCGCTTGGCTAGCCCATCCAGAAGTTCGCCATGTAGAACTTCCCGCGGTCCGTCGCCATGGCACCGCAGACGTTCCCCAGTTTCTTGCCCGGGAAGTTGCCGCAGACCTTTCCGTTGGTGAGGATGTCTATGCCGTCGCTGGCATTCTGCACCGACAGGCGCGTGACCACGTCGTTGCGCAGTCCTTGTGCCTGGAGCTGCCGCACGCGCGTGACGCCATCGGCGGGGTTGTAGTCGTAGATGCCGAGCGTGCCGCCCACCTCGAGCGTCACGCCCTGGAAGGACTGGTGGTGCTTGTTCAGCAGCAGGCCGGCCCCGGTATAGGCGCCGGGGCCGGTGACGAAGATATCCATCTGTACCGTCGTCGGCGGCGCCGGCGTGCTCACCGCGAAGGTCATGGTGTTGTTGAAGCCCTCGTCGTTCTCGAGCAGATAGAAGCCCTGGCTGTAGCTGCCTTTCCAGGGCGCCTCCTCACCCAGCAGCAGGTACTGCTCGATCTGGCCCATGTTGGCGCTGTCGGCACGCGCGACCGCGCCCGGCAAGGTCATCGCGGCCGTGGCCGCGGCAAAGGTCCCCAGGAACTGACGCCGCCGCATAACCCCCTCCTTTGAATCGGAACAGGCATGGGAAAAGCAGGGCCGACCCTAGCAGGTTTCGTGCCTCGCCGCGCCGGCGCAACTGTCTCGCTGCCTGGATTTATTCACTTTCAGATGCAAAGCAGAACGAATTGAAAGGTGGCGGGTCGAGGACGCCATCGGCGTCGAGCGCTTGTCGCCACATGACAGAAAGGGCGCAGGCCGCCGAGCCCACGCCCTTTCCGCACCGCCGACACCGGGGGCCCGCGCTTGGCGAGCGACTGAGCCGCCGATCTTTGGACCGCCCGTCGAGCGGGCTGCGTCTTGTTCATATTTCAGTCAACAGGCGGATATGAATACCCCCATACTGTGGGATAAATTGTCCCGCATGATGGACAATATCGCGCTCGATGACATTGCCCTGTTTGTCTCCGTCGCCGAGGCCGGATCCTTCATCGGTGCCGCGCGCCGCCTGCGCCAGCCCAAGTCGACGGTCAGCCGTCGCCTGAAGGTGCTGGAGGAGCGCCTGGGCCTGCGCCTGATCGAGCGCACCACGCGGCGCCTGCAACTCACCGACGCGGGCCGCGCCTTCCTGGAGCGCGTGCGTCCGGCGCTGCGGACCCTGGCAGACGCGGCCGAGGAAGCGCGCGGCAGCCAGCGGGAGCCTGCCGGTCGCATTCGCCTGGCCACCGGCGCGGGCATGGCGACGCACGCCTTCTCGCGTCTGCTGGGCGAGTACCTGCACCGCTTTCCGCGCGTGACGCTGGAGCTGGAGCTGGACGATCGCAAGATCGACATCCTCGCCGAAGGCGTCGACCTCGCGATCCGCTTCGGACCGCTGGAGGATTCCACCCTGGTCCAGAAGCGGCTGGGCTTCGCGCGCAGCCTGCTGGTGGCCTCGCCCGGATATCTTGAACTGCACGGCCCGATCGAGACGCCGCAGGATCTGTCGCGCACCCGCAGCCTAATGCAGACGCGGCTGCAGGGCTGGCAGCTCGTCGGACCGGACGGCCAGGTCGAGATCCAGGTGCCGCCGGTGCTGGTGTCGAACAACGTGCTCATGCTGGCCCAGGCGGCGCGCGACGGCATCGGCGTGGCGCGGCTGCCGCGCTTCCTCTGCCGCGAGGACCTGGCGCAGGGCCGCCTGGTCGGCCTGCTGCCGGAGTGGGAGCCGGCGGGGCATCCCGTGCACGTGCTGCTGCCCAGCCGGCAGCCGAGCTCGGCCGTGCGCGCGCTGGTCGATCTGCTGGTGGAGCATGGCGGGCGCCTCTTCCCGGACTGAGGCACGGGCGCTAGGCTCGCCGCCGCGACCCACGAAGGGGACATCATGGACATCAAGCATCCCTACCTGCTCTTCCTCGGCGACGCCGCCGATCAGCTCGCCGCCAAGACCGCACAGGGCATCAAGGACTGGCGCCCGGACTGGTGCATCGGCCAGCTCCGCCTGCCGGGCTGCAAGGCCGACCTGAAGCTGCCGGACCTGACGATCGAGGAGGCCAGGGCCAAGGGCGCCAAGACCGTCATCATCGGCGTCGCCAATCGCGGCGGTGTCTTCGCGCCGAGCTGGGTTGCGGTGATGCTGGACGCGCTGGGCGCTGGCATGGACTTGGCGTCCGGCCTGCACAACAAACTGACCGACATCCCCGCCGTCGCCGCCAAGTCCAAGGAGCTGGGGCGCCAGCTCTTCGACGTGCGCCATCCCAAGGGCGACTTCCCCATCGCCACCGGCGCGAAGCGGCCGGGCAAGCGCCTGCTGGCGGTCGGCACCGACTGCTCGATCGGCAAGATGTACACCGCCCTGGCACTGGAGAAGGAGATGCTGAAGCGCGGCCGCAAGGCGAGCTTCCGCGCCACCGGCCAGACCGGCATCTTCATTGCCGGCTCGGGTGTTTCCATCGACGCCGTGGTGGCCGACTTCATCTCCGGCGCGGTCGAGACCCTGGCGCCGGCCAACGATCCGGACCACTGGGACCTGGTGGAGGGGCAGGGCTCGCTGTTCCACCCCTCCTACGCCGGCGTCACCATGGGGCTGATCCACGGCAGCCAGGCCGACGCGCTGGTGCTCTGCCACGAGCCGACGCGCAAGCACATGCGCGGCCTGCCGCACTATCCGCTGCCGGACCTGAAGGATTGCATGGCGCTGAACCTGAAGGCCGCGCAGCTCGTCAACCCGGCGGTGAAGTTCGTCGCCGCCTCGATCAACACCTCCGGCCTCTCGCCGGCCGAGGGCGACGCCTACCTCGCCAAGGTGGAGAAGGAGATCGGGCTGCCGGCGGTCGATCCCGTGCGCACCGGCGTCGGTCGCATCGTGGACCAGCTGTGGTGAGCCGGCAGCTCGCGCTCGCCACCGAATCCTGGCCGATCCGCGGCAGCTTCACCATCAGCCGCGGCAGCGTGACGGCGGTCGAGGTCGTGGTCGCGACGCTCACTCAGGGCGATGCCGTGGGGCGCGGCGAGTGCCGGCCCTATCCGCGCTACAGCGAGAGCCCGGCCAGCGTGACCGCTGAGATCGAGGTGCTGCGCGGCCACCTGGAGCGCGGACTGACCCGGGCCGAGCTGCAGCCGCTGCTGCATGCCGGCGCGGCGCGCAACGCGCTCGATTGCGCACTCTGGGACCTGGAGGCGAAGCTGAGCGGCCGTCCGGCGTGGGAGCTGGCCGGCCTCAAGCCGCCGCAGCCGCTGACCACCGCCTATACCCTCTCGCTCGGCACGCCCGAGGCCATGGCCCGCGCGGCGGCGGAAAACGCGGCGCGTCCGCTGCTGAAGCTGAAGCTCGCCGGCGCGGGCGACCTGGAGCGCGTCGCCGCCGTGCGCCAGGCGGCGCCGGCCAGCAAGCTGATCGTCGACGCCAACGAGGGCTGGACGGTGGAGAGCTATCGCGCCTTCGCCCCGGCGCTGGCGAAGCTCGGCGTCGCCATGGTGGAGCAGCCGCTGCCGGCGGCCGAGGACGAGGGCCTGCGCGGCGAGGCGCGCCCGGTGCCGCTCTGCGCCGACGAATCGGCGCACGCCCGCCCAGGGCTGGAGCGCCTGGCCGGGCTCTACGACCTGGTGAACGTGAAGCTGGACAAGACCGGGGGGCTGACCGAGGCGCTGGCAATGATCGCCGCCGCACGCGCGCTGAAGCTCGGCATCATGGTCGGCTGCATGGTGGCGACCTCGCTCTCCATGGCGCCGGCCGTGCTGGCGGCGCAGGGCGCGGAGTATGTCGACCTGGACGGCCCGCTGCTGCTGGCCGAGGACCGGCCCGAGGGCCTCGCCTACCAGGGCTCGACGCTGCAGCCGCCGACCGCTGCCCTGTGGGGATAGGACCCGTGCAGACCTTCGTCACCCACCTGGAATGCGCCATGACCGGAGAGCGCTTCGCCGCCGGCACGGTGCAGAACCTCTCCAGCGCCGGCAAGCCGCTGCTGGTGCGCTACGACCTCGGCGCGCTGCGCCGCGCGGTGCGCAAGGATGGCCTGGGCGGCGAGGGCTTCTGGCGCTACGCCGCCTTCCTGCCGGTGACGCGGGCGGAGAACCGCGTCTCGCTGGGCGAGGTGATGACGCCGCTGATCGAGATCGGCCCGAACCTGCTGGTGAAGGACGAGGGGCGGCTGCCCACCGGCTCCTTCAAGGCGCGGGGCCTGGCGCTGGCGGTGGCCATGGCGAAGGAACTGGGCCTCAGGCACCTCGCCATGCCGTCGAACGGCAACGCCGGCGCGGCGCTGGCGGCCTATGCCGCCCGGGCGGGCCTGCGCGCCACGGTCTTCTGCCCGGCCGACACGCCGGAGATCAACCTCAGCGAGATCGAGGCACAGGGCGCCGCCTGCTACCGGGTCAACGGGCTGATCGACGACTGCGGCAAGCTGGTCGGCGCCGGCAAGGCGGCGGCCGGCTGGTTCGACGTCTCGACTCTGAAGGAGCCCTATCGCATCGAGGGCAAGAAGACCATGGGCCTGGAACTGGCCGAGCAGTTCGGCTGGTCCCTGCCCGACGTGATCGTCTATCCGACCGGCGGCGGCACCGGCCTGATCGGCATGTGGAAGGCCTTCCGCGAGCTGACCGAGATCGGCTGGCTGACCGGCAGGTTGCCGCGCATGATCGCGGTACAGGCGACGGGCTGCGCGCCCATCGTGCGCGCCTTCGAGGAAGGCGTGGAGCATGCGCCGCGCTGGGAGAACGCCGCCACCGTCGCCGCCGGCATCCGCGTGCCGGCCGCCATCGGCGACTTCCTGATCCTGCGCGCCGTGCGCGAGAGCGGCGGCACCGCCATCGCGGTGGACGACGCGGCCATCCTGGCGGCGCGCGACCGCTGCGCCCGCGAGCAGGGCCTGCTGCTGAGCCCCGAGGGCGCGGCCACCCTGGCGGCCTACGAGCAGCTGCGCGCCCAGGGCGCGATCCGGCCGGAGGAGCGCACGGTGCTGTTCAACTGCGCGACCGGCCTGAAGTACCCGCTGCCCCAGGTCACGGCCAGCGTCGACCGCGCCGCGCCGGGGGATTTCGCAAGATTTGCTTAGCGCGTATTCCCTTCTCCCCTCCGAGGGAGAAGGTGGCCGCGCAGCGGCCGGATGAGGGGGGTCTATGCGGCTGATGGGAGTCGCATAGACCCCCCTCACCCGCCTCGCATCGCTCCGCTCGCTCGGCACCCTCTCCCGCGGAGGGGAGAGGGGTGAAGCGAGGGGAGGGCTAAGGCTTCACAACCCCCGTGCCGTGATCCTGTCCAGCGCGGCGACGAAGCCGTCGACCTCGGCCTCGCCCATCGGCGTGGAGAGCACGCCCATGCCGTTGCGCGCCAGGTGATAGCCCTCGTGCACCAGCGCGGTCTGCAGCTTCTCGATGAGCTGCGCCTCCGGCGGATGGGAGTAGGCCGAGCGGTAGTCGGTCACCGGCCGGCCGTGCCCGAAGATCATGAAGAGCGAGGCGAAGCCCAGGATCTGGCCGGGGAAGCCGTTGCGCCTGAAGACCGCCGTGGCGCCGGCGCGCAGCCGGTCGCCCAGCCCGTCGAGGCGGTCGATCGCCGCCTGGTCCAGCGAATCCAGCGTGACCTTGCCGGCGGTCATGGTGACGGGGTTGGCGGTGAAGGTGCCGCTCCAGGGCAGCGGCGGCTTGCCGGGGCGGTGATCGTAGACCTTCATCACGTCCTGGCGACCGGCGACCGCGCCGACCGGGAAGCCGCCGCCGATGATCTTGGCCAGCGTCGTCATGTCGGGCTCGATGCCGAGGCGCGTCTGGATGCCGCCGCGATGCACGCGGAAGGTGATGACCTCGTCCAGGATGAAGAGCGCGCCGATCTCGCGCGTGACCCGGCGGATCATCGCCAGGAAGGCGGGCGTGGCCTGGACGAAGCCCATGTAGCTGGGCGCCGCGTCCAGGATCACGCAGGCGATGTCGGCGCGGTTGGCGCGGATGATGCGCTCGGCCGTCTCCACGTCGTTGAAGGGCACGACGATGACGTCGTCGGTCACGCCCTTGGGCACGCCGCGCGAATAGGCGACGGAGCGCGGCTCGTTGCCCCAGTTCTCCGGCGTCGAGTCGATCGAGACCTCGGCATAGTCGTAGAGCCCGTGGTAGGTGCCCTCGCACTTCACCATCTTGGGCCGGCCGGTCAGCGCGCGCGCCGCCTTGATGGCGCTCATCACCGCCTCGGAGCCGGAATTGCAGAAGCGCACCCACTCCAGCGCCGGCGCGCGCGCGGCGATGGTCTCGGCCAGCGCGACCTCGCATTCGGTCGGCAGGGTGAAGGCGGTGCCCAGGGCGACGCGCCGCTGCACCGCCTCGACCACCGGTGGAAAGGCGTGGCCGTGGATCAGCGAGGCGAAGTTGTTGAGCAGGTCGAGCCGGCGGCGCCCGTCGACGTCGACGACATAGGCGCCCTCGCCACGCGCGGCATAGACCGGAAAGGGCTTCAGCCAGGGCATGATGCGGGTGATGCCGCCCGGCATCACCTTGAGGCCGCGCTGGTAGAGCTTGGCGGAATTTGAGTTCGGATCGGGCCAGTCAGCCATCGCGTGCGTCCCCGCTGTTTGCGGAACGCAGCTTGCGGGGCGCGGCGGGCGCCCTCAAGGGCGGAGGGTCTGCGGAGCGCTTCTAGCTGCCCCGCCGTCCGCGCCAGCCACCGCGGCGGCGGCCGGCGCCGGCGAAGGCCGTGCCCCGGTCCGCCGTCTCCTGCAGCAGGCGGATCAGCTGGGCGTGCGGCGTGTCCTCGCTGCCTGCCACCAGGCCATAGCGCTGGATCAGCGCGCGGGCGGCGGCCTGGGTATCGACCTCCGGCGCCAGGCGCAGGGTCCAGGCCAGCAGCGCGTCGGCGGCCGGGCCGGGAAAGGCGGCCCCCATGGCGAGGGATTCCTTCAGGATCCCGCCGGGGTCCTCGGGGCTGTGGTCGGGCGAGGTGTAGGTGATGGACATGGGCAGTCGACGCTTCCGTGGCCTCCCACTATCCTCGCCCCCGCCATGACAGAATCCACCGCTTCCGACCGCTTCTCCGACATTCGCGACGGCGTGCGTGCCCTCTGTGCCCAATTCCCGGGCGAGTACTGGCGCCGGGTCGACCGCGAGCGGGCCTATCCGGCGGAGTTCGTCCAGGCCCTGACCGAGGCCGGCTACCTCGCCTGCCTGGTGCCCGAGGAGTATGGCGGCGCCGGCCTGCCCCTCGCCGCCGCCTGCGCCATCCTGGAGGAGATCCAGAAGGCCGGGGCCAACGGCGGTGCCTGCCACGCGCAGATCTACACCATGGGCACGGTGCTGCGGCACGGCTCGACGGCGCAGAAGGCGAAGTACCTGCCGGAGATCGCCGCCGGGCGCCTGCGCCTGCAGGCCTTCGGCGTGACCGAGCCGACCAGCGGCACCGATACCCTGTCGCTGCGCACCACGGCGGTGCGGCAAGGGGACAGGTACGTCGTCAACGGCCAGAAGGTCTGGACCAGCCGGGCCGAGCACAGCGACCTCATGCTGCTGCTGGCCCGCACCACGCCGAAGGAGCAGGTGCAGAAGAAGGGCGAGGGGCTGTCGGTCTTCCTGATCGACATGCGCGACGCGCTGGGCCGGGGCCTCACCATCCGCCCGATCCGCACCATGATGAACCACGCCACCACCGAGGTCTTCTTCGACAGCCTGGAGATCCCGGCCGACACCCTGGTGGGCGAGGAGGGCAAGGGCTTCCGCTACATCCTCAGCGGCATGAACGCCGAGCGCATCCTGATCGCCGCCGAGTGCGTCGGCGACGCCCGCTGGTTCATCGCCAAGGCCAGCGGCTATGCCAGGGAGCGCAAGGTCTTCGGCCGCCCCATCGGGCAGAACCAGGGTGTGCAGTTCCCCATCGCCCGCGCCTATGCGCAGAGCGAGGCGGCGAACCTGATGGTGGAGCGGGCCGCGGTCCTGTTCGATGCCGGCCAGCCCTGCGGGCCGGAGGCCAACATGGCGAAGATGCTGGCGGCCGAGGCCTCCTGGGCCGCCGCCGAGGCCTGCGTGCAGACGCACGGCGGCTTCGGCTTCGCCGAGGAGTACGACGTGGAGCGCAAGTTCCGCGAGACGCGGCTCTACCAGGTGGCACCGATCTCCACCAACCTGATCCTCGCCTACCTGGCCGAGCACGTGCTGGGCCTGCCGCGGAGCTATTGATGAGCGCGGAACTGCCCCTCAGCGGCCTGCTCGTCGTCGCGCTGGAACAGGCGGTGGCGGCGCCGACCTGCTCGGTGCGCCTGGCCGACGCCGGCGCGCGGGTCAT
>JAKOWB010000380.1 GCA_029781795.1 Pseudomonadota bacterium | reverse complement strand
GCCGGCACCGCGTCAACCCCTGGCCGCATCTAAAATCACTGTCTTTTCAACATGTTATTTCAATTGCCGGCATCGCCTGCGGCGGGTATTTTGCCGCCTTCCCGCCCTGCCACAGAGGCAACGATGTTGCGTGACCGCTTCACTGAAGCGCTGAAAGACGCCATGCGCGCCAAGGACATGGCGAGCGTTTCGACCATCCGCCTGATGGTTGCCCGCCTCAAGGAATGGGACATCGAGGCGCGCGCCAAGGGCAACAAGGACGGCATCGCCGACGCCGAGATCCTGCAGATGCTCTCCGGCATGGTGAAGCAGCGCCAGGAGAGCATCACCGCCTATCAGCAGGGCAGCCGTCAGGACCTCGCCGACAAGGAGCAGGCGGAGATCGACGTGATCCGCAAGTTCATGCCGCAACAGCTCGACGCCGCCGGTATCGACGCGGTGATCGCCAAGGGCATCGCCGAGACCGGCGCCTCGGGCATCAAGGGCATGGGTCCGCTGATGGCCTGGCTGAAGGCCAACTACGCCGGCCAGATGGATTTCGCCGCCGCCTCCGCCGCCGCGAAGAAGGCCCTGAGCGGCTGAGGCGATCGTTCCCCGCTTATCACAGCACCGCCGCCGTCATTCGGCAGTATGCTGAGGCATGGCCTTCCCGCCGGAATTCGTCGAGGAGCTGCGCAACCGGATCACGCTCTCGGAGGTGATCGGACGGAAGGTCGCGCTCAAGCGCAAGGGGCGCGAGTACGCCGGGCTCTGCCCGTTCCACAACGAGAAGACGCCGAGCTTCTGGGTCAACGACCAGAAGGCGTTCTTCCATTGCTTCGGCTGCGGCGCGCATGGCGACGCCATCGGCTTCACCATGCGCATCGAAGGCCTGGCGTTTCCCGACGCGGTCGAGAAGCTGGCGCAGGATGTCGGGCTCGCGGTGCCCGTGGCGACGCCACAGGAGCGCGAGCGCGCCCAGGCGGCGGCGACACTGCACACCGTCGCGTCGCTGGCGGCGCGTTGGTTCGAGCAGCAATTGAGGATGCCGGGCGGCAGGGCCGGGCTCGACTATTTGCACGGCCGCGGGCTGTCGGACGACACCATCGAGCGGTTCCAGCTCGGCTTCGCGCCTGACAACCGCGAGGCCCTGCAGGCCACCCTGAAGCGCGACAACGTCACCGAGCAGCAGATGGTCGATTGCGGGCTGGTGATCAGGCCCGACGAGGGCGGCCGTGCGCCCTACGACCGCTTCCGCGGCCGGGTGATGTTCCCGATCCACGACCGGCGCGGCCGGGTGATCGCCTTCGGCGGTCGCGTTATCGGTCCGGGCGAGCCCAAGTACCTGAACTCGCCGGAGACGCCGCTCTTCCACAAGGGCGACAACCTCTATTGCCTGCACCTTGCCCGCGAGGCGGCCGCCAAGGACCGGCCGATCATCGTCGCCGAGGGCTACATGGACGTCATCGCCCTGCACGTGGCCGGCTTCGACGGTGCGGTGGCGCCGCTGGGCACGGCGCTGACCGAGGGCCAGCTCGCCCTGCTCTGGCGCATGGCCGACGAGCCCTACCTCTGCTTCGACGGCGACAATGCCGGCAAGCGCGCCGCCCAGCGCGCCGCCGAACGGGCCCTGCCCCTGCTGACGCCGGGCAAGAGCCTGCGCTTCGTCGGCCTGCCCCCAGGCGAAGACCCCGACAGCCTGATCCGCAAGGGTGGCCGGGCCGCCTTCGAAGCCGCGCTCAAGGACGCGCGGCCGCTGGTCGATATCGTCTGGGAGATCGAGACGCTGGGCCAGCGGGACGACACCCCGGAGCGGCGGGCGGCGATCCGCGCAGCCCTGCGCCAGCGTGCGGCCACGATCGCCGATCCCGTCGTGCGCGAGCTCTACCGCACCGAACTCGACCAGCGCTTCGAGGCGGCCTGGCCACGGTTCCGGCCGACCGGGCAGCCGGGCCGGCCCGGCGCCGGCCCGCGCCGGCCGCGGGTCGTGGACCGGCCGTTCCGGCGGGAGCCATCGCTGGAGGACATGGCGTGGTTTCGCAAGGGGGCGGCGCTGGCGACGGCCAGCCACGACCTCGACCCGGGCCGGCGCGAGGGCCTGCTGCTGGGCGCCCTGCTGCTGCACCCCGCTTGGCTGGAGGTCCTGGCCGAGGATCTGGCCGCCCTGCCGCTGACCGGCACCGAGCGGGAACGCCTGCGCGCCGCGCTGCTCGAGGCGGCCGCCGAGGTCGACCATCCCGACCCCAAAGAGGACGTCGCCGCGCTTGAAGCGGCGGCTATCGCGCGCCATCTAGACAAAACCGGATTGACCGCCATGGCAGAGGCCCTTCGTCAGGAGGCGATCAAGGGGTTTGCGCCGTCGGAACCGGAGAAGGGCGCCCGGGAGCGCTGGCGGCGGGAGGCTGAAAGCCACCGTCTGGCGTTCGGTGAAGTGTCCGAGCTGCGGGCCGCGGAGGCGAGTTATGCCAGCGACCCGAGCGAGGCCAACTGGGAGCGCTTGCAGGCACTGCTGGAGCAATCCATCCGCAGCGCCCGTACGGGCGGTAATGGCGGCTAGCCGGATGCCTGCCCCGCAGGCGCCGGGACCG
>JAKOWB010000331.1 GCA_029781795.1 Pseudomonadota bacterium | reverse complement strand
CGCCATCACGCAGTCGCCCATGTACTTGTCGATGGTGCCCTGGTGGCGCGCGATGACGCCGCTCAGGCGCTCCAGCAGCTCGCGCAGCAGCGCCTGCAGCTCGGCCGGCGGCAGGGTCTCGGCCAGGCTGGTGAAGCCGTTCAGGTCGCAGAACATGATCGTCAGCTCCTCGGTGCGCGCCTGCATGTCGTAGCGCCGGGGGTCGCGCTGCATCTGGCGCACCAGCTCGGGCGGCACGTAGCTGGAAAACTGCACGGCCAGCCGATGGCGCGCGCGGCGCTCCACCCCGAAGCCCAGCGCCAGGTCCACCACCAGGGTCGCCACGGTCAGCATCAGCGGGCCGGCCAGCGGCAGCAGCAGGTGCGCGCCGCGGTACAGCACGCTGTCCAGCGCCAGCAGGACCAGCACGGCGCCGCCGCCCAAGGCCAGCGCCCCGCCCAGGCCCAGCCGGGGCAGCACGGCGATGAACAGCACGCCCAGCAGCAGCAGCACGGCCAGCTCGTAGGCCGCGGCCCACGGCGGCCGATGCACCAGCCGCCCCTCCAGCGCGCCGGCGATCAGGTTGGCGTGCACCTCCACCCCCGGGAAAACCTCGCCCACCGGGGTCGCGCGCACGTCCATCAGGCCCGGCGCGGTGAAGCCCAGCAGCACGTAGCGCCCGCGCAGGCTGCCGGCCGGCAGCGCGCCGGCCAGCACGTCGGCCGCCGACACGTACTGGAACGAGCCGCCGTGCGGCCCGCCCGGGCCCCGGTACGGCACCCACACGGCGCCCCGCGCGCCGAGCCCGATCGAGAGCGCCTGCGTCGGGCCGCGCAGCGTCAGCGTGCGCGTTGCCGCCCCGCCCGGCGTCAGGCCCACGGTGGCGCCCAGGCCCAGGCGCAGCATGGCCAGGCTCATGGATTCGTACAGCGCGCCGTCGAAGCCGGCCACCAGCGGCACCGAGCGCACCACGCCATCGAGGTCGGTGATGGCGTTGAAGAACCCGCCCGCCGCCGCGGCCTGCGTGAGCGGCGCCAGGTTGGCGCCGTAGCCGCTCCAGTGCAGCAGTTGCGGCCAGGGCGCCTGGCCCGCCAGGGGCGCCGGCAGTTGCCCGGCCTGGCGGGCATCGCGGTCGCTGGTGAAGTAGTAGCCCAGCACCACCGGCGCGCCGGCCAGGGCCTGGGCCAGCTCGTCGTCGGGCGCCGGGCCAACGGCCGGCGCATCGGCCAGCCGCTGGGGCTCGGCAAACACCACGTCCAGGCCCAGGGCCGCCGCCTGCTGGCGCCCGGTGAGCTCGCGCACCAGTTGCGCCATGCGCGCGCGCGACCACGGCCAGCGCCCCAGCTGATGCAGGCTGGCCTCGTCGACGTCGACGATGACCACGTGCGGATCGAGCGTGTGGGGCATGCCCAAACTCAGGCGCAGATCGGCCAGTTGCGCGTCCAGCCATTCGCGCCCCGCCGCCGGCGCCCAGCCAAGCGCCTGCGCCAGGGCGATCAGCAGCAAAACGGCGCAGGCCCAGGCCCGCCACGGGTGGCGTTGCACGGGAGCGCTGGCAGGGCGGTCGGTCATCGCCCGCATTCAATCACGCCCGCAGGCACTCAGAAGCTGTGAATGAATCGCGAGTGCCCGAAAGGATCGCTCAAACGCGTCCGATCAAGGCGCAAAGCGCAGCCGTAGCTCGGGCTACGGCGAGCATTTGCAACGCCGAGCGGGCGGGTTTGGGCGGTCAAGGCGGGCATGAGAGGTTCGTTCACAGCTTCTCAGGCATCGAGGTATTCGAGCCGCACGGCCCCCATGACGATCTGGTCGCGGTTTTGCAGGGCGATGGGGCCGCCATCGACCGACACGCCATTGACGCTGGGAATGTGCGTGCCCTCCACATGGGCCAACTCGAAGCCGTGCGCGCTGCGGCGAATGGCGGCGACCGAAAACCCGCGCCGGCCGATGGTGGTGACCGGCTTGGTCAGCCACAGCTCACGCCCCCGCGCGGCGCCGGTGAGCACGCGCACCCGCGCGCCCCGGCCGGCCGGCGGCATGGGCAGGGAGGCCAGGTCGCTCTCCAGGCCCTCGACCTCGGCCGCCGGCGCATCGGCGACGGCGGTGGCGCCCGCATGGGCCTGGTAGCGCACGGCGCAGCGCCCGATTTCGATCACGTCGCCGTCGGCCAGGGTCTGCTTGCGCACCGCACGCCCGTTGACGAAGGTGCCGTTGGTGCTGCCCAGGTCCTCCAGCACGGTGGCGTCGCCCACCATCTGGATGAGGGCGTGCTCGCCGCTGACGGCGAGATTGTCGATCACGACGTCGTTGTAAGGGCGCCGGCCGATGGTGGACCGGTCCTTGGTCAGCAGCGCTTCCTTGATGACGACACCGTCGATCGAGATGATCAGCTTGGGCATGGGCACACTCCCTGTGGCACGGCGAGGCCGACGGCGTATGCGTGGGGTGGCGCTACGGCACCGGCGCCTGACATCCAGCGGCCTTCAGGCGTCCGCCCACTGGCTCCCGTCCGTTGCATCCGGTCCACACGCCGCTCCCAGCCTCATTTCATTTTTCGGATCGCAGGAACATACCGCCAATCGGCTTGTTTTGTAGCTATTTTTTCCACCATTTTCCGGCAATTCCTGACTTTTTTATCATTTGCTCCATGTGAATCAGGACCACCGAGACGTTGTCACGCCCACCCGCGGACTTGGCCGCGTCGATCAGCCGCTGCGCCCGCGTGGCCAGCGCAGCGGTGTCGGCCAGGATGGCGGCGATCGTCCGGTCGGGCACCATCTCGGTCAGGCCGTCCGAGCACAGCAGCAGGATGTCGCCCGTGCGCAGCGCGTGCTGGCGGGTTTCCAGCAGCACCGTGTCCTCCACCCCCAGCGCCCGCGTCACCCAGCTGCGATAGCCCGAGACGGCCGCCTGCTGGGGCGTGATGAGGCCGGCGTCGAGCTGCTCCTGCAGCAGCGAATGGTCGCGCGTGAGCTGCGCCAGCACGCCGTCGCGCCAGTGGTAGACGCGCGAGTCGCCGGCATGGCCCACCAGCACCTGGTCCTCGCGCAGCACGGCCAGCACCACCGTGGTGCCCATGCCGGCGCAGTCCGCGCGGGTGTTGGCGGCCTCGAAGATCCGGCGATTGGCCTGGTCGGTGCTGTCCTCCATGGCGCGCAGCACGTCCTGCGCGCTGGCGTCGGTGCCCGCCTCGTCCAGCCAGGCGGCCAGCGCCTCGCCGATGAGCTCGACCGCCATCGCGCTGGCCACCTCGCCCGCGTTGTAGCCACCCATGCCATCGGCCAGCACGGCAACGCCGCGCGCCTCGTCCACGCGCACGGCGTCCTCGTTGTTGGCGCGCACGCAGCCCACGTCGGTCAGGGCCACGAATGCCAGGTGGGCCAGCGGGGCGGCGCTGAAGGTCATGGCGGGTTCGTTCGCACCCTCTTAGGCCTCGGCGGTGAGCTGCCCGCGCCGCGCCAGCCAGCGCCCCACCAGCACCACGAACAGCGCGCCCATCGCGGCGGCC
>JAKOWB010000324.1 GCA_029781795.1 Pseudomonadota bacterium | reverse complement strand
CCCTACCTGCAGTTCCTGGCGCCCGCCCTCCTGGTCAGCTCGGTCATGCAGGGGGCCGCCGGCGAGGGGACGTTCCCGGTCCTGTCCGGCTTCCGCTGGGTCCGGCGCTACTACGCCATGTACGCGACGCCGCTCACCCCGCGCGCCATCGCGGTCGGCCAGCTCGCCTGGAACGCCACCCACGCCCTGATCGTGGGCGCGATCTTCTGCCTGATCATCGTGCTGTTCGGGGCCGCCGCCACGCCCGGCATCGTGTGGGCGGTGCCCATCGGCGTCGTCACCGGCATCGCCTTCTCGGCGCCGATCGCCGCCTTCATGAGCACGCAGCGCGACACGAGCGCCTGGAACAACATCTGGCGCTTCGGCATCACGCCGCTGTTCCTGTTCAGCGGCACCTTCTTCCCCATCGACCGCCTGCCCGAGGTCATCCGGCCGCTCGCCTGGGCCCTGCCGCTGTGGCACGGCGTGGACCTCGCCCGGTCGGCCGCGCTGGGCACGCTGGGGCAGGAGCCGCTGCTGGCGGCCGCGCACGCGGCCTTCCTGCTGATCGTGGCCGCGCTCGGGACCTGGGCGATGGTCGTGATGTTCCGGCGCCAGCTGGAGCGGTAGGCGATGACCGCACCGCCCATCGCCGGGCGCATCCTGCCCAGCCGCTTCGGCAGCCGCCGTGCCGCGCTCCTGGTCGAGCGCAACGCGATGGCGCTGGGCAGCAACTGGCTGATGATCTTCAGCGGCTTCTTCGAGCCCCTGTTCTACCTGCTCTCGATCGGCTTCGGCCTGGGCGGCATGGTGGGCGACGTGCCGGGCCCCGACGGCAGCCCCATCCCGTACGCCCTGTTCGTGGCGCCCGCCCTGCTGGCCAGCTCCTCCATGAACGGCGCGATCACCGAGTGCACGTTCAACTTCTTCTTCAAGCTGACCTACCAGAAGACCTACGACGCGGTGCTGTCCACGCCGATGTCGCCGGGCGACGTGGCGCTGGGCGAGATCGGCTGGGCGATCATCCGCTCCACGCTCTACTCGGTCGGCTTCCTGGCCGTGATCCTGCTGCTGGGGCTCTACCGCTCGCCGCTGGTCCTGCTCGCAGTGCCCGCGGCCATGCTCCTCTCGTGGGCGTTCGCCGCCGCGGCGCTCGCCCTCACCACCTGGATGCGCGGCTGGCAGGACTTCGACCTGATCTTCCTGATCACCCTGCCGCTGTTCCTGTTCAGCGGCACCTTCTACCCGGTGTCGGCCTACCCCGAGGCGCTGCGGATCCTGGTGGAGTGGTCGCCCCTCTACCAGGGCGTGGCGCTCATCCGCGGCTGCATCTCGGGGGTGCTCGACGCCGGGGCGCTGATGAACGTCGCCTACCTGCTGGCCATGGGCGGGATCGGCCTCGCCGTCGTCAGCCGCCGCCTCGACCGGCTGCTGCGCAGGTAGCGGGCCCGGGGCCTGTCCGCACGCGCGACAGCCCGCAAGCGCGACGGTCCGCGCGCCCGACAGCCTGCAAGCGCATTCGGGCCGGCCCGGCTAGCATCCGTGGGTGCCCCACCACGATCCCAGGGCGGCCGCGCGCGCCGCAGCCGACCTGCCAGCGCTCGACGCGGCCATCTCGGACTGCTTCGCCTGCCCCCGGCTGGTCGCCTGGCGCGAGGAGCAGGCGCGGGTCAAGGTGGCCCGCTTCCGCGACGAGACCTACTGGGCGCGGCCCGTGCCGGGCTTCGGCGGCGCCGCGGCCCGGATCCTGCTGGTCGGCCTCGCCCCGGCCGCGCAC
>JAKOWB010000320.1 GCA_029781795.1 Pseudomonadota bacterium | reverse complement strand
AGGGCGCGGGCGAACCCGCGCCGGGGCAATTAAGCCAGCGCGGGCCGCCGCACAAGCCTCAGGTGGTCGCAGGGCCGGCGGCGGCCCTAGAGTGGGCGCCATGCCCAGGGCCGCGACGACGCTCCGCATCCACAGCCTCGCCCAGGCGGTCGACGCGCTGCGCGGCGCCGCCGTTTCCGGCCGGCCGCTCCGCCTGGTGCTGGGCGGGCCGATGGGCTGGGCGCTGTGCCGGGCGCTGCGGGCCGAGGCCGAGGCGGCCGTGCCGGGCGTCGCCGCGGCCTGGCTCTACGATCCCGCCGGCCGCGCCGGACATGCCGCCCTGGCGCTGCGCGACGGCGCCACGGTGATCTGGCCGCGCGCCGACCGGCGGCACGCGGCGCTGGCGGCGCTGGCGGCGGCGAGCGGCGGCGCGCTGGTGCCGCCCCCGCGCGGCCTGCGGGGCGCCCTTGCGGCCGCCGCGGCCAAGCCCGCGTTGCCGCGCCGGCGTGGCAACCGCTAGGCTTCCCCCCGTGGGCCGCCACACGCGGCGCCCACCACGTCGACAAAAGGGAGAACGAAGATGCACAAGGCGAAGGTATTGCCGGGCCTGGTGGCGGCCAGCCTGTTGTGCGCGGCGGCGCCGGTCCTGGCGGAGGAGGCGCACCCGCTGTGGGACCTCTATCAGCAGAGCTTCAAGGCGGCCAAGTACATCGACCTGACCCACGCCTTCGAGCCCAACATGCCGGTCTGGCCGGGCTTCGGGCATGCCAAGTTCAAGGCCGGCGTGGCCGGCGCCGACCTCGGCGACTACGCCTCCAAGGGCGACGAGTTCACCTACGAGAAGCATGGCTTCGTCGCCACGGCCTATGAGATCCCGACCGACCAGTACGGCACGCAGCTCGACCCGCCGTCGCACTGGGACCCCTATGGCGCGACGATCAGCGACATCCCGGCCAGCTTCACGCTGCGCCCGCTGGTGGTGATCGACGTGCATGAGAAGGTGGCGAAGGACCCGCTCTATTTCGCCACGGTCGACGACGTCAAGGAGTGGGAAGGCCGGCACGGCATGGTGCCCGAGGGCGCCGTCGTGATGTTCCGCACCGACTGGTACAAGCGCTGGGACGACGTCGAGGGCTTCGGCAACCCGCCCTTCCCCTCGGTCGCGCTCGACACGCTGAAGTTCCTGCATCTGGAGCGGAAGATCCTGTTCCACGGGCACGAGCCGCTGGACACCGACTCGACGCCGACGCTGGAGGGCGAGGCCTGGCTGATGCACAACCACTTCGCCCAGGCCGAGGGCGTCGCCAATCTGGACCAGGTGCCGGAGGCCGGCTGCCTCATCTCCATCGGCTTCGCCAAGCCCAAGGGCGGCACCGGCGGCTATGCCCGCTACATCGCCATCTGCCCGAGCGACTGGAAGTACGGCGTCTCGGTGCTGGAGGAACCCGGCGCGCCGCTGCCGAAGCAGGAGTACCCGCTGAAGCGCGACGCCGACGGCGTGATGGTGCCGACCAAGCCGTAGGGTCCCGATCGCATGACCGGCCCCGTCATGCCCGGACTTGTTCCGGGCATCCATTCCACCGCCTGCGCGGTCCGCGGAATGGGCCCTCGGGACGAGCCCGAGGGTGACGGCGGCCTGGCGGCGATTGCCGACTCAGCCGGCGCCCGCTAACCCTGCTCCATGTCCCGTCCCACCTGCGGCCTCTATCTCGTGACGCCGGTCGGCCTGGCCCGCGGCGACATCGACCCGGCGCTCTTCGCGCGCGCCTGCGCGTCGGTGCTCGACGCCGTGGCCATCGACGCGCTGCTGCTGCGCATCGGCGGCGTCGAGGGCAGCCTGCCCGACGACCGCGTGAAGGCGCAGATCGCCATGCTGCTGCCGCTGGCGCACGGCCGGGGCGTGCCGCTGGTGCTGGAAGGGCGTGCCGACCTCGCCGCCGCGGAGGGCTGCGACGGCGTGCACCTGCCGGCCGAGGCCCGCGGCGTCGCCGCGGTGCGCCGGGCGCTGGGCGCCGATGCCATCGTCGGCGCCGCCGCCGGCCAGTCGCGCCACGTCGCGATGGAGGCCGGCGAGGCCGGCGCCGACTACGTCGCCTTCGGCCTCTTCGACCCGGCGCCCGAACCGCCGGCCGAGGAGCTGCTGGAGTGGTGGCAGGAGATGATGGAGCTGCCCTGCGTCGCCCTCGGCGGCGTCACGCTGGAGAACGCCGCCCTGCTGGCGGCCGCCGGCGCAGACTTCCTGGCGCTGCGCAACGCGGTCTGGAACCACCCGCAAGGTCCGGCCAAGGCGGCGAAGCTCTTCCGGGCGGCGCTGAAGGGAGCCTGAGCGCGGAGCGCCAGAGGGGGCCGGGTTGCCCGGCCCCGCCGCCTCTGCTATCTCCCGCCGCCGCTCTTTGCCACCGCCGCCGCCGTTCTGCCCGAGGTTTCCCCATGCCCGTCCGTTCCGCCCTCATGACCGTCATGGTCCGCGCCGCCGACAAGGCCGCCCGCGGCCTCAAGCGTGACTTCGGCGAGGTGGAGAACCTGCAGGTCTCGAAGAAGGGGCCGGCGGACTTCGTGACCACCGCCGACCTCAAGGCCGAGCGGGTGCTGAAGGAGGAACTGGCCAAGGCGCGTCCCGACTACGGCTTCCTGATGGAGGAGTCGGGCGCCAGCGGCGGCAGCGGCGGCAGCGAGGGCCGGCGCTGGGTGGTCGACCCGCTCGACGGCACCACCAACTTCCTGCACGGCCTGCCGCACTTCGCCATCTCGATCGGCCTGGAGGAACGGGGCGAGATCGTCGCCGCGCTGATCTACGACCCGATCAAGGACGAGCTGTTCCACGCCGAGAAGGGCAGCGGCGCCTACCTGAACGATCGTCGCCTGCGCGTGTCCGGCCGCACCCGGATGGAAGACGCGCTGATCGGCACCGGCATCCCCTTCAAGGGCCACGGCGAGCACGGCACATTCGCCGGCGAGGTCGAGCGTGTCTCGGCCGAGGTCGCCGGCGTCAGGCGCTGGGGCGCTGCCTCGCTCGACCTGGCCTATGTCGCCGCCGGGCGGCTCGACGGCTTCTGGGAGCGCGGCCTCTCGCCCTGGGACATCGCCGCCGGCGCCCTGCTGGTGCGCGAGGCGGGCGGCTACCTCACCGCCATCGACGGCAGGCCCTGGACCCTGGAGGGCGACGCCATCCTGGCGGCCAACAGCTACCTCCATAAGCCACTCAGCGCTCTGGTCCTCGGCCGCAAGGACGCCACAAAGTCGGCCTAGTTTCAGCCTTGCCTGTTGCCGGCGCCGGAACGGTCGCAAGGCTTTCCGCGCGGCGGGACGGGTGGCGGCGCGACTTGCCGGGGCGCCACAAGAGCTTGTGGTGGCCGGCCGTGCGCCGTCGCGGCCTGGGAACCGCCAGTCGAACGCCGGGCAAGGCAAAGGGCCGGATGGATTTTTAACCCCGTCATCCGGTTGTTTGCCGCAATTGTCCTGCGTAATCTTGGACTCCAGATGTTGGACTCGGGTCCTTTACATGGCCATTCTGGCCGCGGCGGACCGATCCATCGGCGAAACAGGGGCCACGCATGAGCGACTCCAAGAGCCAACGCAGGCCGGCCGCGCCAGCCGAACCGGGTGCCCTGTCCGGCGCCTGGGGCCGCACCTTCCGCGCCTCGCTCTTCGCGACCGCGGCGGTGCTGCTGGGCCAGGGCGGCGCCACTGCCGGGCCGGACACCATCGTGCGCGTCTATGGCCAGGACGTGCGCTGCATGGACCTGCCGACGAACCTCCAGCAGGCCATCCCCGAATGCCTCGCCGGCGGCTCGGCCGGCAAGCCCGCGCCGCTCTACAACGATCCAGGGGCGCAGACCGCCAGCAGCGGCACCGCCGTGGTCAGCAGCGGCAAGGGCATGTCGAGCAGCGCCGTGACCGTGAACTATGGCGTTCTCGATTCGCTTGGCGGCGGCAGCGTCGCACCGCTCCCCAGCGGCAAGGGCGGCAGCGGCGGCTCCGCCGGCGGCTCGACGGGCGGCGGCTCGACGGGCGGCGGCACCCTGGGCGGCGACGGCACGCCGCCGCCGGTGGTCATTCGCCCCGGCCTCGATCCGCAGTATGTCGTGCTGCCGCCGGCCGGCTCGGGCGGCAAGAGCAAGAGCGGCGGCG
>JAKOWB010000314.1 GCA_029781795.1 Pseudomonadota bacterium | reverse complement strand
AAGCTGCTGGACCAGGTGGTGCCCAAGCGCCAGGGCCCGGTCGACCGCGTCGAGCTGGCGCTGCCGGGCGAGCTGGCGGTGGAGATGGTGGTCTATACCGTCGGGCCCCAGAGCCCGGTGGCGCGCGGCCAGCACCTGCCGCGCTGGGCCCGCCCGGCGCTGGTGCTGCGCGACGGCCAGGAGCTGCAGGCCGAGGCGGCGCAGGCGCTGAAGACCGGCGACCACCTCTACCTCTTCGCCACGCCCGACAAGGTGCCGCTGCTCGACCGCCTCTTCGCCGGGCAGGTGGAGCTGGCGCCGGCCGACCGCGAGTTCTTCGGCGACTTCGCCCTGCCGGCCGACATGGCGATGGACCGCCTGGCGGCGGAATATGGACTGCCGCTGCCGCCGGCCGCCGCCGGCCTCACCCTGGCCGGCTGGTTCCAGCAGTCCTTCGGCGAGGTCGAGGTGGGCGACCGCCTGCGCCTCGGCTCGGTCGAGCTGGTGGTGACCGAGGTCGAGGGCGCCGAGGCGCGGCAGATCGGCCTGGTGCTCGACCCGCCGCTGCCCAAGCGCCCGCTGCCTTTCCTGCCGACCGGCGCCGAGCTGAAGGCGCTGATCGCCGGCCTGCTGCGCCGCCTGGCCGAGTGGCGCGCGCGCCGCCGGACCGGGCCCCCGGCCGAGGAGCCCAAGCTGCTGCCGCCGCCGCCCGCGCCTGCCGCCCTGCCATCGCCGGAGGACGCCCCGCCTCTTGCCGAGTCGCCGCCGCCGGGCGAGAAGAGCCAGCCGGACGAGGGCAGCCCGCCCGCCGGCTGAAGCCGGAGAACACCATGTCCCGTCCGACCCTGTCCCATCCGGGGCTACCCCGCGTCATCGGCCATCGCGGCGCCGCCCGCCACGCGCCGGAGAACACGCTGGCCGGCCTGGAGGCCGCCGCGCGCCTCGGCGTCACCTGGGTGGAGTTCGACGTGATGCTGACCCAGGACGGCCACCCCGTGCTGCTGCACGACGACTCGCTGGCGCGCACCACCGGCCTTGCCCGCCTGCTCTGCGACACGCCGCTGGCCGAGGCGCGGCGGCTCGACGCCGGCGCCTGGTTCGGCCCGGCCTTCGCCGGCCAGGGCATCCCGACGCTGGAGGAGACCTTCGCCGCGCTGGCGCGCCTCGGCCTCGGCGCCAACATCGAGATCAAGCCGGCGCCCGGCTTCGTCGCCGAGACGGCGCGCGCCACGGTGGAGACGACGCTCAGGGCCTGGCCGGCCCGCCTGCCGCCGCCGCTCTTCTCCTCCTTCGAGATCGGCGCGCTCGAGGTGGCGCAGGACCTGGCGCCCGACCTGGCGCGCGGCTACCTGGTCGAGGAGCTGCCGCCCGACTGGCAGGCGACGGCGGAACGTCTCGACTGCGTCTCGGTGCATCCCTGGACCAAGCCGCTGACCCGGCCGCAGGTGGCGGCGCTGAAGGCCGCCGGCTACCTGGTCGCGGTCTACACGGTGAACGAGGGCGCGCGCGCCCGCGAGCTGCTGGCCTGGGGCGCCGATTCCATCATCACCGACGATCCCCCCGCGATCGGCCTCTGAGCAGGCCCCATGACGCGGGCCGCCGCGGCGCTGCTGCTCGCCCTGGCCGCGGCCTGGGGCGCGGCGCTCTGGGCCGGCTTCGTGTTCGACGACCTCGCCGACGTGGTGGAGAACCCGGCGGGACAGAGCGCCACTTTCTGGGAAAGCCTGGGCGCCACGCTGCGCCTGCTGCTGAAGGCGAGCTACGCGCTGCAGGACTGGCTGCACGGCCCCTGGGCGCCGGGCTTCCATGCCGCGAACCTGCTGCTGCACCTTGCGGCGGCGCTGGTCGCCCTGTGCTGGCTGACGCGCCTCGCCGGCGCGCGCGCGGCCCTCGTGGCCGTCGCGCTCTGGGGCCTGCACCCGGCCCTGGCCAACAGCGTCACCGAGGTCGCGGGGCGCTCGGCGGTCCTGTCGGGGCTCCTGGTTCTCGGCTGCCTGGCGCTGGCGACCGGCGCGCCGTCGCGTCCACGCCTGCTCGCCGCCGGACTGCTGGCCTTCCTGGCGCCGCTGGCGCGCGAGACGGCCCTGGTGCTGCCGCTGCTGCTGCTCTGGTGGCAGATGACGCTGGGCCAGGAGGGTGGGCCGGGCAGGGGCTGGCGACGTGCCTGGCCGGTCTGGCTCGGCACGCTGCTGGCGGCGGCGGCGATCCTGGCCCTGCCGCGCCATCGCGAGCTGATCGACTACAGCCTGGCGGCACGCGGCCCCTTGGACGCGCTGCGCGGCAACCTGGTCGCCATCCCGGCCATCCTGCGCTTCCTGGCCGAGCCCTGGGCGGTGACCATCGACCCGGCCCAGCCGCGCCCCTGGGGCTGGGGCGACTGGCCGACGCTGCTGGCGGCGGCCGGCCTGCTCGGCGCCGCGCTGGCGGCGCTGCTGCTGCGCCGGCGCGCGCCGCTGGCGGCCTTCGCCCTCGGCTGGACGCTGCTCTGCCTGCTGCCCAGCAACTCGCTGCTCTGGCGCGAGGAGCCGGTGGGCCTGCGTCCGCTCTACCTCGCCGGTCTCGGCCCGGCGCTGCTGCTGGCCCTGCTCCTGGCGCGCCGGCGGGCCGGCCTCGCCGTCGCCGCGCTGCTCTGCCTCGGGCTCGGCGTCCTGACGCTTGAGCGCAATCTGCTCTACGCCGATCCCGTGGCGCTGTGGCAGGACGCGGCCGACAAGGCGCCGGGCAAAGGCCGGCCGCGCATCCAGCTCGGCCTGGCGCTGCTGGACCACGGCTGCCTCGACCGCGCGGCGGCGGCGCTGACCGAAGGGCTGCGCCTCGAGCCCGCCAGCCGCGCCGCGCGGCAGGGGCTGGAACGCCTGGCCGCGCTCCGGTCCGCGGTGCCGCCGCCGGCCTGCGACTTGCCGTAACGCGTTCCCGAATCATGCCGCTAGGCGGCGCCGCCGGGCCGGTGCGATGATCCCGGCATGCTGTCAGGACGGCGTCGAACCGGTCTCGTGACTCGCGGGCTGTGGGCCTTCCTGCTGTGCCTGCTGTTGGCGCCGCTGGCGCGTGCCGACGACGAGGTGGCCTCGCTGACGCCCTGCGAGTGCCGCGACTGCCTGAAGCTGCTGAAGCTCAGCGCCCAGGCCGAGGGCAAGCTCTACCAGGACCGCCTGCCGCTGGCGCTGAAGACGCTGAACGAGAGCATCGCGCGCTACAAGACCGACCAGGCCTATCGCGAGTCCTTCGACGGCAAGACCAAGATCTTCTTCTGCGAGCTCTGGGGCACGGTCGAGGACGAGCTCGGCGTGGTGCGCGACTATCAGATCCCGCAGGAGCAGAAGAAGCTCTTCGCCAACGACATGCGCTGCCTGCCCAAGATCGGCGGCTCGACCGATCCGGCGACCTGCGAGATAGACAGCGACATGATGCTCATCAACGAAGTCACCTCGCCCTGCCAGCAGATCCACCTGGCAGTGCTGGCGCACGAGCTGGTGCACGTGAAGGACTGCCAGGGCCAGAAGCTGAAGCCGACCTGGAAGAACCAGGCGGGCGGCAGCTGCCGGGAGGCCTTCGCCGGCAAGTCCACGCCGACCCCGGAGCAGGTGGTGCAGTTCGTGCAGCAGACCTTCGACACCGAGTTGCACGCCCACAAGGTGGAGAGCGAGGTCGAGGCGCTGCTGATCAACGAGCTGAACAAGCAGTGCAGCCCGAACGACTACTCCACGCGCATGACGAAGCGCCCGAAGTACCAGGAGGCGGTGACCTTCCTGCAGCGGGCGCGCAACTACACGTATCCGGCCGGCAAATGAGGCTGACCGCCACCGCGCTCGCCGTCGCCGCGCTGCCCTTCGCGGCCTTCGCCGACGAGCCGGCCAGCCCCCTGCCGCTGGGCCAGGGCGACAGCCTCGTCGACTTCGCCTACGCCGCCTGCGACGCGGCGCCGGACTCCGCGGTCTGCCTGGAGGCCGATCGCCTGGTGCGCGAGCGCATCGTCGAGGCGCTGCTGACGCTGGGCGGCCGCGGCCGGCGCGACCAGGACCGTGACCTGGTGGCGGCCTTCCTGGAGGCGCCTTCGGCCGAGGTGCGCGCCGCCGCCGTCGCCGCGCTCGGCAACCTGCACCCCGATGCCAGCGACACGCCGGTCCTGTCGCGGCTGCTGAACGACGCCGTGCCGGCGGTGCGCCAGGGTGCGCTGGCGGCCCTGCAGCGCAGCAGCGACGCCGCCACCATCCCGCTGGTGGACCGCGCGCGCAACGACCAGGGCATGAGCCTGGTCGCGGACCCGGCGCCCGATCCCGGGCTGATCGGCAGCAGCCTGCCGCCGGGCGCGGAGCCCCTGCGCTTCACCGACGATGCGCGGGACGGCGTGCTGGCCTTCGTCACCGACCAGGACCTTGAGGCCGTGGTCGACTACTACCAGGGCCTGACCGGCCGTGCCGCCGTGCGCCTGCCGCAGATCCGCGACGCGCTGATCCCCGACTGGGCCAAGCTGCCGGGCATGGGCTTCTACCAGGAGCTCAGCCGGCGCATGGAGGTGCTGGGCAGCCTGCCGCAGGACCAGCAGATCGAGATCTCGGCCCGCTTCGGGCAGCTCATGGCGCTGGTGCAGCAGGGCCAGCTGCCGGCGGAGCTGGAGCGCTGGAAGGACCAGGCGGCCTGGGGCAACCTGCGCGCGCTGGTGCTCGCGGTCGATCCGGTGGTCGAGATGCCGAGCCAACTCCTCCTCGTCTACCAGGACCGCCAGCTCGGCCGCAGCGGCTTCGCCATCCAGTGGCTGCCGGCGCTCTCCATCCCGTCGGCCCTGGTCCCCGGCACGGCGCCGGCGATCACCGTGGCCCAGGCCAACAGCTACAACCCCGCCGCGGTCGAGGCGACGATCTGGGAAGCGGTGCAGGCACGCGGCCAGGCCGAGGACTACGCCGCCTATCTCGCCGCGCTGCCCAAGGGCGCGCACGCCGCCGAGGCGCAGGCCGCGCTCGACGCGCTGAAGGCGGCGGCGCCAGCCCCATCGCCAGCCCCATCGCCCGCGCCGTCACCGGCCCCAGCGCCGGCTCCGGCGCCGGCCGTCGAGACTCCCGCCGCGCCGCCGGAAACCCTGACCGCGACCGAGGGCGGCGTCACCCTGACCCTGGCCGGGCCGGTGACGCAGATGCAGCCGCTGCTCGTCGGCTTCGCCGGCCTGACCGAGGCGGCGCGCAGCCCCTGGCTCACCGTCACGCCCAAGGGCACGCCCGACACGCAGTGGGGCGACTGGGCCTATACCCGTGGCGAGGCCGGCAGCGTCACCCTGCCGGGCCAGCGCGCCGGCGACTACGAGATCCGCGCCTACTACGAGAACCCGCGCGTGGTGGTCGCGCGCCTGGCAGTCACCGTCGTCTCCACCGCCTCGGGCCCACCAGCGGTGAGCGCGGGCGAGGTGCATGCCGGCCAGCCCATCGTCGTCGCTTTCAGCAACCTGCCGGGCGCCAGCAACGACTGGATCACCGTGGTGCCGAAGGGCAAGCCCGACACCGAGTGGGGTGCCTGGAGCTACACCAGCGGGCAGACCGACGGCACCTTGACCCTTGCCGGCCAGCCGGCCGGGGAGTACGAGCTGCGCGCCTATGTCGAGCGGCCGCAGCGCGAGGTCATCGCGCGCCAGCCGCTGACCGTGCTGCCATGACGGGACGCTGAAGCCCCCCAAGGAATGCCATGGTCCAGTCGCTGCCCGTCGCGGCGCCGCGCTTCGGCGGCCAGGTCGTCGTCACCGCCTGCCTGACGATCTTCGCCCTGTCGCAGGGCCTGGCCTATCCGCTGCTCGCCCTGGCGCTGCGCGCGCGCGGCCACGACGAGGCGGCGATCGGCCTCTCCGCCGCCATGACGGCGCTGGGCGTGCTGCTGACCGGCCTTTTCCTGACGCCGCTGGTGCGGCGCTGCGGCGCGCGGCCGACCGTGCTGGTGGCGACGCTGGCGGCCGTGCTGCTCTGGCTCGGCTTCCCGCTGTTCGACGACTACCTCGCCTGGACGCTCATGCGCCTGGCGCTCGGCGTCTCGGCCGGCGTCGCCTATGTCGTCGGCGAGCTCTGGCTGAACCAGGTGGTGCGGCCCGAGGCGCGCGGCCGCGCCATCGGCATCTATGGCGCCATCCTCTCGGCCGGCTTCGCCTGCGGTCCGCTGATCCTCTCGGCCACCGGCATCGAGGGCTGGCTGCCCTACCTGGTCGGCGCGGCGGGTTGCCTGGTCACGGTGCTGCTGGTCTATGCCCTGGGCCGGGACCTGCCCGCGGCGCCGCCACCGGCGCCGGCGGGCGCGCGCGGCGTCTGGCGCGAGCTCTGGCGCCTGCTCGCCGTGGTCGGCGGCGTCGCCTTCTTCGACCAGGCGGTGCTGTCGCTGCTGCCGGTCTATGGCGCCGGGCGCGGCCTCGACGAATCGGCCGCCGCGCTGCTCGCCGGGGTCATGGTGGTGGGCAACATCGTGCTGCAGTTCCCGCTCGGGCTGCTGGCCGACCGCATCGGGCCGGCGCGGGTGATGACCCTGGCCTGCCTGGTCTCCGGCGCCATCGCGCTGCTGCTGCCGGCGACGGTCGCGGTCTCCTGGACCGCCTGGCCGCTGCTCTTCGTCTGGGGCGGCCTCGGCTTCGGCGTCTACATGCTCTCGCTGGCCGAGCTCGGCCGCCGCTTCAGCGACGAGCGCCTGCTGGCCGGCAGCGCCGCCTATGCCGTGGTCTGGGGCCTCGGCGGCCTGGCCGGTCCGGCCGGCAGTGGCGCGGCGATGGAGTGGGGCGGCCCCGACTGCCTCTTCTGGCTCTCCGCCGGCCTGCTCGGCGGCCTCGGCCTGCTGCTGCTGGCGGGACGGCGCACCTAGCCCGGCCAGCGCCCCGCGCGCTTGGCCGCCACAGCCGCCGTCAGGTCCTCGGTCACCCGGGCGAAGACGCTGTCCCAGTCGGAGGGCTTGGGCTGGCGGATGAGGCGCATGGAGGGATACCAGGGCGTGGTCTCCGTCTCCCAGCCGTAGAGCCAGTAGGGCACGTAGTTCAGCAGGTTCCAGATCGGCTTGCCGAGCGTGCCGCAGAGGTGCGCGACCGACGAGTCGGTCATGATCACCAGGTCGAGCTGGTCGATCACCGCCGCGGTCTCGGCGAAGTCCTGCACCCGGCGGCCGACGTCGAGCATCACGCCGTTGGCGCCGCTCGAGTCCAGGTCGCCCTCGCGCGGGCCCTTCTGCAGGCTGACCAGCTGCACGCCGGGGATCTCCGCCAGCGGCAGGAAGCGCTCGACGCCGACCGCGCGCTTGCGGTTGTTCTTGAAGGTGACGCTGCCCGACCAGACCACGCCGACGGTGAAGCGATCGCCGGCCGGCTTCAGCCACTCGCGCGCCCGCGCCTGCGCCGCGGCGGGAATCGTCAGCTTCGGCGGCGGGGGTGCCGTCTCGGGCGTCGGCATGAAGACGCGCGGCAGGTCCATCAGCGAGCAGAAGGTGTGCACGCCGTGCAGCCTGGCGTCCTCGGTCGAGATCACCTCGTCGACGCCCGGCAGGCCCTGGAAGAGGCGCAGCAGCGGCGGCTTGGCGATCAGCACGACCTTGCCGCCGCGTGCCTTCACCGCCGGCAGCCAGCGGGTCGCCAGGATGGTGTCGCCGAAGCCCTGCTCGGGGTGCAGCACCAGGGTGCGGCCCTTGAAGTCCTCGCCCAGCCAGCGCGGATAGTCGCGCCGCCGCTCCGGCATCTCCTTCAGCCGGTAGCGCCACTCGTAGGCGATCCAGCCCTCCTCCCAGCGGCCGAGGTGCAGCAGGATGATGGAGCGGTCCCAGCGGTAGTTGTCGTTCTCCGGCGCCAGGCGGATGGCGGCGTCGAACTCGTCCAGCGCCTCCTGGAACAGCCCGGCCTCGCGCAGCGCGACGCCGAAGTTGTGGCGCCAGCTCGGCTCGCGCGGACGCAGCTGCACCGCCTTGCGGTGTGCCTCGATCGCCTCCTCGACGCGGTCCAGGTCCTTCAGCGCGTTGCCCAGGTTGGACCAGTAGCTGCCCTCCTCGGGCTTGATCTCCACCGCGCGGCGCTGCGCGGCGGCGGCGGCCTCGAAGTTCTCCGCCTTGCGCAGCGCGACGCCGAGGTTGCTCCAGGTCTGCGAGTCGTCCGGCTCGCGGTCGAGCACCTGGCGGTAGAGGCGGATGGCGCCGGCCAGGTCGTCGCCCTCGTGCGCCTTGGTCGCCTGCCGGCGCAGTGCCTTGAGGTCGGCGGGACCGGCATTCTGCGCCGGCGGCGCGGCGGCCGGCGCGGCCGGCACCTTCGCGGCTGAAGCCTTCGCCGCTGGAGCCTTCGCCGCTGGAGGCTGCTGTGCGCCGCCGCCGGGCGGCAGGATCAGCGGCTCGCTGGCAAGCTGCAGGCGACCCTCCGCGCCCAGCGTCGTCTGCGGTGCCGTCGTCGCCAGTTCCTCTGGCGCCGGACGGCCGGCGGGCCCGGCCTTCGCCGACCCGATGCCGCCGCCGCTGGTCTGCCTGACCTTGGGGCGCGGCGGCTGCGGCGCGCCCGGGGGCGGCGGCAGCCAGGCCGGCGGCGCGGGGGTCTCGGCCATGACGGTCAGCCGGCCAGCACCTGGTCCAGCGCCTCGCCCACCAGGGTGAAGAGCTGCGGCCAGTCGCCGGGCTTGTTCTGACGGAAGAGATGCATGCGGCCGTACCAGGGCGTCTGGTCCGCCACTCTGCCCCAGCGCCAGTCGCAGGCAAAGGGCAGCAGGGTCCAGCAGGGTCGTCCCAGCGCGCCGGCCAGGTGCGCCACCGCGGTGTCGACCGAGATCACCAGGTCGAGCTGCGTCATCCAGTTCGCCAGGTCGGCGAAGTCCTCGATCTCGCCCGAGAGGTCCTGCAGCAGGCCCTCGACGCCCTGCTGCGCCACCTCGGCGGCGGCGACGCCCTTCTGCAGGCTGACGAAGTGCACGCCGGCACGCGCCAGCAGCGGCAGGAAGGGCTTGAGGCCGGTCGTGCGGTTGCGGTCGTTCTGGTGCGTCTGCCGGCCGGCCCAGCAGAGCCCGACGGCGAGGCGCGTACCCGGCGGGCGCGCCAGCGTCCGGCGTCCCTGCGGCGGTGCCTTGAGGTAGGGCGGCGCCGGCACCTCGTCCGCACCGAGGCCGAGCAGCCCGGGCAGGGTCAGCAGCGAGACGGCGTAGTCGGCCGGCGGCAGCGGCTCGCCGCGCACCACCACCTGGCTGACGCCGTCGAGCGTAGCGAACAGGCGGGCCAGCGGGCGGTGCACCTCCAGCAGCACCTCCGCCGCGCCCAGTGCCTTCAGGCGGCTGACGAAGCGCGCGAACATGATGCCGTCGCCGAAGGCCTGCTCGTTGAACACCAGCAGGCGCTTGCCGGCCAGCGGCTCGCCCATCCAGGGCGGGATGCCCTGGTGCGGATGGCGCTGCTGGCGCAGGCGCCAGCGCTCCTCCAGTCCCGGGAAGCCGGCGACATAGTCGCCCTGGGTCAGCCGCGTCACCGTCAGCTCCCAGGCCGCCACGGCGTTCCCGGGCTTCAGGCGCAGCGCCTGCTCGAAGCAGAGCGCGGCTTCCGCCAGGTGGCCCAGGTCGCGCAGTACCAGGCCCAGGTTCATGTGCGCCTCGGGCGACTGCGGCGCCAGGGCGGTGGCGCGGTACTGCGCGGCGGCGGCGGCCTCCAGCTCGCCCAGCTCGCGCAGGGTATTGCCGAGGTTGCCGAGCAGCCCGGTATCGTCCGGGTCGATCGCCAGGCCGCGCTTCAGGCAGGTGCTGGCGGCGACGCGCAGGCCGCGGGCCCGGAGGCTCATGCCCAGGTTGTTCAGCGCGCGCAGGTGCGTGGGCTCCAGCCGCAGCGCCTCGCCGTAGGCGCGGGCGGCGGCTTCCAGCTCGCCGCGGCGCTGCAGCTCGATGCCGCGGGCGAAGGCGCGCTCGGCCTCGACGTTCGTGGCGCCGGCGGCCTGCCGCGCCTCTCCCTCGTTCCGGCCGTCCGCTGCCACGGCGTCAGTTCAGGTAGTCGCTGACGAGCTTCTCGGCGATCTGCACGGCGTTCAGCGCCGCGCCCTTGCGCAGGTTGTCCGCCACGATCCAGAGGCTGAGGCCGTTCTCCACCGTGGTGTCCTCGCGCAGGCGGCTGACATAGACCGCGTCCTCGCCGGCGCACTCCGCCGGGGTGACATAGCCGCCGTCGACGCGGTGGTCGACCAGCGCGACGCCCGGCGCGTCCTTCAGCGCCTGGCGCGCCTCCTCGACCGAGATCGAGCCCTCGAACTCCAGGTTCACCGCCTCGGCATGGCCGATGAAGACCGGGACGCGCACGCAGGTCGCGGTAACCTTGATCCTGGGATCCAGGATCTTCCGCGTCTCCACGTTCATCTTCCACTCTTCCTTGGTGTAGCCGTCGTCCATGAAGACGTCGATGTGCGGGATGCAGTTGAAGGCGATCTGCTTGGTGAAGATCTCCGGCTTCACCGGGTCGTTCACATAGATCGCGCGGGTCTGGTTGAAGAGCTCGTCCATCGCCTCCTTGCCGCCGCCCGAGGTCGACTGATAGGTCGCGACGACGACGCGCTTGATGCGCACCAGGTCGTGCAGCGGCTTCAGCGCCGTGACCATCTGGATGGTCGAGCAGTTGGGGTTGGCGATGATGTGGCGCTTGGTGTAGCCGGCGATGGCGTCAGGGTTCACCTCGGGCACCACCAGCGGCACGTCGGGATCCATGCGGAACTGCGAGGTGTTGTCGATCACCACGGCGCCGGCCGAGGCGGCGCGCGGCGCGAACTGGGCCGAGACCTTGGCGCCCGGCGAGGAGAGCACGATGTCGATGCCCTTGAAGTCGAACTTCGAGAGATCCTGCACCTTCAGGGTGTCGTCCTCGCCGAAGGAGACCTCGGCGCCGGCGCTGCGCTCGGATGCCAGCGCGACCACGTCGTCGGCCGGGAAGGCGCGCTCGGACAGCGTCTGCAGCATTTCCTTGCCGACATTGCCGGTGGCTCCGACGACAGCGACGCGATACCCCATGATGCTTCACTCGTTTCTTTCAGGTTGGGGCGAAGGACTATCCCGGGCCCGGCGGACCTGAGGTACGCTCGCCCCCGCGGCAATGCAAGGGTGATGCCCCATGGCCCCGAGATCATGACCCGTTCGATCCGCAGCTATGCCGAGTTCTGGCCCTTCTACCTGGGCGAGCACAGCCGCCCGCTGACCCGGGCCATGCACCTCTTCGGCACCGGCGCCGGGCTGGCGCTGCTCGTCGCTGCCATCTGGCTGGGCAACTGGTGGCTGCTGCTGGCCGCCCTGGTGGCCGGCTACGCCTTCGCCTGGCTCGCCCACTTCCTGGTCGAGCACAACCGCCCGGCCACCTTCACCTATCCGCTGTGGTCCTTCGTCAGCGACTGGAAGATGTTCGCGCTCTTCCTCGCCGGCCGGCTGGACGGCGAGGTCAGGCGCTACCAGGGCGCGGGCAGGTAGCCGCTATTTCTTTACCGGTGCCGCCACCGGGGCCGGCAGCGGGCTCTGCTCCGGCTGGGTGGTCTCCGCGGTGGTGAGCGGCGTGCTGGCCGTGGTGTGCCCGCCGCAGTTGGCGAAGGCCGGGGCGGCGAAGCCGAGGGTCAGGGCAAGGGCGAGGACGAGACGCATCGGTGCCTCCTTGCTGGACGACTTGCCGGCCAGTGTACACCGATAGGCGGCCGGGAGCCATCACAAGGATGCGACGGCAGGCCCCGCCTACTCGCGGAAATTCACGTACTGCAGCGGCTGCTCGACCTTCTGGCCACGCAGCAGGGCGATGGCGCCCTGCAGTTCGTCGCGGCTCTTGCCGGTGACGCGCAGCTCGTCGCCCTGGATCTGCGCCTGCACCTTCAGCTTGGCGTCCTTGATCGCCTTGACCAGCTTCTTCGCCAGCTCGGCCGCGATGCCCTGCTTGATCGTCACCACCTGGCGCAGCGCATTGCCGCTGGCCTTCTGCGGCTCGCCATAGTCCAGCGCGGCGACCTCGACCTTGCGCCTGGCCAGGTGCTGCTGCAGCAGCTCGTGCATCTGCTTCAGCTTCAGGTTGTCGTCGGCCAGGATGGTGATGACGCCATCCTTGATCTCGATGCTGCAGTTGGAACCCTTGAAGTCGAAGCGCTGCCCCAGCTCGCGCTTCATGCCGGCCAGGGCGTTCTCTACCTCGGGCATGTTGACCTTGGAGACCACATCGAACGAGGGCATGGGCGCCTCCTTGCCTATCTAGGCGCGGGCGGCGATGGCCTGGGCTTCGGCCACCAGCCGGCGCGCGTTCTCCACGTGCAGGTTCTCGATCAGCTTGCCGTCCAGCAGCACCACGCCCTGGCCCTCGGCCAGGGCGGCGGCGTGGGCGGCGATGATCTTCTCGGCCTGCGCCACCTCGGCGGCCGAGGGGGCGAAGACCTCGTTCGCCACCGGCACGGTCTTGGGGTGGATCAGGGTCTTGCCGTCGAAGCCCAGCTCCTTGCCCTGCAGGCAGTGCTGGCGGAAACCCTCGTCGTCGGCGAGGTCCAGGTGCACGCCGTCGAGCGCCGCGAGGCCGTTGGCCCTGGCCGCCAGCAGCACGATGGAGAGGCTGGCCAGCACCGGCAGGCGCGTGGCCGTGTGGGCCGCGTGCAGGTCCTTCACCAGGTCCGAGGTGCCCATGACCAGGCAGCCGAGCTTGGGGCTGGCGGCGGCGATCTCGCGCGCGTTCAGGATGCCGAGCGGCGTTTCCATCATGCACCAGATGCGCAGGCTCTCGGGCGCGCCGGCCTGGCGCAGGCGCCGCTCGGCCTCCTCGACCATGGCCGCGCTCTCCACCTTGGGCAGCAGCACGGCGTCGGCGCCGGCGCTGGCCGCGGCGGTGAGGTCCGCCGGCCCCCAGGGCGTCTCCAGGCCGTTCACCCGGATGATGAGCTCGCGGTGGCCATAGCCGCCGGCCTTCACCGTCTCGACGATCTGGCGGCGCGCCGTTTCCTTGGCGTCCGGCGCCACCGCGTCCTCGAGGTCCAGGATCAGGCCGTCGGCGCCGATCTCGCGCCCCTTGTCCAGCGCCCGCTGGTTGGAGCCGGGCGTGTAGAGAACGGAGCGGCGCGGCCGCGCGGTCTGGGCCATTGTCCTGGTTCTTTCCTTTGATTGCCTTCTACTTGGGCGGCGACTATAGAGCCTCGTCCTGTACAGGCAAGCGACCGTCCCACATGCGTCTCGTCTCCATTTCCAGCCGGGTGGCCTGGGGTCATGTCGGCAACGCCTCGCTGGTCTTTCCGCTGCAGCGGCTGGGCTGCGAGGTGGTCAGCGTCGACACGGTGCTCTTCTCCAACCACCTGGGCTACGGCAGCTATGCCGGGCCGGTGGTGCCGGGCGCCGAGGTGACGGCGATCCTGGCGCAGCTCGAGCGGCTCGGCGTGCTGGGCGAGGCCGACGGCCTGATCTCCGGCTTCCTGGGCGAGGCGCCGACGGCCGAGGCGGTGGCCGGCGCGGTCGCCCGCCTGCGGCAGACGCGGCCGGACTATCCCTACCTGCTGGACCCGGTGCTGGGCGACCACGGGCGGCTCTACGTGCCGGAAAGCCTGGCGACGGCGGTGGCCCGCCACCTGGTGCCGCTGGCCAGCCTGATGACGCCCAACCCCTTCGAGCTGGAGACCCTGACCGGCCAGCCGGTGCTGGGCGAGACCGCCACCCTGGCGGCGGCCAAGGGCCTGCTGAGCGCCACCACCCGCGCGGTGCTGGTGACCTCGGCGCACGAAGAGGAGGCGCGGGTCGGCCTGCTGCTGGTGACGGCCGAGCGCTGCTGGCGCCTCTGGACCCCGCGCTACCGCTTCTCCATCACGCCGAACGGCTCGGGCGACCTCTTGGCCGGCCTCTGGCTGCTGGAAAGCCTGCGCCAGCCGGACCTGCTCACCGCGGCGCGCCTGGCCGTCGCCCGCCTGCTGGCGGTCATCGCCCGCACGGCGGCCGAGGACCGGCGCGAGCTGCTGCTGGTCGCCGCACAGGAGGACCTGGTGCGCGCCTCGGCCGCAAGCGTGACGGTGGAAGTGGCCTAGACCAGCGTCCGCCCCCCTAGGGGCTGACGGCTTCCTTGGCCTTGGTGACCTCGCCCTGGGTCAGGCGGCGCGGCGAGGGGATGCCGACGACGTGATAGCCGCAGTCGACGTGGTGCACCTCGCCGGTGACGCCGGCCGAGAGGTCGGAGAGCAGGTAGAGACCGGCCTTGCCGACCTCCTCCAGCGCCACGGCGCGGCGCAGCGGCGCCTGGTCGCGGCTCCAGCCGAAGGTGAAGCGCGCGTCGGCGATGGCCGAGCCCGCCAGGGTGCGCACCGGCCCGGCCGAGATGCAGTTGACGCGGATGCCCAGCTCGCCGAGGTCGGCGGCGAGATAGCGCACCGAGCACTCCAGCGCCGCCTTGGCGACGCCCATGACGTTGTAGTTCGGCGTCACGCGCTCGGCCCCGAGGTAGGAGAGCGTCACGAAGCTGCCGCCGTTCTTCATCATCGGCACGGCGCGCTGCGCCACCGCGGTCAGCGAGTAGCAGGAGATCAGCAGCGACTGGCGGAAGTTGTCGCGCGTGGTGTCGAGGTAGGGGCCCTTGAGCTGGTCCTTGTCGGCATAGGCGACGGCGTGGACCACGAAGTCGAGCCCGCCCCAGGCCTTGTCGAGCGCGGCGAAGGTGGCGTCGAGCTTGGCCTCGTCCTCGACGTCGCAGGGCAGCAGCATCTCGACGCCGAGCTGCTGCGCCAGCGGGCGCACGCGCTTCTCGAAGGCCTCGCCCTGGAAGGTGAAGGCGAGCTCGGCGCCGGCGGCCTTCAGCGCCTTGGCTATGCCCCAGGCGATGGAGTGGTCGTTGGCCACGCCCATCACCAGGCCGCGCTTGCCCGCCATCAAGCCGTCCAGAGCCTGCAACCCTCGTCTCCCCCTTGTTGCTCGCGTCGCCGCCCCAAGGGCAGGCGCCGCCGTCAGCCCTCGAAGCGCTTGAAGGCCAGCGAGGCGTTGGTCCCGCCGAACCCGAAGGAGTTCGACATCACGCAGTTCAGCCGCACGTTGTCTTCCCGGGTGCGCACGATGGGCATGCCCTCGCCCTCGGGATCGATCTCGTCGATGTTGGCCGAGGCGGCGACGAAGTTGTGCTGCATCATCAGCAGCGAATAGATCGCCTCGTTCACGCCGGCGGCGCCCAGGGCGTGGCCGGTCAGCGACTTGGTGGAGTTGATGCGCGGCAGGTCGGCGCCGAAGACCTCCTTGATCGACTTCAGCTCGACGGCATCGCCGATTGGGGTCGAGGTGCCGTGCGTGTTGATGTAGTCGACCGGGGTGTTGCCCAGCGCCGCCAGGGCCTGGCGCATGCAGCGCACCGCGCCCTCGCCCGAGGGCTGCACCATGTCCTGCCCGTCCGAGGTGGCGCCGTAGCCCACCAGCTCGGCATAGATCTTCGCGCCGCGCGCCTTGGCGTGCTCCAGCAGCTCCAGCACCATGACGCCGCCGCCGCCGGAGATGACGAAGCCGTCCCGGTTCTTGTCGAAGGCGCGGCTGGCCTGGGTCGGCCGGTCGTTATAGCCGGAGGAGAGCGCCGGCATGGCGTCGAACAGCACCGAGGCGGTCCAGGACAGCTCCTCGCCGCCGCCGCAGAACATCACGTCCTGCTTGCCCAGCAGGATCTGCTCCATGCCGTTGCCGATGCAGTGCGCCGAGGTGGCGCAGGCCGAGGTGATGGAATAGTTGACGCCCTTGATCTTGAACGGCGTCGCCAGCGTCGCCGAGTTGGTGTTCGACATGACGCGCGGCACCATGAAGGGGCCGACGCGCTTGGGACCCTTGTCCTTGGCGATCTGGTAGGCCGCGGTCAGGTCCTTGGTCGAGGTCCCGCCCGAGCCCATGATGAGGCCGGTACGCTCGTTCGAGACGTCGCCCGGCTCCAGCCCGGAATCGGCGATGGCCTCCTGCATGGCGACGTAGTTGTAGACCGCGCCGTCGCCCATGAAGCGACGCAGCCGCCGGTCGATCACCGTGTCGCAGTCCATCTTGATCGTGCCGGCGACATGGCTGCGGAAGCCGATGTCCTTGTACTCGGGCATGAACTCGATGCCAGAGCGGCCCTGGCGCAGCGACTCCAGCACCTCGGCCTTGTTGTTGCCGATCGAGGAGACCACGCCCAGGCCGGTCACCACCACACGCCGCATACGCCCCGCTCCTTAAAGCCCTAGGCCGGCTCGGCGGTGAAGAGACCGACCTTCAGGTCCTTGGCCTCGTAGACCGTCTTTCCGTCCACCTGCATGATGCCGTCGGCGATGCCGAGGACCAGCCTGGAGCGCATCACGCGCTTCAGGTTCAGGTGATAGATAATCTTCTTGGCGGTCGGTAACACCTGCCCCATCAACTTTACCTCGCCGACCCCCAGGGCACGGCCGCGGCCCGGCGCCCCCAGCCAGCCCAGGAAGAAGCCGACAAGCTGCCACAGCGCGTCGAGGCCCAGGCACCCGGGCATCACGGGGTCGCGCTCGAAGTGGCATTTGAAGAACCAGCGCTCGGGATTGACGTCGTACTCGGCCACGACCTCGCCCCTGCCGTGGCTGCCGCCGGCGTCGCTGATGTGGGTGATGCGGTCGATCATCAGCATCGGCGGCAGCGGAAGCTGCGCATTGCCCGGCCCGAAGAGATCGCCGTGCGCGCAGCGGATCAGGTCGTCATAGCTGAAGCTCGCGGCCCGGGCGGGCGGAGGGGGCGCGGTAACTGTCTCTGGCTTCAACGGAACACGAGGCCTCCCGAGAGCGACGCAGGCGACCGCGCTGCGCTCCCCTTTTTCGGTCGGGGGCGCGGTTCCGCGGGCCGGATGTCGCTGATTATAGCACCCATCCCCGGAATGCAAGGGAGCGCCCGGTTAGGCCATCTCTTCAAGGAATTCCAAGAAAGCATCTAAGGCAATAGTTCGCCTCTTTATTTTCTGGCAAGGCTCGCTATATTGATGGCCATGCTGCACACCCGCCCCTTCGCCAGCGTCCTGGATCAGTTGAAGTCCGCCGGCCTGCGCCCGACGCGCCAGCGCCTGGCGCTGGCCAAGCTGCTGTTCGAGGGCGGCGACCGCCACGTCACCGCCGAGCTGCTGCATGCCGAGGCCGAGGCGCACCGCATCCGCGTTTCCCTGGCCACGGTCTACAACACGCTGCACCAGTTCACCGCCGCCGGCCTGCTGCGCGAGGTGGTGGTGGAGCCCGGCCGTTCCTATTTCGACACCAACCGCCACGACCACCATCACTTCTTCAACGAGACCTCGGGCGAGCTGACCGACATCCCTGGCACCGAGGTGACCTTGGCCCGCCTGCCGGCGGTCCCCGAGGGCCGGCGGGTGACGCGCGTCGACGTGGTCATTCGCCTGGCCGACGAACCCGGCGCGGGTCGCTAGCCGGGTTGCGGCGCTGCGTCGCAAGAATCTTTAAATTATTCTAATCTGTTGACCAAGGCGCCGCAGGCGCCTATATTTTTGCCGTGACCGCCGGCTCGAACGCCGGCGGCGCAGCCGCAAGCAAGAACGCCGGCCGGCAGGCTCCGGGAAGGATCGTGACCGGTCGCCATCACCGATCAGAGGAGAGGATTTCCAGATGTCGCTCAAGGGTTCGAAGACCGAAGGCAACTTGAAGGCCGCCTTCGCCGGCGAGAGCCAGGCCAACCGCCGCTATCTCTATTTCGCGCAGAAGGCTGACGTCGAGGGCTACAACGACGTCGCCGCCGTGTTCCGCTCCACCGCCGAGGGCGAGACCGGCCATGCCCACGGCCACCTGCAGTTCCTGGAAGAGGTCGGCGACCCGGCGACGGGCGAGCCGATCGGCTCCACCTCGCTGAACCTCAAGGCGGCGATCGCCGGCGAGACGCACGAGTACACCGACATGTACCCGGGCATGGCGCGCACCGCCCGCGAGGAAGGCTTCGACGAGATCGCCGACTGGTTCGAGACGCTCGCCAAGGCCGAGAAGAGCCACGCCGGCCGCTTCGCCAAGGCGCTGGACACGCTGAACTCCTAAGGGTTCGGCCCGTCCTTCCGGGCAGGCCGGGGTGGCGAAGGCGCCACCCCGGCGCCCGCTTTCAGAACGCTAGCCAGAGCAGCCGCCGGCAAGCTACTTGCCCGGGCGCACGCCGCGCGCCGCCCGTCGAGCAACGCCCAGCGCCGGCCCCGCGGAGTGAAGCCATGCGTGAAGGCAGTCTCGAGTCCCCGGTCCGTCACCCGCTCGACTGGAACAACCCCGACTTCTTCGATATGGCGAAGATCGAGGCCGAGCTGGAGCGCGTCTTCGACCTCTGCCACGGCTGCCGCCGCTGCTTCAACCTCTGCGACTCCTTCCCCCGCCTCTTCGACCTGGTGGACGAGAGCCCGACCGGCGAGGTCGACGGCGTGAAGAAGGAGGACTACCGCAGCGTCGTCGAGGCCTGCACCCTCTGCGACCTCTGCTTCATGGTCTCCTGCCCCTACGTGCCGCCGCACGAGTGGAACATCGATTTCCCGCACCTGATGCTGCGCCATCGCGCCGCCGAGCTGAAGGCCGGCAAGAGCGACTTCTGGGTCCGCCAGGTGACGGAGACCGACCGCAACGGCCGCCTGGGCGGCGCCCTTGCCGGCATCGCCAACTGGGCGACCGACGTGAAGACCAAGTCGACCCGCGGCCTGATGGAGAAGACCGCCGGGATCGACCGCAACGCCGAGCTGCCGAAGTTCCATGGCAAGACCTTCGCCCGCCGGGCCAGGCAGGCGCCGGCCGAGGTGAACCGCGAGGCCCCGGCCTTCGGCCGCAAGGTCGCGCTCTACGCCACCTGCTTCGTCAACTACAACCAGCCCAGCACCGGCCTCGCCGCCCGCGCCGTGCTGGCGAAGAACGGCGTCGAGAGCGAGGTGGTCTATCCTGCCTGCTGCGGCATGCCGCAGTTCGAACACGGCGACCTTGCCCGCGTGGCGGAGCGCGCCAGGACCGTCTCCAAGGCTTTCGAGCCCTGGCTCGACAAGGGCTACGACGTGGTGGCGCTGACGCCCTCCTGCGCGCTCATGCTGAAGTTCGAATGGCCGCTGCTGCTGCCGGACGATCCGCTGGTCAAGCGCCTGGCCAACGCCACCTACGACATCACCGAGTACGTGGTCGACATCGCCCAGAAGGAGGGCCTGGCGCCCGGCCTCAAGCCGCTCGACGGGCAGGTGGCGCTGCACATCGCCTGCCACGCCCGGGCGCAGAACATGGGCAACAAGGCGAACGAGATGATGAAGCTGGTGCCCGAGACCAAGGTGACCCAGATCCTGCGCTGCTCCGGCCACGGCGGCTCCTGGGGCATCTTCAAGGGCAACTTCGAGACCGCGCTGAAGATCGGCAAGCCGGCCTATCGCCAGGCGGCGCAGCTCGGCAAGGACGCCGCCAAGCAGGCCGCGGCGGCGGGCGGGAACCAGCCGGTGAAGACCTATCTCTCCTCGGAATGCCCGCTGGCCGGCACGCACCTGCGCCAGGGCGTCGAGCGCCTGGAGATGGAGGGCAAGCCTTCGTTCGAGGAGACGCCGCATCCGATCGAACTCTTCGCCCGCGCCTACGGCCTCAGCTACTAGGAACCCCGCACATGTCCACCAAGCGCTGCATCGAGCCCGCCGACATCCTGGCGATGGACCTCTACGCCCGCGAGCGCAAGCAGCTGCGCGGCGCGCTGGTCGCGAAGAAGAAGTTCCGCCGCGTCGAGGTCGGCCCGGTTGCCACCTTCTACTTCGAGAACTACGAGACCATGTGGCATCAGGTGCACGAGATGCTCTTCATCGAGAAGGGCGGCGAGGCGCAGGTGCCGGACGAGCTCGGTGCCTACAACACCCTGATCCCGCAGGGCCGCGAGCTGGTCGCCACGGTGATGTTCGAGATCGACGACCCGGAGCGCCGCAAGACCTTCCTCGCCCGCCTCGGCGGCGTCGAGCACGCCATGTTCCTGGAGATCGCCGGCCAGCGGGCCATGGGCCAGGCCGAGGACGACCTCGACCGCACCAATGCCGAGGGCAAGGCCAGCTCGGTCCACTTCATCCACTTCCCGCTGACCGAGGAACAGGCCGCCGCCTTCAAGGCGCCGGGTGCCCGCGTCCTGCTTGGCATCGAGCATCCGGGCTACGGTCACATGACCGTGCTGCCCGAGGCGACGCGCGCCGCCCTGGCGGAGGACCTGGACTGAGCGCCGCGCCGCACCCCGCCCTGGCCGGCGGCTGGGCGGCGCACGCCCACCGCCACTGCCTCTGGATCGTCCGGCCGCCGGGCTACGCGCACAGCGATGCCTTCGCCGACCTCGCCACCGCGCTGTCCGCCGGCTTCCAGCAGGCCGGCGGCTCGGCGCCGATCGCCGCCACGCCGGCGGACTGGGGCGGGCGCCTGCCCATCGTGCTGGGTGCCAACCTGCTGCCCTTCTCCGGCCTGACGTCGCTGCCGGCGGGCAGCCTGCTGTGGAATCTGGAACAGGCCGACGAGAGCGGGCCCTGGCTGGGGGCGGCCTACCGCGCCTGGCTTGGCGCCCATGCCGTGCTCGACTACAGCCGGCGCAACGCCGCGGCGATGGCGGCGCTGGGGCTGCCGGTGGCCGGCGTGCTGGAGCCGGGCGACAGCCCGGCCCTGCGCCGCATCCAGCCGCTCGCGCAGCCGCTGGTCGACGTGCTGTTCTATGGCTCGGTGAACGCGCGGCGCGCGCAGGTGCTGCGGGCGCTCGAGAAGGCCGGCCTGCGCGTGCAGCAGCTGTTCGGCGTCTATGACGCGGCACGCGATGCGGCCATTGCCGCCGCCGCCCTGGTGCTGAACCTGCACTACTATGAAATCGCGGTGTTCGAGATCGCGCGCGTCGCCTTCCTGCTGGCCAACGCCGTGCCGGTGGTCTGCGAAGGATCGGCCGAGGATCCCGACATCGGCACGCTGGCCGGCGGGCTGGCGCTCGCGCCCTACGACGGGCTCGTGGAGCGCTGCCTGGCGCTGAGCCGCGACGCGGCGGCGCGGCGGGCGCTCGGCCAGCGCGGCCAGGGGCTCTTTGCCCAGCGGCCGCAGGACCAGGCGATCCGCCGCCTCTTCGACGCGGCCGGTGCGCCCTAGTCCAGCTTCAGTTCCTGGAAGAAGTCGTTGCCCTTGTCGTCGACGACGATGAAGGCGGGGAAGTCCTCGACCTCGATGCGCCAGATCGCCTCCATGCCGAACTCGGGGAAGGCGATGCACTCGACCTTCCTGATGCAGTCCTGGGCGAGGCGCGCCGCCGGCCCGCCGATCGAGCCGAGGTAGAAGCCGCCGTGCTTCTGGCAGGCCTCGCGCACCGCCTTGCTGCGGTTGCCCTTGGCCAGCATGACCATCGAGCCGCCGGCCGCCTGGAACTGGTCGACGAAAGAATCCATGCGCCCCGCCGTGGTCGGCCCGAAGGCGCCCGAGGCATAGCCCGCCGGCGTCTTGGCCGGGCCGGCGTAGTAGATCGGGTGGTTCTTGAAGAACTCGGGCAGCGGCGTGCCGGCCTCGAGCTCCTTGCGCAGGCGCGCGTGCGCCAGGTCGCGGGCGACGATCAGCGGCCCGGTCAGCGACAGGCGCGTCCTGATCGGATGTTTCGACAGCTCCGCCAGGATCTCCTTCATCGGCCGGTTCAGGTCGATCTTCACCACGTCGCCGGCCAGCCTGGCCTCGTCGACCTCGGGCAGGTACTGCGCCGGGTGCTCCTCGAGCTGTTCCAGGAAGACGCCCTCGCGGGTGATCTTGCCCAACGCCTGGCGGTCGGCCGAGCAGGAGACGCCGATGCCGATCGGCAGGCTGGCGCCGTGCCGCGGCAGGCGGATGACGCGCACGTCGTGGCAGAAGTACTTGCCGCCGAACTGCGCGCCGATGCCCAGGCCCTGCGCCGCCTGGTGCAGCGCCGCCTCCATCTCCAGGTCGCGATAGGCGTGGCCGGCCTCCGATCCCTGCGTCGGCAGGGCGTCGAGATAGCGGCAGGAAGCCAGCTTCACGGTCTTGAGGTTGAGTTCCGCCGAGGTGCCGCCGATCACCACCGCCAGGTGATAGGGCGGGCAGGCCGCGGTGCCGAGATGGCGCAGCCGCTCCTCGATGTAGGGCAGCAGCCGGTCGGGCGCCAGCACCGAGGGCGTCGCCTGGTACAGGAAGGACTTGTTGGCCGAGCCGCCGCCCTTGGCGATGAAGAGGAACTTGTAGGCATCCTCGCCCTCGGCATAGAGGTCGATCTGCGCCGGCAGGTTGTTGCGCGTGTTCTTCTCCTCGAACATGGAGAGCGGCGCGAGCTGGCTGTAGCGCAGGTTCTTCTTGTTGTAGGCGTCGAGCACGCCGGCCGAGAGCGCGGCCTCGTCGCTGCCGTCGGTGAAGATCCGGCGGCCCTTCTTGCCCATGATGATCGCCGTGCCGGTGTCCTGGCACATGGGCAGCACGCCGCCGGCCGAGATGTTGGCGTTCTTCAGCAGGTCGAAGGCAACGAAGCGGTCGTTCGGCGAGGCCTCGGGATCGTCGAGGATCTTCGCCAGCTGCTGCAGGTGGCCGGGGCGCAGCAGGTGGTTGATGTCCATGAAGGCCTGCTCGGACAGCAGGCGCAGCGATTCGGCCGGGACCCTGACAATTTCCTGCCCGCCGAAGTCGACCGTGGTAACGCCGCCGTCGCCCAGGCGCTTGTATGGCGTGGTGTCGGGGCCCAGCGGGAAGAGCGGGGTGAAGTCCTGGGTCAGGCTGTCGGGCATGCGCGCTCTCTCCTGCGGCCGGCTGGCGCCCGGCGCCTGGCGCAGGCGTGCGCGGCTCTCTGCCTCAAGTCTCCTCCCGCCCGGCGGGACGCGAGGGGCGTGACGACCGGGCCGCCGCCGAAAGAAGCGCGCGGCCCGGCCTGATCAGCTCTCTTCCCCGGCGCCCTCTTCGGCCTCGGCGGCCTCGCGCGGCGGGAACTGGCGACGGCCGCTGCCGGCGTCGCCGGCCTCCTCCGTCGTGTTGCGGCGGCGATAACGGCCACGCCCGCGACCTTCGCCGCGCGGCGCGCGCTCGGGTTGCGGCGCAGCCTCGGCCTCGGATGCCGGCTCGGGCGCGGCTTCGGGAGTCGCCTCGGGCGCGGGATCCGGCACGACGGCCGGGCGGCTGCCGCCCAGTGCGCGCTCCAACCCGGAGCGATCATCCTCGTCTTCGCGCCCTACGGCCTCGACCGGTGCCGGCTGGCGACGCTCATACACCTCGGTGCGTTCCCGGCGCTGATCGCCGCGCTGGCTTTCACCGCGCTGGCCTTCGTGACGCTGGCCTTCGTGACGCTGGCCTTCGTGACGCTGGCCCTCATGACGCTGGCCCTCATGACGCTGGCCCTCATGACGCTGGCCTTCATGACGCTGGCCCTCGTGGCGCTGGCCCTCGTACCGCTGGCCTTCGCCGCGCTGATTGTCGTAGCGCTGGCTCTCGTAGCGGTCGCCACGGTTGCCGTCATGCCGGTTGTCGTGCCGCTGGTGGCGCTGGCCGCCCTGGTAGTTGCCGCCGCCCTGCCCACCGCCCTGCTGCCCACCGCCCTGCTGGCCGCCGCCCTGGGGGTTGCCGCCCTGGGGATTGCCGCCCTGGGGGTTGCCGCCCGGGCCCTGCGGCTGGCCGCCCTGGCCGCCGACCTGGCCATCCTGCGCGGGATAGCCGTCTTCCTCGCCGGGGGCATCCCACTCGCGGCCCTGCCAGTCGCGGTCGTCGAAGCGCGGATCACGGAAGTGCGGGCGATGGCTGCCCGGCGAGTCCGGATCCGTCGATTCGTGGATGATGCGGTAGTAGTGCTCGGCGAACTGATAGTAGCTCTCGGCCAGCACACGGTCGCCGGCGACGCCGGAGTCGCGCGCCAACGTCAGGTACTTCTCGTAGACCTGATGCGCGTTGCCGCGAATACGGACGTCGGGACCGTTGGAATCGAAGGTCTGCGCCTTGAGGGGTCCGGGACGCCGGTTGGGCCGTCCGCCGCGCGGACGCCGCCCGTTATTGCCCTGTCTCATGTGAGCTCTTTGACTGTTGCTCGGAATCTGGCCGTTCTATCGAGGCGCTTCCCCGGGTACGGCACACGCGCGCCCTGCGATCAGACGGTTCGCTGCGTGACCTGTCGGGGGTTGGTTCGCCCGCCCGCTCCACGCGGGCCTCGGGAGTCGCCCTGGCGCTTCCCTTAAAAAGACCCTAGCGGGGCTGCCCGGGCCTTCCAAGCGTTTTTTTATCCCCCAATCGCCCCGCCCGGCTGGCGTGCCAGCAGGGCCCGGGCAATGCCCGACAGATCGTCGCGGGTAGAGACATGGGTAAACCCCGCGCCCCGTGCAAGGGTGGCGACCGCGTCAGCCTGCCCCTGGCCGAGCTCCAGCACCAGCCAGCCACTTGGCGCCAGCAGGCGGCGGGCGGCGGGCAGCAGCGCGCGATAGGCGGCGAGGCCGTCGGCGCCACCATCCAGCGCCAGCGGCGGGTCGAAGCGTCGCACCTCCGGCTCCAGCGTCGCGACCGCCGCGCTCTCGATGTAGGGCGGATTGCTGATCACCAGGTCGAAGGGGCCTGTCTCTTGCGCCGCCCAGTCGTCCACGGCGAATCTCGCCCGTCCGGCAAGGCCGAGCCGCCGCGCGTTCTCCGCCGCCGTCGCCACGGCCTGGGGCGCCAGGTCGACACCGACGCCGCTGGCCGCCGGCAGTTCGCTCAGCAGCGCCAGCAGTAGCGCGCCGCTGCCGGTGCCGAGATCGAGCAGCCGCCAGGCCCGCCTGCGGTCGGCCAGCAGGGACAGCGCCGCTTCGACCAGCGTCTCGCTGTCCGGCCGCGGCGAGAGCGTCGCCGGCGAGAGGCGGAAAGCGAGGCTCCAGAACTCGCGCTCGCCCAGGATGCGGTCCAGCGGTTCGCGCGCGGCGCGGCGGGCCAGGGCGGCTTCCAGCCGCTCGGCCTCCGCCGCCGACAGCCGGCGCGCGCCGTCCAGCCGCCGCTCGCCCAGGATGGCGTCGATGACCCAGCGCGCCTCGTGGCGCGGCGCCGCGATGCCGGCGGCTCGCAGTGTGGCGGTGGCGCGGTCCAGAAAGGCGCCGAGCGTGGTCACGCCGCGAAGGCGGCCAGCTTCGCCGCCTCGTCCTCGGCGCGCAACGCGTCGACGATCTCGCCCAGCGCCTGGCCCGACAGCACCTGCTCCAGCTTGTAGAGCGTCAGGTTGATGCGGTGGTCGGTGACGCGGTTCTGCGGGTAGTTGTAGGTACGGATGCGCTCGCTGCGGTCGCCGCTGCCGACCTGGCTCTTGCGTTCGGCCGCCTCGGCCTTCTGCTGCGCCTGCAGCTGCATGTCGTAGAGCCTGGCGCGCAGCACCTTCAGCGCCTTGGCCTTGTTCTTGTGCTGCGACTTCTCGTCCTGGCACTGCACCACCAGGCCGGTCGGCAGGTGGGTGATGCGGATCGCGCTCTCGGTCTTGTTGACGTGCTGGCCGCCGGCACCCGAGGCGCGGAAGGTGTCGATGCGCAGGTCCTTGTCCTCGACCGCGACGTCGACGTCTTCGGCCTCCGGCAGCACGGCGACGGTGGCGGCCGAGGTGTGGATGCGCCCGCCGCCCTCGGTCACCGGCACGCGCTGCACCCGGTGCACGCCGGACTCGTACTTCAGGTGGGCATAGGCGCCGGCGCCGGACACCAGCAGGCTGGCGGCCGAGAGGCCGCCCAGGTCGGTCTCGTCGAACTCCAGCACCTCGGTGCGCCAGCCCATCAGCTCGGCGTAGCGCTGGTACATGCGGAAGAGCTCGGCGGCGAAGAGCGCCGCCTCCTCGCCGCCGGTGCCGGGGCGCAGCTCGACCACCGCGTTCTTCTCGTCCGCCACGTCCTTCGGCAGCAGCATGATCCGCACCTGCCGCTCCAGCTGGGGCAGGCGGTCGCGCAGCTCATAGAACTCGGCCGCCGCCATCTCGCGCATCTCGGCGTCGCCGGAGTCCTTCAGCGCCTCCAGGTCGCCCAGCTCGCGGCGTGCCTTCTCCAGCGCGCCGATCGACTCCACCACCGGCGTCAGGTCGGCGTACTCCTTCATCTTGCGGCGATAGTCCTCGCCGCCCGGCTGGGCGTGGTGCGCGATGAGCTGCGACAGCTCGGCGTGGCGCGCCACGACGGTAGCAAGCTTCTGGTCCAGGCTCACGTCGGGTCCTTGTCCTCGAGCGGGAAGAGGCGCCGCAGCGCGTTCTCCAGCTCGGCCTGCTCGACCGGCCCGCTCGCGGCGGCCAGGCGCAGGGCCTCGCTGGGCTGGTGCAGCAGCCGCTTCAGCAATAGCGCGGTCGCCGCCTCGGCGTCGAGCCGTCCGTCCCGCAACACGTCGCGGCGCAGCGCCTCGGCATGCGCGCGCAGCGCGACCAGCGCCTCGGCGCCGCCACGCTCGGCCTGGGCCCGCTGGAAGGCCAGCAGCTCCTCGCCCAGCACGCGCCAGGCGGCCACCGCGCTGCCCTCGCGCGTGGTCTTGCCCTCGCTGGCCAGGCGCTCCAGATCGGCCAGGGTATAGCGGAAGGCGGCGTCCAGCCGGTCGACCGCGGGGTCGACGTCGGCCGGCAGGGCCGCGTCGATCACCAGGATCGGGCGAAAGCGCCGCGCCTTCAGCGCCTGGCGCAGCTGCGGGGCGGTCAGCAGCAGGCTGCCGGAGCCGCGCGCGGTGACGACGATGTCGGCCTCCACCAGCGCCTCGGCCAGCGCGTCCCAGGGACGGGCCTGGCCGCCCAGGCGCAGCGCCGCGGCCTCGGCCCGCTCCAGCCGCTCGTGCAGTACCGTGACCTGGCCGAGGCCGGCGTCGCGGAAGTCGCCGGCCAGGATCTCGCCCATCTCGCCGAGGCCCAGCAGCAGCAGGCGGCTGCTGCCCAGCTCGCCATGCAGCGTGCGGGCGACCCGAACGGCGGCGGCGGCGAGCGAGACGGGATGCTCGCCGAGACGTGTCTCGCTGCGCACCCGCTTGGCCGCCTGGAAGGCGGCGGCGAAGAGCTGCTCCAGCCGCGCGCCGGCGCCGCCCAGCGCCAGGTCCGTGCCGCCGGCGCGGCCCAGCAGACGGGCCCGCGCCTCGCCCTCCTTCACCTGGCCCAGCACCTGCGGCTCGCCCAGTACCTGGCTGTCGAGGCCGGCGGCGATGGCGAAGAGGTGGCGCACGGCGTCGAGGCCGGCGTGCTGCACCGACAGCACCTTGAGGTCGGCGGGATCGAGCCCGGCGCGCGCCGCGACGGCGGCGAGCGCGCGCTCGGCGCCCAGCGCCGGATCGCCCGCCAGGCCCACCACCTCCACCCGGTCGCAGGTGGAGAGCAGCACCGCCTCGGCCAGGCCCTGCGCCCGCAGCACGCCATAGAGCGCGGGCTCCGCCGCGTCGGGCACCAGCAGGCGGTCGCGCACGCCGGCCGGCGCCGTGCGGAAGGTCACGCCGACGGTGAAGAGCTGGCGCCAGGGGTTGTCGATCGCGGGCTGCATGTTGCCTAACCTGGCCCGCAGTCTAGCACAGTCGCCGCCGCTGGCCGTCGCGCGACAGCGCGGCGCAGACCAGGCCCGGCAGGTCGGACAGGACGCGCGCCTCGGCGCCGCTGCCGCGCGGTACGGCGACGCGGTAGTAGGGAACGCCTGGACGGGTCCAGTCGGCGGGACCGAAAGGCTGACCGAAGATATCGAAGAGGCGATAGCCGACCGCCTCGAAGAAGCCGAAGTAGTCCGACGCATCGTAGCCATAGAGCGCGGCCGCGTTGCCCCGGCCGCACTCGAAGACCACCGCCGGGCGATGGCGTACCAGGCTCTGCCGGCCGCCGCGCAGCGCGTCGAACTCGCCGCCCTCCAGGTCGAGCTTGACGAAGGCCAGGCGCTCGCGGCCGGCGGCCAGGCTGTCAAGCGTACGGCAGGCGACGGTCAGGACCGCGACGCTCGGCGCCGCCAGTTCCGGCACCTGGCGCAAGCGCAGGCCGCTGTAGTTGCCGGCCTCCGGGCCGTCGGTGATCTGGTGGAAGCTCGCCTCGCCGTCCGCCGCCGCCAGTGCCACGGCAGCCACCATGACCTGCGGCAGACCGGTGGCGGGGCTGAGCAGCAGCGCCAGGCGGCGGGCGAGCGCGGGGCGTGGCTCGACCGCCAGCACCCAGCCGCGCGGTCCGACGGCGCGGGCCAGGCCGAGGGTATGGCGGCCGTAGCAGGCGCCGCCATCCACCGCGCCGTCGCCCGGCAACAGCAGTCGCTGGGCCAGCGCGGCCACCAGCTGCTCGAACAGGTCGGCCTCGGCCTGCAGCGCGAAGAGCCGCTCGACGGCGCCGGGCGTGGGCTGCCAGGTCACGCGGGCGGCGGCAGCGCCCGCAGGTGCGCGGCCAGGGCAGCCAGGGCCACGCGCTGCTGCTGGCCGCTGGCCAGGTCCTTCACCGTCGCCTCGCCGGCGGCCAGCTCGTCGTCGCCGATCAGGATGGCGGCGGGGGCGCCCAGCTTGTCGGCGCGCTTCATGCGCTTGGCCACCTTGCCGGAAAAGCCGAGGTCGACCGCCAGGCCAGCGGCGCGCAGCGCCTCGGCCAGCTTCGGCGCGGCGGCCTCGGCGGCGGGGCCGATCGGCACCAGGGCGAAGGGGCGGGGTGCCGGCGGCTCGGCCAGCAGCATCATGGCCAGGCGCTCGACGCCGGCGGCCCAGCCGACGCCGGCCGTGGCCGGCCCGCCCATGGTCTCGACCAAGTAGTCGTAGCGCCCGCCACCCATCACCGTGCCCTGGGCGCCCAGGTGCTCGGTGGTGAACTCGAAGGCGGTGTGACAGTAGTAGTCGAGGCCGCGCACCAGGCGCGGGTTGAGCTGATAGCCGATGCCGAGCTCTTCGAGGCCGGCCTTCACCGCGGCGAAGAAGTCCGCCGCCGCCGGCGTCAGGTAGTCGGCGAAGGAGGGCGCGCCGGCCACGACCTTGCGGTCGCCGGCGTCCTTGCTGTCGAGGATGCGCAGCGGATTGCGCTCCAGCCGCTCGCGGCTGTCCGCGGACAGGTCCTTCAGGTGCTGCCCGAAATAGTCGACCAGCGCGGCGCGGTAGGCCTTGCGGCTCTCCGGGTCGCCCAGCGTGTTCAGCTCCAGCGTGATGCGGTCGGCGAGGCCGAGTTCCGCCAGGATGCGCTGGCCGCAGGCGATGATCTCGACGTCGCCCGCCGGCTCCGGCACGCCGAACAGCTCGACGCCGATCTGGTGGAACTGGCGCTGGCGGCCCTTCTGCGGCCGCTCGTGGCGGAACATCGGGCCGGCATAGAAGAACTTCAGCGGCAGCTCCTGCTGCAGGCCGTTCGACATGTAGGCGCGGCAGACGCTGGCGGTGTTCTCCGGGCGAAGGGTGATGCTTTCGCCCTCGCGCATCTCGAAGGTGTACATCTCCTTCGTGACGATGTCGGTGGCCTCGCCCAGCGTGCGCTTGAAGACCTCGGTGAACTCGAAGATCGGCGTCGCCATCAGCAGGTAGCCATAGCGCTCGGCCACGGCGCGCGCGGTCTCGGTCACATGCCGGTGCCGGCGCATCTCGGCCGGCAACAGGTCATGGGTTCCGCGGACGGGCTGCAGCGTGGACACGGGGGGTAATCTCCTCTGAGGATCGACGCCTCAGGGCGAGGCGGCGGGCCTGTCTAGCCCCTCGGGGGCGCCAAAGGAAGCCTCGGATTCCTTCAGCCAGCGGCGGTGCAGGGCGCGGGCGCGTGCCAGCAGGCGCTCGCAGCCGGCCAGGTCGACGCCCTGCTTGGCCTCCTCCTTCACCGCGTTGGGCACATAGGACGTCAGCGCGTTGCCGCCGTCGCGCTTGTTGTTGGCCTCCTCCAGCCGCTTCATCACCAGCGCGCCGGCCAGCGGCGTCGCCGGCCAGGGGGCGAAGTCGCGGCCGAAGCGGCGGTTGGCGGCGGCGATCACCAGCCCCGGGCTGCGCGTCGCCACGGCGAAGGGCACCACCAGCAGGTGACGGCGCCAGCGCCAGGCCGAGCGGTGGAAGGCGATCCACATCTTCAGCACCTGCCGGGGCGAGGTGCGGCGGTGGAACAGCGCGGTGGAGCGCGCGCAGTCGGCCGGGTCGCGCAGCAACAGCAATGCCGGCACCTTCCAGCGCGCCGCGCGGCGGTACTGCGCGGCGGCGTGCAGGTGGCGCGCGACCTTCAGCGGCGGCCGGCCCGCGGTGTCGTTCGCCGCGGCGAAGGCGTGGAAGGTGAAGGAGGTGGCGCTGCGCTGCGCGCCCTCGACCACCAGGTCGCTGTCGGGCGCCACCTCCAGGTGGCGGAAGTCGCCGCTGATCGAGAGGTGATGGAAGGGATAGAACAGCGGCGTGCCCTGCAGCAGCCGCATCAGCCGGTAGAAGCAGCGCGCCTGGTAGAAGCGGCGCAGCCGGCCGTCGCGCCGCCGCTGGGTGGGGGCGGCCGCGGCGGACACTACTCGGCGGCGGCCGCCGCGCCGGCCTCGGCCTTCTCCGCCGCGGCCTTCTCCGCTTCCGCCTTCCGGGCCTCGATCTCCTTGGCCTTGGCCTCGATCAGGCCGGCCAGGTGCTCGACGATGCCCTCGTCCTTCAGGCGATGGTGCGGCACGCCGGCGAGGTAGACCTGGTGCGTGCCCTTGCCGCCGCCGGTGAAGCCGATGTCGGTCATGGTCGCCTCGCCGGGGCCGTTCACCACGCAGCCGATCACCGAGACGGTCATCGGCGTGGTGATGTGGGCGATGCGGCGCTCCAGCTCCTCGACGGTCTTGATCACGTCGTATTGCTGGCGCGCGCAGGAGGGGCAGGAGATCACGTTGACGCCGCGGTGGCGCAAGCCCAGCGACTTCAGCATGTCGAAGCCGGCCTTCACCTCCTCGACCGGGTCGGCCGAGAGCGAGACGCGGATGGTGTCGCCGATGCCGGCCCAGAGCAGCGAGCCGAGGCCGATGGCGGACTTGATGGTGCCGCTGCGCAGCCCGCCGGCCTCGGTGATGCCGAGGTGCAGGGGATAGTCGCAGGCCTCGGCGAGCTGCTGGTAGGCGGCGACGGCGAGGAACACGTCGGAGGCCTTGCAGGAGATCTTGAACTCGTGGAAGTCCTCGTCCTGCAGGAACTTCATGTGGTTCAGCGCGCTCTCGACCATGGCGTCGGGGCAGGGCTCGCCGTACTTCTCCAAGAGGTCCTTCTCCAGCGAGCCGGCGTTGACGCCGATGCGAATGGAGAGGTTGTGGTCGCGCGCCGCCTTCACGACCTCCTTCACCCGGTCGCGGCCGCCGATGTTGCCCGGATTGATGCGCAGGCAGGCGGCGCCGTTCCGCGCCGCCTCGATGCCGCGCTTGTAGTGGAAGTGGATGTCGGCGACGATCGGCACGCCGACGTTCGGCACGATCTGCTTCAGCGCCGCCGAGGACTCCTCGTCGGGGCAGGAGATGCGGACGATGTCGGCGCCGGCGGCCTCCAGCGCGTGCACCTGCTCGATCGTCGCCTTGACGTCCCAGGTGCGCGTCGTGGTCATCGACTGCACGGTGATCGGCGCGTCGCCGCCGACGGCGACCTTGCCGACGTGGATCTGGCGGCTCTTGCGGCGAATGATCTGGCGCCAGGGGCGGTGGGCGGTGTGGTCGCTCATCGAGGAAGGCTGCCTTTCGGGCTGGGCGGTGTCCTGTGCCGGGGAAGATGCGCGCCAGGGCCTGAAAGCGCAAGGCGGCGGGATCAGGCGGCGCGCAGCAGGGCGACGATGTAGCGCGCGGGCGTTGCACCGGGGTTACGGTAGATCGTTTCGGCCGGCGGGCCGTAGTGCAGGCAATCGCCCGGCGCCAGGCGGAAGGGCTGGCCGGCCAGCACGATCTCCAGCGTGCCCTCCAGCAGCACCGCCTGGTGCGTCGCCATGAAGGCCAGTGCCGCCGCCGGATAGGCGATCTCCGCCCCCGGCGGCAGCTCGCCCCACACCAGCTCCAGCCCGGCCGGATCCGGCGGCGAGAGCGAGCGGCGGCGGAAACCGGTGTCAGGGTCCTGCCAGGCCGGCTGCTGCGCCTTGCGGGCCAGCCGCCCGCCGGCCTCGGCGCGGGCGAAGAGCTGCGACAGGGTGAGGCCGAAGGCCGCCGAGAGGCGCCCCAGCAGCGCCGCCGTCGGGCTCGCCTCGTCGCGCTCGACGCGGCTGATCATGGCCTTGCTGACCCCGCTGCGCTCGGCCAGCTCGGCCAGCGACCAGCCGCGCGCCTCGCGCTCCTGCTTCAGGCGATTGGACAGGGCGGCTTCGGCCGGGTCCCGAATCATCGTGGACATTTGTCTATTATAATAGACATACTCGCGCCATGCCAGACGCTCTCGCGCCCGCCATCGGCCACAACGGCGGCCCGCCGCTGGACCCGCCCGAGCCGAAGGACGCGGGCTGGCGCCTCTTCTGCTGGTCCAAGGCGCACAACGCCGCCTGGAAGACGCCGCCGCGCGAGATCGCGCTGCGCCGCCTGGCACGGGCGGAGGAACTGGGGATGAGCTACCGCGACTACACCGCGGTCATACTGGATACGGGGAAACGCCTCTAGGGCGGCGAGACGGCGGCGCCTACTGGCCCAGCAGCTTGTCGGGGTCGAGCGCCAGGTTGCGCTTCACCGCGCCGACGGCGCCCAGCGGCGGCAGGGTCTTGCCGTCCACCGTGATCACCAGGCCGCCGGCGTTGCCGGTCAGCAGCACCAGGCCCGGCTGGTCCGGCACCTCGTAGCTGTCGCCCTCGCGCAGGACCTGGGTGACGATGGCCTGGTCCTTGGCGTCGCGGATCTGCACCCAGGAATCCTGCTTGGCGCGGATCACCACGCGCGCCGCCGGCTTGGCCGGGGGCAGCGCCGCCTCCTGCGTCGCCGCCGGGGCGACGGCCGGCGCGGCGGGCGCCGCCGGGCTGGGCGAGGGGCCGCCGCCACCGCTGGCCGTCAGGTCGCTCACCGCGGGCGGCGGCGTGACGCCGGGAGACGCGATGGGGGCAGGCGTGGCGACCGCCATGTCGGTGGTGCCGGGTTGCGGCAGGGGCGCGGCCAGCGGGCCGCCGAGGCTGCCGCCGGGCGCCGGCGCGCTGCCGCCGCCGGTGCCGGCGAGGGGCGCCTCGGGCTGGGGCGCGGGGGCCGGCGCGGGAGTAGCCGCAGGCTGGGCCTCGCTGGCATTGGCATCGACGGCGCTGGGCGTCGGCGCGGGCGCGGCCCCGGCCGTGTTGCCGCTGCTTGTGGGCGGCGCGGCGACCGCCGCCGGCGGCGCCTGCGTTTCGCGCGAGAAGTAGGTCCAGCCGGCATAGGCCAGGCCGACCAGGATCAGCGAGACGAGGATGATGGCGCCGGTCGGCACCTTGCCTTCCTGCACCGGCGCCGGAAACACCAGCGTCGGCTTGCGGCTGAGGCCCTGGGCCTCGTCCTTGTAGCGCTGCACCAGGGCCTTGCCGTCCAGGCCCAGGTAGTCGGCATAGCTGCGCACGAAGCCCACGGCATAGGGCAGGCCGGGCAGGTCGGAATGGCGGTCCTGCTCGATCGCCTCGAGGTAGCCCTGGCGGATGCGCAGCGCCTGCGACACCTGGCGCAGGTCCTGGCCGAACTTCATGCGCGTGACGGCCAGCAGGCCGCCGACCGTGGTCGGCTGGATCACCGGTTCGAAGTCGTGGCGCGCGGTCTCCTCCGCGGGCGCGCGCGGTTCCGGCTCCCTGTCCAGGATCAGCCGCGGCTCGTCACCTGCCTCTTGCCCCTTCCCGCCGATCGGCGTGACGCCCTCTGCGATCTCGCCGCGGTGCTCCTTCGGTACCGGTCTGAGCACGCTCACCTTGCCTCGCTCGCCCATTGACGAGTCTTTCGCGGGCCTGCTTCGGTCGTAAAACCCCGGCCCGGCGGGGCCCCCACCCGCCAAGACCTTGTGTCTTTTATCAAAGTTCGACCGTGCCCGGCAAACATTTCAGGCCTCCGGGCCATCAAAACTCCACGCCGTGATCGCGTGCATATGCGGTTAGTAGGTGGCGCAGCGACGGCGTTTCCAGCGTGCGGCAGGAGTCCAGGAAGCGGGCGAGGTGCCCGACGTCGAGCGAGCGGATCATGGTCTTCACCGGCGCCACCGCCGCCGGCGGCATGGAGAGGGACCGCAGGCCGCAGCCGACCAGCATCATCGCCTCCAGCGGCGAGGCCGCGGTCTCGCCGCAGAGCGACAGCGGCACGCCGGCCGCCGCGGCGCGTGCCGCGAGGTCGCTGAAGAGGCCGAGACCCGTCGGCGAGGTCGCCTCGTAGCGCCGCGCCAGCGCCGGGTTGCCGCGGTCGGTGGCGAAGAGAAACTGCAGCAGGTCGTTGGAGCCGATGGAGACGAAGTCGACCGCGGCGAAGAGCTGGTCGAGCTGGAACAGCAGCGCCGGCACCTCCAGCATCACGCCGCAGACCAGGTTCGAGGGCGGCCTCTCCGCCGCCGCCGCCTCGCGCAGCAGCAGCGCCTTGGCGCGCTGGAATTCCGCAACCTCAGTCACCATCGGGAACATGACGATGAGGCGCCCGCCGGCCGCCGCCTGCACCAGCGCGCGCAGCTGCTGGCGCAGCAGCGCCGGCCGGTCCAGGCCGATGCGGATGGCGCGCCAGCCCATCGCCGGATTCTCCTCCGCCGCGCCCGCCCAATAGGGCAGCGCCTTGTCGCCGCCGATGTCGAGCGTGCGGAAGGTGACCGGCTTGCCGGCCGCGACCTCGAGGATGCGGGCATAGATCTCGCGCTGCTCGGCGACGCTGGGGAAGGACTCGCGCACCATGAAGGGCACTTCGGTGCGATAGAGCCCGACGAAGTCGGCGCCGGCCTCGTGCAGTTGCGGCATGTCGATCAAGAGGCCGGCGTTGATGCCCAGCGTCACGCGCACGCCGTCGCGGCTGACCGCCGGCAGGTCGCGCGTCGCGGCGAAGAGACGCCGCCGCCGCTCGCGCTGCTCGATCGCCTCGCGGAACGAGGCGCGCACGTTCTCGCGCGGGCGCACCAGCACCTGGCCGCTGTTGCCGTCGACGATGACGTTGTCGCCGGGGCGGATGCGCGTCAGCGCCTCGGGGCAGCGCCCGACCATGGGGATGTCGAGCGCGCGGGCGACGATGGCGACGTGCGCGGTCGGGCTGCCCTCGGCCAGCACCACGCCCTTGAGGCGCGTGCGGTCGTAGTCCAGCAGCTCCGCCGGCCCCAGCGAGCGCGCCACCAGGATGGCGTCCTCGGGCAGCGCCTGCGCCGCGCCCTCGCCGCCGACCAGGATGTAGAGCAGGCGGTTGGCCAGGTCGTCGAGGTCGTAGAGCCGCTCGCGCAGGTAGGGGTCGCTGACCTGCGCCATGCGCGCCTGGGTGTCGTTCTGCACCTTCTGCACCGCCGCCTCGGCGGTGAGGCCCGAGGCGATGGCCTCCTCGATGCGGCCCATCCAGCCGCGGTCCTCGGCGAACATGCGATAGGTCTCGAGCACGTCGCGGTGCTCGCCCGCCTGCTGCAGCTCGCTCTGCTCGAACAGCTCCTCCAGCGTCTCGGCCAGCTCGCGCATCGCGGCGCCGAGGCGGCTGCGCTCCTCGCCCGGGTTCTCGGCGACGATGCGGGTGATGACCAGGCCGCGGTGGTGCGGCACCGCCGTGCCGATGGCCAGGCCCTCCTGCAGCGCGATGCCGGCCAGGCGCGCCGGCAGCAGCGAGGTGCCCTCGGCCAGGCGCTGCTCCTCGGGGTCCAGCACCGTGCCCGAGGCCAGCATCTCGGCCAGCACCATCGAGACGGTCTCCAGCGTCTCGACCTCCTCCTCGGTATAGAGGCGGCGGGTCTTGTTCTGCACCACCAGCACGCCGAGCACGCGGCCCTCGCGCAGGATCGGCACGCCCATCCAGGACTGGAAGATCTCCTCCCCCGTCTCCGGGCGGTAGGCGAAGTTCGGATGGCTCTGCGCGTCGTCCAGCACCAGCGGGCGGGCCTGCGCCGCGATCAGGCCGACCAGGCCCTCGCCGGTGCGCAGGCGGGTCTGGTGCACGGCTTCCGGCTTCAGGCCCTTGGTGGCGAAGAGCTCCAGCACCTCGCCCGCGCGCATGACGTAGAGCGAGCAGACCTCGGCCACCATGTCGTTGGCGATGAGCGTGGTCACCTGGTCGAGGCGACGGCCGGCGGGCCCGCCCTGCTGCAGCGTGTCGCGCAGCTGCTTCAGCAGGCGGCGTGCGCCGACCCATCCGGGTGCCCTTGCCATCGCCCCCGGTCCCCCTCGTCAGTCCTGGGACATGGGCTCAGCCGGCGTCGAGGCCGTAGGCCGTGTGGAGCGTGCGCAGGGCGAGCTCCGTATAGGCCTCGTCGATCAGCACCGAGATCTTGATCTCGCTGGTGGTGATGACCTGGATGTTGATGCCCTTCTCGCTGAGCGACTTGAACATCTGCTGCGCCACGCCGGTGTGGCTGCGCATGCCGACGCCGATGACCGAGATCTTGGCCACCGTGGCGTCGTGCACGATGCGCGGATTGCCCAGCGCGGCGGCGTTCTGCTCCAGCGTCGCCAGCGCGCGCTTGAGGTCCGCGCGGCCGACGGTGAAGGTCATGTCCGTGGTCTCGCCGTCGAGCGAGATGTTCTGCACGATCATGTCGACGTTGATCGCCGCCGCGGCCAGCGGGCCGAAGATGCCGGCGGCGACGCCGGGGCGGTCCGGGACCCGGATGAGCGTGACCTTCGCCTCGTCCCGCGAGTAGGCGATGCCGCTGACCACTGCCTGTTCCACGATCTCTTCCTCGTCCACCACCAGGGTACCGGGCTTGTCCTCGAAGCTGGAGAGCACCTGGACGCGCACGCGATGGTTCATCGCCATCTCGACCGAGCGGGTCTGCAGCACCTTGGCCCCCTGCGAGGCCATCTCCAGCATCTCCTCATAGGTGATCTTGTCGAGCTTACGCGCCTTGGTCACGATCCGGGGATCGCAGGTATAGACGCCGTCGACGTCGGTATAGATGTCGCAGCGCTCGGCCTTGAGCGCCGCCGCCAGTGCGACCGCCGAGGTGTCGCTGCCGCCGCGCCCCAGCGTGGTGATGCGGTTGTTGTCCGACAGGCCCTGGAAGCCGGCGACCACCGCCACCTGGCCCTCCTTGAAGCGCTCCTCGACGATGGTCGTGTCGATCGAGCGGATGCGGGCCGAGCCGTGCGTGTCCGAGGTGCGGATGGGCAGCTGCCAGCCGAGCCAGGAGCGCGCCGAGACGCCGATCTCCTGCAGCGCGATGGCGAGCAGCGCCACCGTCACCTGCTCGCCGGTGGCGACCGCCGTGTCGTATTCGCGCAGGTCCGCGATCGCCGCCGTCTGCCGCACATAGTCGACGAGCTGGTTGGTCACGCCGGACATGGCCGAGACCACGACCGCGACCTCGTGGCCGCGCTCGACCTCGGCCTTCACGCGGCGCGCCACGTTCTGGATGCGCGGCACGTCGCCGACCGAGGTACCGCCGAACTTCATCACGATGCGTGCCATCGGCGCGCCTGCTCCCCTGGCGAGACCCTTGAGGTCCCCTCACGACAAAGGCCCACCGGCGCGGCAAGCCATCGGCCGCGGGCGCCGTCGCGCCGCTGGGCGCCGGTGCCGGCCATGGCTGCTTGCCTGGGTGGGCGTCGGCTATCCATACTCACCCCCGTCCGGCGAAGCAAGGCAAGGCTCAGGCATCTATTTCATGACGCAAGCGACCGAAAGCCCCGCCCCCGAAAGCCACCTCCCCGCAGGCCCTGTCCCGGCTGCCGGCAGCGTCGACCCGGCCGAGATCGCCAAGTTCGCCGCCCTGGCCGAGCGCTGGTGGGACCCCGAGGGGCCGATGAAGCCGCTGCACCGGCTGAACCCGGCGCGCCTCGGCTTCCTGGTCGGCCGCCTGGCGGCCCAGGCCGGCCGCGACCCGGGAGCGCCGAAGCCCTTGGCGGGCCTTCGCCTGCTCGACCTCGGCTGCGGTGCCGGGCTGGTCAGCGAGCCGCTGGCCCGCCTCGGCGCCACGGTTGTCGGCGCCGACGCCACGCCCGAGAACATCGCCGCCGCCCGGGCCCACGCGGCGGACCAGGGCCTCGCCATCGACTATCGCGCCACCACGGCCGAGGCGCTGGTCGCCGCCGGCGAGTCCTTCGACGCCGTGCTGGCGCTGGAGATCGTCGAGCACGTGGCCGACCCGCCGGCCTTCGTCGCCGACCTGGGACGCCTGGTGAAGCCGGGCGGGCAGCTCCTGCTCTCCACCCTCAACCGCACCTCCAAGTCCTTCCTCATGGCCATCGTCGGCGCCGAGTGGCTGCTGCGCTGGCTGCCGCGCGGCACGCACGACTGGAAGCGCTTCCTCAAGCCGTCGGAGGTGACGGCCCTGCTGCGCGCCAACGGCTTCTCCCTGGCCGAGATCACCGGCCTGGTCTTCAACCCGCTGGACCAGGGCTGGCGCCTCTCCGCCCGCGACCTCGACGTGAACTACCTGCTGGCGGCGGAACGCGCGCACTAGACCGCAGGCAACAGGTGGTTGCCGGGCACCACGGCACCGAGCGGCAGGTCGCCGCGCAGGACAAGGCCATGCCTGACCACATCCTCGTCGTCGGGATCGTTGCCGCCGCCCTCGCCGACCGGCCGGCGCAGCAGAAGCTGGCGGTGGAAGCTGTCGCGGTCGGGCGTCCTGGCGCGGTCGGGGGCCAGGGCCGTGAGGCCGCCGGCGTGCAGCGTGTTCAGCAGGTATTCCGTCGGCCGCGAGGCCGAAGCGTCGCCGGTCAACTAAACCTACGGTAGCGCGACGCCGGAGCGGCGACCTAAGCTGCTCGCAGCCTCTACCGTCCACCGTCCGAGCGGACCGTCATGCGACACGTCCTGTTCGCCTTGCTTGTCAGTCTCG
>JAKOWB010000311.1 GCA_029781795.1 Pseudomonadota bacterium | reverse complement strand
GGTGCCATCCGGCGCCCGAGCCGGCGTTGTCGGGCCATGCCTCCAGCCGCGCCACCAGCAGCCCGGCGTTGATCGCGGGGCCGCGCAGCGCCGCCTCGGCCAGGCGCTGCAGGCCGGGATCGCGGGCGATCTCGCCCAGCGGCCCCGGAAGGTCGGCCCGCAGGTAGAGCCGGTGGTCGGCGCCCCAGCGGTCGACGAAGACACCCTCCGCGTGGCGTTGCAACAGCGCATCGGCCGCGGCACGCAGCCGCGTGCAGGCCTCTGCGGGCAGAAAGTTCTCGAAGACTACCAGCCCATAGCGGCGCAGACGGCGCAGCGGGTCGGCCAGATCCGATGGCACAGCCCCCCCGCCCAGCGCCCTCGCCCGCGCCATGCGCAGGCCCGACAGCGCGTGGTGCGCCAGGGACCGGCGGCGCCGAGGATCGGCCTTGCCGACCGGCAGCAGCCGCTCGCCTGATCCCGCCTCGCCCATTGTCGCCATCATGCGCCCTGTCCGCGCCCCCCTTGAACTCTTGTGGCAGGCTTCGGCCTGCTGGTCTAGCTTGCCGCGCCAGTTGCCAAGAGCACCGTTCACAGGGTTCAAGCCATGCCCCAATTCGCCATCGCCGGCCTGCCGGTCGGTCCCGAGCACCCGCCCTAGGTCATCGCCGAGGCCGGGGTGCACCACTACGACAGCCTGGAGCTGGCCAAGGCGCATGTGCTGCAGGCGCGTATCGCCGGCGCCCAGGCGGTGAAGTTCCAGACCTACACGGCGCGGCGCCTGACCACGCACTGGGCCGAGCTCTACTGGAAGGACCCGAACTTCAAGACGCAGTACGAGGTTTTCGCCGCCAAGCGGGGCCTCAGCCATCCGGAGTACGCCGAGCTGGTGGCCTATGCCCGGGGCCTCGGCATCACCTTCCTCTCCACGCCTTTCGACAGCGACTCGGCCGACCTGCTCGCCGAGTTCGACATGGCGGCCTACAAGATCGCCTCGGCGGACCTGACCAACCGGCCGCTGCTGGCGCATGTGGCGCGCAAGGGCAAGCCGGTGCTGCTCTCGACCGGCGCCTCGACCTTCGAGGAGATCGCCGCCGCCGCCGCGACCGTCGCCGAAGCCGGCGCGCCGCTGGC
>JAKOWB010000303.1 GCA_029781795.1 Pseudomonadota bacterium | reverse complement strand
GCCTAGCCCCTGTCCACCAGCGGCGGAGAGGCGATTCCGTCGAGCCTCAGCAACCGAGGCGGCTGCGCTCCTGCTTCGAGCGCTGCAGCACGTTGGCCGGGGCGTTGGGGAAGCGCGACTCCAGCTCGCCGAACACGGCGCAGGCGTCGCCGCCCTGGCCCAGCAGGCTGAGCGAGAGGCCCAGCTTCAGCAGGGAGTCGGCCGCCTTGGGGCCCTGCGGGTGGTCCTGGTAGGCGACGCCGAAGGCGCTGGCGGCGCTGCTGTAGTCGCCGCGCACGTAGTAGGTCTCGCCCAGCCAGTACTTGGCATTGGCGACCAGCGGGTCCTTCGGGTTGGCCTGGATGAACTGGGTCAACGCCGCCTCGGCGCCGGCGTAGTCCGCCTTGCGCAGCAGGCCGAAGGCGTAGTCGTACTGCTCCTTCGGCGTGTTGCCCGGCAGGGCGGCGGTCTGCGTGGTCGCGGGCGCGGTGGCATTGCCGATCGGCTGCGGCGCGCCATAGGTGCCGGGCGAGGTGGTCTGCACCTGGGCCAGCTGGTCCTGCGACACGGTGCCGAGCGTCTTGATGTCGCCCTGCGGCGTGCCGCCACTGCCGCCGCTGGCGGTCGGTGCCTGGGTGCCGACGGAGGTGCCGCCGCCCGAGGACTGCTGCTTGGCGGGCGGCGCCGCCGCCGCGGGAGCGCCGCCCTCCAGCGTGGAGAGGCGGTACTCGATGTCGGACTGCATACGGTCCAGGCGCTGCGAGAGCTGGTTCTGCTGGTAGCCGAGCTGCTCGATCTGGCCGGTCAGGTTGCGCAGCTCCTGGTCGAACGCGGCGAGCCGCGTCTCGAGGTTGGCGCCACCGGCGACCGGCTGGCCGCTGCCCTGCGCGGCGTAGACCTGGTTGCGCAGGTCGGCCAGGTCGCGCGTGAGGCGATCGACCCGGTCGTTGAGCGTGTCGAGGTCGGCGGCGGCGACCGGCGCGGCGGCGAGCGTCAGGACGACGGCCGCGGGTGCCAGCCAGCGGGGCAGC
>JAKOWB010000261.1 GCA_029781795.1 Pseudomonadota bacterium | reverse complement strand
TCAAGAGTGGTGGTCCGATCCGCGGCCGGTTCTCCCTCGGGCCGCTGGCGCCTGGCGCCGTGCGATCAAGAATAGCATGCGCACCCCGACGCCAAGCTGACGGGGCCGGGCGGGATCAGGGGCTTTCAGGCCAGCAAGGCCCGCACGCGCGCCAGGTCCTCGGGCGTGTCCACGCCGGGGCCGGGCGCGTGGGGCGTGACGTGCACGGCGATGCGGTGGCCGTGCCACAGGGCGCGCAGCTGCTCCAGCGCCTCGCACCGCTCGATGGGGGCGGGTGCGAGCCGCGGGAAGGCGCGCAGGAACGCGGCGCGGTAGCTGTAGATGCCGATGTGGCGCAGCGGCGCGGGCTGGGTGGGCAGCGCGGTGATGCCCTGCGCGAAGCCGTCGCGCCACCAGGGCAGCGGCGCGCGGCTGAAGGCGAGGGCCAGGCCCTGCGCGTCGGTGACCACCTTGACGACGTTGGGGTTGACGAATTCTTCTACTGTTTCGATAGCATGCGCGGCAGTCCCCATGCTGGCCAGAGGCTCGTTTTGCAACAAATCGGCGACGGCGCCGATGAGCGCGGGCTCGATCAGCGGCTCGTCGCCCTGCACGTTGACGATGACCTCGTCGCCGTCCAGGCCCAGCAGCGCGCAGGCCTCGGCCAGGCGGTCGCTGCCGCTCGGGTGGTCGGCGCGGGTGGCGATGGCGCGCACGCCGTGGGCGGCGCAGGCCTCCAGGATGGCGGGTGCGTCGGCCGCCACCACCACCTGCGCGGCGCCCGACCGGGCGGCGCGCTCGGCCACGCGCACCACCATCGGCTTGCCGCCGATGTCGGCCAGCGGCTTGTTCGGCAGCCGGGTGGAGGCCAGGCGGGCGGGGATGAGGACGGTGAAGCTCACGGGACGACCCTCCGCGCTATGCGCTGCGGGATTCGCGCTTGGGAGCGGCCCGGCGCGCTCATGGCACCGAGATCTGCCGCGCCGTCGGCGTGGCGTCGAAGTGCAGCACCCGCGGCCAGTTGGGCCAGGCCACGCCCAGCGCCCCGGTGTTGGGGTCGCCGCTGCGTGCAAAGGCGGCCAGCGCGCCCATCATGGCGTCGGACAGGGCCAGCCGGCCGGCCTGGTTGGCGTCGCTGACGATTGCGTTGGCGTACAGCGAGGGGCCGAAGTTGCCCAGTAGGAAGGCCAGGTCGAACGCGTGCGCGGCGCCGTAGACCTCGTTCCAGGGCGCGGGCTCCTGCTTCCAGTCGAAGCGGTAGGACCACACCTGGCCGGGCGTCTGCGTGGCCAGCGCGTTCATGTAGTTGTCGCGCATGGCGGTGAAGAACTTGGCGTCCAGCTCGGCGATGGCGGCGTCGTAGGCGGCGCCGTCGGGGTAGGCCGGGTTGACGATGTCGCCGAAGCGGGCGGCCCTGGCCTGGGCCGGGTCGAACAGGAACGGGAACAGCTGCGCGTCCGGCAGCTTGATGCCCGGCGGGTGGCCCACCAGCGGCAGGAAGCTGGACAGCAGCTTGGATTCGCTGGCGGTCATGCCCGACAGCACCGGCACCTTGACGTAGTCGCCGGCCAGGATGGCGGCGATCGGGTCGGCGGCCACCACCGTGC
>JAKOWB010000248.1 GCA_029781795.1 Pseudomonadota bacterium | reverse complement strand
CCTGCCGTATCGAGCGGCTGAAGGGCGCGCGCTTCCGCTTCACCGCCTCCGAGCCGCTGCAACTGCCCGACAGCGGCGATGCCGAGGCCGACGCGCTGGAGCTCACGCGCCGCATCACCGCCGAGGTGGAAGCCTGGGTGCGGGCCAAGCCCGAGGACTGGTTCTGGCTGCACCGTCGCTGGCCCAAGGCGCTCTATCGGCAGGGCGGCGGCCGCTGACAGGCCGCCGTGCCGCCGCCCGCCCGGGAAGGCCGGGCCGGCGTTTTGCCTTTGAGGGCGGGGGTGCCCTGGCCAAGATGGCGGCATGCGTGTCCGGCCGACCTTCGCCGCCGCTGTGCGGGCACTGCTGCTCGGTGGCTTGCTGCTGCCGGGCCTGAATGGCTGCGCCCATCCGCCGCCGCCCGCCGCGGCCGCCAGCCCGCCGGCGATTCCCGAGGCGGCCGAGCTGGCGGCGCTCGCCCCGCGCTACCGCATCACCCTGCTCGACGGGGGGCGCACCCTGGAGTTCCTGGGCGAGGTCACCGACGAGTCCGCCGCCGACCTCGGCCGGATGCTGGCCCTGACGCCGTCGCTGCGCCAGGTCAGCCTGACCAGCGCCGGCGGCAACCTGGGGGCCGCCATCGCCGCCGGCGATCGGCTGGCCGAGCGGCATCTGACGACCTATGTGCCCTTGGCCTGCATTTCGGCCTGCACCCTGCTCTTCGTCGCCGGCGAGCAGCGCCTGCTGGCGCCGGACGCGCGCCTTGGCTTCCATGCGGCGGCGCCGGCCGTGGCGGCGATGGCCGGCAATCGGGTGGTCGCCGCCTATGGCAACGACCTGATGCGCGACTGGCTGCTGCGCCGCGGCATCGCCGTCGGCTTCCTCGACCAGGTGCTGGCGGTGGCGCACGAGCGCGTCTGGTACCCGGCCGCGGCGGAGTTGCGCCAGGCCGGCGTGGTCACCGGGCGAGGGCCGGCAAGGGCGGCCAGCAGCCTGGCCGATGCGCCAGCGGCGCTGACCGAATGGGTCTTCCTCAACGAGCCGCTGTTTCTGGCCATGGCGGTGGCCTATCCGCAGGACTATCGCCGGCTCGGCGCCGAGGTCTACGCCGCCTTCCAGGCCGGCGCCGACGACCTGGCGATCGAGCGGCTGTCCAGCGCCGGGGCCGCGGCCGCGCTGCAGACGGCGCTGCCCCGCGCCTCCGATGCCGTGCTGCTGCGCTTCTTCGAGATCCTGCACGACACCATCAGCG
>JAKOWB010000229.1 GCA_029781795.1 Pseudomonadota bacterium | reverse complement strand
GGCCCTCGTCGCCGATCGCCGGCAGCAGGCCCTGCGGGTTGAGGCGCCGCCACGCGCCCGGCGGCAGGCTGGCGACCGGCGTGTAGATGTAGCCCAGGCCCTTGAGGTGCAGCGCGATGCGGACGCGCTCGCCGGCGGAGTTCTGCCAGCGGCTGTAGAGCTCAAGCATCCAGGCCTCCTTCGCGCCGGATCCAGGCGCGAAAGGCTGCCACGGCCGGCCGCTCCAGCGCGCCGGCCGGATAGACCAGGTCGAAGCCGCGCTCGGCCGGCAGGGCGAGGTCGCCCAGCGGCTTCACCAGGCGGCCGGCGGCCAGGTCCTCGGCCATCAGCAGGCTGCGGCCCAGGGCCACGCCCTCGCCGCGCGCGGCGGCCTCCAGCAGCAGGCTGCCGTGGCTGTAGCGCGGGCCGCGCGCGGTATCGACGCCGGTGATGCCCTGTGCCGCGAACCAGTGCGGCCAGTCCGGCTGCATGCGGTCCTCGTGCAGCAGCGCGCGGGTCAGCAGGTCGGCCGGCCGCCGCAGCGCCGGGCCTTGCCGCAGCAGGGCCGGCGCGCAGACCGGCACCACGCTCTCGTCGAAGATCCGCTCGGCCACCAGACCCGGGAAGCGGCCGAGGCCGTGGAACACGGCGCAGTCGGCGAAGCCGCGCTCCAGGTCCGGCACCACGTCGCTGACGTCCAGGTGGAACTCGATCCCCGGGTGCGCCGCCTGGAAGCGCGGCAGGCGCGGCGCCAGCCACTTCATGGCGAAGGAGACGCCGGTGGAGACCGTGAGCCGCCGGCCGCCGCCGGCCTGGCGCACGCGGTCGGTCTCGCCGGCCAGCTCGTCCAGCAGTCGCTGCACGGCAGGCAGGTAGGCCCGCCCCGCCTCGGTCAGCTCGATGCGGCGGGTCAGGCGCCGGAACAGCGGGAAGCCGAGGAAGTCCTCCAGCGCCCTGATCTGACGGCTGACGGCGCCATGCGTGACGCCCAGTTCCTCGGCCGCCTTGCTGAAGGAGAGATGGCGGCCGGCGGCGGCGAAATCGGGCAACGACTTGAGCGGGGGGAGGCGGGGCATGCGTGAGGATAGATCACGCATGGGGTGAGAAGAAGGCGTTTGTCAGCGGACCTTGCCGGCCGCATGCTCCTCGCCAGCGACCGAACGAGGATCTGCCCCATGCGCCTTTCCGCCGAGCAGCTCAAACGCTTCCACGAGGACGGCTTCCTGATCCTGCCGAGCCTCTTCTCCAAGGACGAGGTGGCGGCTCTGACCGCCGCGCTGCCCGGCCTCTACGCCGAGGACACGCCGGCGAACTTCCGCGAAAAGAACGGCCTGGTGCGCACCACGATGGGCCTGCACCTGCGCGACGCGACCTATGCCCGCGTGGTGCGCCACCCGCGCCTGGTCGAGCCGGCGATGCAGATCCTGGAAGACCGCGACCTCTACATCCAGCAGGTGAAGGTCAACGTGAAGGCGGCCTTCGGCGGCGAGGTCTGGCAGTGGCACTACGACTTCGCCACGCACCACCGCGAGGATGGCGTGCCGAAGCCGCTGGCCCTCAACCTCCACATCCTCCTGGACGAGGTGACCGAGTTCAACGGGCCCCTGTGGTTCATTCCCGGCTCGCACCAGGGTGGCCCGGTGCCGACCCACCTCGACACGGTGACCACCAGCTATCCGCTCTGGTGCGTCGAGGCGCCGGAGGTGGCGCGCCTGGCGGGCGCGCGCGGCATCGTCTCGGCCAAGGGCCCGGCGGGCACGGCGCTGATCTTCGGCGACAGCCTGGTGCACGGCTCGCCGCCCAACATGTCGCCCTGGAACCGGCGCATCTTCTCGCTGATCCTGAACCCGGTCAGCAACGCCGGCCGCTCCAACAAGCGCCCCGACTGGCAGCACCACCGCGACCTCACGCCGGTCGTGCCGCTGGCCGACGACTGCCTGCTGCCGGGCGCCGCGGCGGCGGAGTAGCGTCCGGCGGGGACTGCCGGCTCGGCGCCGAATCTCGTACCCTCGCCGGCATGAGCGACAGCCAGACGGGCACCAGCGTCGGCGCCGTTGTGCAGGCCCTGCGCATCCTGCGCCACCTGGCGGGCCAGGCGACGCCGGCGGGCGCCACCGCGATCTCGCGCGCCACCGGCATCAACACCTCGACCTGCTTCAACATCCTGCGCACCCTGGTGGCCGAACGGCTGGTCGAGTTCGACACCGCGGCCAAGAGCTATCGCCTCGGCTTCGGCGTGGTCGAGCTGGCGAGCGGCCTGGTCGGCGCCAATGTCGCCGACCTGCTGCGTCCCGAGCTGGAGCGCCTGGCGGCGGGCCACAATGCGCTCTTCGCCCTCTGGCGCGTGACCGAGGCCGACCGCCTGGTGCTGGTCGAGCGCGTGGCGGCGCCGAGCGCGCTGCGCCCCGAGATGCGGGTCGGCCTGCGCATGCCGGCCTGCTCCGGCGCGGTCGGCCGCTGCGTCGCCGCCGCGCGCGATCTGGACGAGGCGGCGCTGCGCCGCGCCTTCGCCGAGGTGCGCTGGCAGCGCGCGCCCAGCTTCGCAGCCTGGCGGGCCGAGGTGCGGCGCGCCGGCCGCCTGGGCTATGCGCTCGACCGCGGCCAGATCTTCCGCGGCGTCGATGCCGTGGCCGCGGTGGTGACGGATCGCGCCGGCCAGCCACGCCTCGGCCTCAGCGCCATCGCCATCGACGGACTGGTGACGCGCGGGGAGCTCGTCGCCATCGGCGGCGAGCTGGCCGCCGCGGCGGACCGCATCGGCGCCGCGCTCTTCGGGCATAATTCTGGATAAAGAACGTCTTTCTATGGATAGAATGACTGGCCGGCGCGGCTAGGCTGTGCCGCGACCAGGAGGATCAGCCGCATGATGAACGCCTTTCCGCCGCCGCCCGAGCGCCAGGTGACCCTGGCCAACTGGCGCACGCACCCTTTCAGCCGCTGGGGCGTGCAGCACATGCGCGAGGTCATCCCCACGGCCCCGGTCGAACGCGACCCGGAGCGGCACTGGCGGCTGCCGCGCCGGCTGCGCGACTTCGGCAGCCTGACCTTCGAGCGCTACCGTGGCCGTGGGCGCACCACGCTCCACGCCTTCCTCGACGAGGCGCACGTCGACGGCCTGCTGGTGCTGCAGCACGGCGAGATCCTGGCCGAGATCTATCGCAACGGCCTGACGCCGACGCGCAACCACCTGGCCTTCTCGGTCACCAAGTCGATCACCGCGCTCACCCTCGGCCCGCTGGTCGACGACGGGCGGCTCGACCCCGACGCACCGGTCACCCGCTACCTGCCCGAGGCGGCGAAGAGCGGCTGGGGCGACGCGACGGTGCGCCACCTTCTCGACATGCAGGTGTCGCTCGACTACGACGAATCCTACGAGGATCCGCAGGGCCTCCTGGCCGGCCTGCGCGAGGCCGCCGGCTGGTCGCCGGCGCGCGATCCGGCGCAGCCGCTCGACATGCGCTCCTTCCTGCTGCGCTTCGGCCGCCGGCCCGGACCGCACGGCCGCCGCTTCCGCTACCTCACGCCGAACAGCGAGCTGCTGGGCTGGATCGGCGAGCGTGCGGCGGGCCAGCCCTTCGCTACGCTCGTCACTCGCCATCTCTGGCAGCCCATGGGGGCAGAGTGCAGCGCCGATCTCGCGGTCGACCGCCTGGGCGCGCCGCGCACCGGCGGCGGCCTGGCGGCGACGCTGCGCGACCTCGGCCGGGTGACCGAGCTGGTGCGCTGCCAGGGCCGCGCCGAGGAGCGCCAGGTGCTGCCGGCCTGGTGGATCGACGACATCCTGACCGGCGGCGATCCGGCCTGCTGGGCGGGCACCGAGTTCGACTACATGCTGCCGGGCGGCGAGGGCAACTATCGCAGCCAATGGTACCTGGCCGACCGCCGCGGCTCGCGCTTCATGGCCGCCGGCATCCACGGCCAGTGGCTCTACGGCGACCGCGACCGCGGCGTCTCCATCGTCAAGCTGGCCTCGCGGCCCGAAGCCTCGACCGAGGAGGCGGGGATGGACGATCTCGCCTGTTTCGCCGCCATCGCCGCGGCGCTTTGACGGCCATGCCGGAGGCCGCGCGGCTGCCGGTGATCGTCGGCGTCGGCGAACTGGCCGACCGCCCGGCGGAGCCGCGCGACGGCCGTTCGCCGCCGGACCTGATGGTGGCGGCGCTGCGCCTGGCCGAGGCCGACGCCGGCGCGCGGCTGCTGCCGGCGCTCGGCGCCCTCGCCGTCATGCAGGCGGCCTCCTGGCCAGTGGCACGGCCGGCGGCGCGCCTCGCCGAGGGGCTGGAATTGGCGCCGGGGTTGCTGTGGGACGCGCCGGTCGGTGGCCATCAACCGCTGGCCGCGCTGCAAGTGGCGGCGGCGGCGATCGCCGCCGGCCAGGTGGAGGTCGCCGCCATCGTCGGCGCCGAGGCCGAGCACACGGCATCCGCCGCGCGCCGCCGTGGGATCGTCCTGCCCTGGATGGACGAGCCGGCGATCGCCGCGCCAAGGGCCGCCGATGCGCAGCCGGAGGTCGTGCGCGCGCTGGGGCTGGACCGGCCGGTTCGGGCCTACGCGCTCTACGAGAACGCACTACCCGTCGCGCGCGGCACCACGCCGGCGGCGGAGCAGGCGGCATCCGCCCGGCTGTGGCAGCGTTGCGCCGCCGTGGCGGCCGGGCGCCCCGCCGCCTGGCTGCGGGACGCGCCCGACGCGGCGCGCCTGCTGCGCGCGGACGCGGGCAACCGCCCCGTCGCCTGGCCCTATGGCAAGCTGATGACCGCGAACCCGGCAGTGAACCAGGGCGCCGCGGTGCTGCTGACCAGCCTGGCGCACGCTCGCGCGGCCGGCGTGCGGGAGGACCGGCTGGTCCACCTGCGCGGAGCCGCCGCGGCGCGCGAGCCGGACGAGCTGCTGCGCCGTGACAGCTACGGCCGCTCGGTGGCGCAGCAGGTCGTGCTGGACGCGGCGCGCGCGCTGGCTGACGGACGCGCCTTCGACCTGCTGGAGCTCTACTCCTGCTTTCCCTGCGTGCCGAAGCTGGCGCTCGACTGCCTTGGCCTGCCGGCGCGGACCACGCCCACGGTGGCCGGCGGCCTGACCTTCTTCGGCGCGCCGCTCAACAGCTACATGATCCACGCCCTGGTCGCGATGACGCAGTGCCTGCGTGCCCGGCCCGGCGCGCTCGGCCTGCTCTACGGCCAGGGCGGCTGGCTGACCGCGCACCACGCGCTTCTGCTGTCGACGGCGCCGGCGAAGGCCGCGCCGGCGCTCGATCTGCAGGATCAGGTGCGGCGGCGCTATGGCCCCGTGCCGGGCCACGACCAGGCGCGCCGTGGCACGGCGGTGCTGGAGAGCTTCACCCTGCTGCATGATCGCGACGGCGCCGCGCAGCAGGGCCTCGCGATCTGCCGCGCCGGACCGCTGCGGCTGCTGGCCCGCGTGCGCGACGCCGGCAGCATCGCGGCGCTGGCGCAGTTCGCGCGCTCGCCGGTCGGCGATGCCGGAACCCTGCGCGACGGCGCCGACGGCCAGCCGGAGTGGATCCATGACCTTGCCGCCTGAAACCTGGGAGGAGGAACGCTGCGCCCTGGTCCTGGCGCGCCGCGCCGCCGCCCTGCTCGACCGCGATTCGACCGCCCTGGTGGAGGGACAACCCTTGCCGCGTGGCTGGCACGTCATGTTGTTCGCCCCGCTGGTGGCGCAGTCGGCATTGGGCACCGATGGCTACACGCCGCCGCCGGATCTCGGCTTTCGGCGCCCGCGCCTGATGCTCGGCGGGCGCCGCACCTGGTTCGAGGGGGAGATTCCCATCGGTGCCCCGCTGCGCCGCCGCCGCACGCCGCTGTCCGAGCTGCGCAAGGATGGACGCAGCGGCCCGCTGGTGGTGATCACCCGCCGGCACGAGATCTTCGTCGCCGATGCGGCGCGGCCGGCGGTCATCGAGGAGGAGGACCTGATCTACCGCGAGACGCCGGACGGGCCGCCCCCGCCGCTGCCGCCCGGCCGGCCGCGCCCGGCCCCACATGCCGAGCTGCGCGTGCCGGACGAAATCCTGCTGCAGCGCTACTGCATGCTGACCTTCAACGCGCATCGCATTCACTACGACCTGCCCTATGCGCGGCAGGTGGAGCACTATCCGGCCCTGGTGGTGAACGGCGGCCTTGCCGCGCTGCTGCTGCTCGACCTGCAGCGGCGGCTCGGCGGCGCGCCGCCGGCCAGCCTGGCGGCGCGCAACCTGGCGCCGCTCTACTGCGGCCGTCGCATGACGCTGAAGGCCGCGCCCGAGGCGGCGGGCTGGCGTCTCTGGGCCGAGGACGACGAAGGCCGCGCGGCGGTGGAAATGGAGATCCGATGAGCGAGGCAAGTGCGCTGCGGCCGCTGGCCGGGATTCGCGTGCTCGACCTGACCTCTGTCGTGGTCGGCCCGGTCGCCACCCTGCGCCTAGCGCAGTATGGCGCCGAGGTGATCAAGATCGAGACCCCCGAGGGCGACCTGATGCGGCGGCTGGGTGGCGCTTCGCCCAGCGGCGACATGAGCGGCTGCTACCTGCATCTCAACCGTGGCAAGCGGTCGGTGCGCCTCGACCTCAAGCGCCCGGCGGCACGGCGCGCGCTGGCGCGCATCCTCGACCGCTGCGACGTCTTCCTGTCGAACATCCGGCCGGAGGCGCTGGCCCGTCTCGGGCTCGATGCCGCGACGGCGCGCGCCGGGCGGCCGCGCCTGGTTCACTGTTGCATCACCGGCTTCGGCCCGGGCGGACCCTACCGCGGGCTGCCGGCCTATGACTCCGTGCTGCAGGGCGTCGCCGGGGTCGCCGGCCTCAGCCTGGCGCGCGACGGCGAGCCGCGCTACGCGCCGCTGTTGCTTTGCGACCATGTGGTGGGCGAGATCACCGCCGGCGCGGTGCTGGCGGCGCTGGTGCGGCGCGGTGCCACCGGGGCGGGCGCCGCCATCGAGGTGCCGATGCACGAGACCATGGCCGCCTTCGTGCTGCAGGAACACCTGGGGCGCCAGACCTTCCAGCCACCGCTCGGCCCTGCCGGCGAGCCACGCGTGCTGCAGGCCGACAACAAGCCGCTGCGCACGGCGGACGGCTGGATCAGCCTCACCTCCAACACCGATGCGCAGACCCACGCGCTGCTGCGCATCGTCGGCCGGCCCGAGCTGATCGAGGACCCGCGCTTCCGCACGGTGGCCGACCGCGTCGCCAACGCCAAGGACTGGTTCGCCTTCCGCGCCACGGCGCTGGTCGGCCGGACCACTGCCGAGTGGCTTGCCGCCTTCGCCGCCGCGGACGTGCCGGCCATGCCCTGCCACACGCTGGAGAGCCTGCCGGCGGACCCGCACCTGCTGGCCGTCGGCCTGCTGCGGCCGGACCGTCACCCGACCGAGGGCGCCACGCTGGCGCTGCGCGGCACGGTGCTGGCCGAAGGCGAAGCGCCGCCGCTGGAGGCGCCGGCGCAGACGCTCGGCCAGGACAGCCGCGCCGTGCTCGCCGAGGCAGGGTTGGGCGCGGCGGAGATCGCGCAGGCCCTGGGCTAGCCGGGCGGCCATGCGGGCCACGCCCTTGCTCCCGCACCGGCCGCGCTTTAAGCCAGGGAGCAGGAGCAGAGGAGCCAGCCGCGATGAAGCCACCCGCCCTGATGGACGCCTTTCCCGCCGCGCCCGAGCGCCAGGTGCACCTGGGCAACTGGCGCCAGCCGCCGTTCAACCGCTGGGCCTTCCAGCATGTGCGCGAGATCGTGCCGACGGCCGAGGTGGCGGAGGATCCGGGCCGCGTGTGGGAACTGCCGCGCGCCCAGCTCGACCTGAACGACGTGACCTTCACGGCGAACGGCCGGCAGCACAAGCTGTCGTCCTGGCTGGCCGAGAGCCAGTGCGACGGCTTCATCGTGCTGCAGCAGGGCGCCATCGTCGCCGAGCGCTACGACAACCGCATGACCCGGTATCAGCCGCACATCATCTTCTCGGTGACCAAGTCGGTCACCGCGCTGCTCTGCGGCATCCTGGCGGGGCAGGGGCTGCTCGATCCCGACCGGCCGGTCACGCACTACATCCCCGAAGTGGCGAAGAGCGGCTATGGCGACGCCACGGTGCGCCACGTGCTCGACATGCAGGTCTCGCTCGACTTCGACGAGGTGTACCTCGCGACCGAGGGGGCCTTCATCCGCTACCGCGAGTCGACCGGCTGGAACCCGGTGACCGATCCGGCGAAGGCACCGGACCTGCGCAGCTTCCTCGCCTCGCTCGGCCGGCGCGAGGGACCGCACGGCAAGCGCTTCCGCTACCTCTCGCCGAACAGCGATCTGCTGGGCTGGCTCTGCGAGCGCGCCGGCGGACGCCCCTATGCCGAGCTGCTCTCCGGCCTGCTGTGGCAGCCGATGGGTGCCGAGCGACCGGCCAATCTGACGGTCGACCGCCTGGGCGCGCCACGCGCCGCCGGCGGCCTCTGCGTCACGCTGCGCGACCTGGCGCGCGTCGCCGAGATGGTGCGTTGCCGCGGCCTCGCCGACGGGCGCCAGGTGGTGCCGGGCTGGTGGATCGACGACATCATGACGGCGGGTGATCCCGCCGCCTGGGACGGCAGCGAGTTCGAGGCCATGCTGCCGCCGGACGGCCGCTATCGCAGCCAGTGGTACGTCGCCGACGGGCGCGGCAGCCAGTGCATGGGCGCCGGCATCCACGGCCAGTGGTTCTGGTTCGACCGCGACAGCGGCGTCACCATCGCCAAGATGTCCTCGCAGCCGCTGCCCAGCACCGAGGGCCACGATGCGGTGGAGATGGCCTGCTTCGCCGCCATCGCCGAGGCGCTGGGCTGACCCTCAGCAGAGCAGCTCGATCAGCATCGGGCCCTTGGTGGCGTAGCCGGCATCGAGCGCGGCGCCGAACTCCTCCAGCGTCGCCGCCCGCAGGGCCGGGACGCCGAAGCCCTTGGCCAGCGACACCCAGTCGACCACCGGGTTGTCCAGGTCGAGCAGCGTGCGCGCCTTGGGGCCGACGTTGGTGGCGCCGACATTCTGCATCTCGTGGTGCAGGATCTGGTAGCGCCGGTTGCTGAAGATCACCGTCAGGATGTCCAGCTTCTCGCGCGCGTAGGTCCAGAGCGTCTGCGGCAGCATCAGGCCGCTGCCGTCGCTCTCCAGCGCCAGCACCTTGCGGTCGGGGCAGGCGACGGCGGCGCCGATCGCCACCGGCAGGGCCCAGCCGATCGAGCCGCCGGTGCCGAGCAGCCAGTCGTGCGGCGCCACGCCGTCGGTCGCCGTCATCAGGCCGCGCCCGCTGGTGATCGACTCGTCCAGCACGATGACGCCTTCGGGCAGCGTCGCCGCGATCATCTGCGCCAGGGTGTCGAGGTTCAGCGCCCCCTGCGGCCGCTCAGGCTTCGCCAGGCGCGTGCGCTTCGGTTCGGCCCGGTCGGCGCCCAGCGCCGTGGCCAGATCGGCCAGCGCCTGGATGGCATCGCCCTCGGGCGTCGCCAGCTCCAGCACCTGCGTCGCCGGGTTCCACAGGCGGCTCGGCTTGCCCGGATAGGCGAAGAAGCCGACCG
>JAKOWB010000215.1 GCA_029781795.1 Pseudomonadota bacterium | reverse complement strand
ACCGCCCTTGAACCAGCCGACGTGCAGGCGAGGTGCCCAGAGGTGATGAAAGACCTGACGGACGCTATCGAAGGGCTGTGGCACGACGCCTCGCTGCAGCCGGTAATTGCCACAGCCTAGCCGCCGGACGGCCATGCGGCGAGGGCCCCTTCCCCGCCTGCCCGGCTTTGCCTAGCCTCCGCGCCATGATCCCTGCCATCGACATCGGGCCGCTGTTCGGCGCCGACAGCCCCGCCCGCCGCGCCGCCGACCAAGCCATTGCCCGCGCCGCCGCCGAGACCGGCTTCATGACGGTGCGCGGCCTGCCCGACCCGGAGATCCTGTCGCCGGCGATGCGGGCTGCGCTGCTCGGCATCTTCCGGCTGCCCGACGAAGCCAAGGCTTGCCTGCTGCGGCGCGGCTTCGATCCGGCGCGACCCAACGTCTATCGCGGCTGGTTCCCGCTGCAGACCGGCCAGTTCAGCTACAAGGAAGGGATCGACATCGGTCCCGACGTCGCCTACCCCGACCGCCCGGTCGACCCCGGCGACCCGCTCTGCGAGGCGACGCCCTTGCCCGACGAGGCCGCCCTGCCCGGCTGGCGCGCCGCCGCCGCGCGCTACTACCGCGGCATGGAGGCGATCGGCCACGCCCTCAACCACGCCATCGCGCGCGGCCTGGGGCTGGCCGAGAGCGTTTTCGACGCGGCCTTCGACGGCGGCATCTCCTCGCTGCGCCTGGCACACTATCCCGAGCGCGGTCCCGAGACGCTGGGGACCCGCGATCCGGCAAGCCTGCAAGTGGTCGAGAACGGCAAGGCCTTCTGGCTGGTGAACGTGCCGCACGCCGACAGCGGCTGCGTCACGCTGCTGGCGCAGAACGGCGTCGAGGGGCTGCAGGCCCGCATGCTGGACGGCACCTGGGTGACCGTGCCGCCGACCGAGGGCACGCTGGCGATCAACTTCGGCAAGCTGCTGGAGCGCTGGACCGGCGGGCGCATCCGCGCCACCGAGCACCGCGTCGTCAGCCTCGCCGGCGAGCGCTTC
>JAKOWB010000213.1 GCA_029781795.1 Pseudomonadota bacterium | reverse complement strand
TGCCGCGCGCCAGGTGCTTCTCGCGCGCCTCGGCACCGCCGCCTTCCTTGACCCTGGCGACCTTGGCCTGCAGCTCCTGGACCAGGGCCTGCATGGTCTTCTGGTTGGCCTGGAACTCGGCACTGCGCGTGTTCACGCTGCTCTTCAGCACGGGCATGGGGCTTCCCCTGGCGGTCCTGCGGCAGCCAGAGTCCGCAGCTTCACGCCCGCCTGTCAATGACGGCCAACGTCAAGCTTGGCGGCGTTTAGGGCAGCCCCAACACGACCCGCGGCAGCCAGAGGGCAAGATCGGGCAAGTAAGTCACCAGCAGGACCACCGGCAGGTGGCCCAATAGCATGAAGTGCAGCGCGGGCCGGATGAAGTCCTTGAGATTGAGGCGCGCCACGCTGCCGGCGACGAAGAGCAGAGGCGCGCAGGGCGGCGTGACGTTGCCCAGGCCGAGGTTGGTGCCGACGATGGCGGCGAAATGTATCGGATGGATGCCGACATGGCTGGCCACGGGCATCAGCACCACCGCTGCCAGGATGCTGCCCGAGATGTCGTCCAGGAACATGCCGATCAACAGCAGTACCAGGTTGACCAGCAGCAGCACGACATAGCGGTCCTCAGACAGGCCGGCGACGAAGGCGGCGATGTCGCGCGGTATCCCTTCCAGGGTCAGCAGCTTGCCGTAGATCAGCAGGAAGAAAAGGATGGCGATGACGCTGGCGGTCATGGCGCCGCCCTCGATGAAGGTGCGGGCAACGTCGGAGGGGCGCATTGAACGATAGACCAGCAAGCCGACCAGAACGGCATAGACCAGTGTCACGGCGGCCGCTTCTGTCGGGGTGAAGATGCCGGCATAGATTCCGCCGAGCATCAGCACTGGCATGAAGAGCGCTGGCAGCGTGCCCAGCAGCGTCTCGCGCGGCGGCGGGCTCAGCCGCCGTTCGGCCGCCCGTTTTGCCGGCGAGTCGATGTCGCGGCGGCGCGCGTGGCGCCAGTTCAACAGCACGTACAGCAGGCCGATCGCCAGGCCTGGGCCGACCGTCGACAGGAAGCAGGCCGATACCGGCAGCCCCGCCGTCAGCGCGAACACGATCATCGGAATGCTGGGCGGGATCAACAGCGCCAGGACCGAAGAGCAGGCGACCAGCGCAGCGGCGTAGCCTGGTTCGTAGCCGGCCTGTTTCATCTTCGGCAGCATCACGCTGCCGATGGCGGCGATGGCGGCGGAACCGCTGCCGGAGATCGCGCCGAAAAGCATGCAGGCGCCGATGGTCACCGCCCCCAGGCTGCCGGTGATGCGGCCAACCAGGCGTTCGATGAAGGCGACGAGCCGGTCGGAGATCTGCGCGTCGCGCATCACCCCGCCGGCAATGATGAAGAGCGGCAGGGCCAGCAGGGCGAAGCCGCCGGTCTGCCACAGGGCGGTGGGCACGATGAGCGCGAGGTCTCGTCCGCTGCTGATCGCCAGCACGATCGCTGCGGCGGCGAAGGCGAAGGCGATGGGAAACTCGACCAGGATCAAGATCACGAGAACCAGGGCCGACAGGCCCGCACCGGTCACCTCCATGGCTCAGTGCTCCGCACGCGGCGCCAAGCCGCGTAGCAGGAACAGCATCGCCGACAGGGCAAGACCGAGGCATAGGCTCACGGCCCAGATGACCGAGGGCCACCGCAGGAAGGTGCTGCGCCGGCCGTTGTCGCCGATGAACCCGGCGTAGTCGATCGCCAACGTCAGGAAATAGGCGCAGATCGCGGCGCAGGCTATGGCGAAGCAGCGTTCCAGGATCACCCGCCCGACTGGCGGAAGCAGGCTGGCGACGAACCCGCCGCGGATATGCTCGTTACGCGCCGTCACCACGGCAAGGCCGACGAAGTAGAGCCAGAGGCCGAAGAGCGTAGAGATCTCCTCGACCCCGACGAAGGAGGATTCCAGCAAGTAGCGCAGTACGATCTGCAGCGTCATCACGCCGGTGAGGCCCAGCACCGAAAGCACCAGCAGCCCCTGCAGCAGGCGCAGCAGCCCGCGCTCCAACCCTTGAAGTCCCGCCATGCCGGCCCTCCAGGCAGCGAGGCGGGGCGAACCGCAGGCCGGCGCAGCGCGCGCCCCAGGGTTCGCCCCGCTGCTTCTCCGGTCAGCCTATTGCGTCACGCCGGCGGCTGCACGAACCTTCGCCATCAGCTCGCCGCCGACCGTGCTCTCCATCCAGGGCCATTCCTTGGCGTAGACAATCGCCTTGGCCTTGGCGAGGTGGTCGGGGGTGAGTTCCATCACCTCGATGCCGTAGTCCCTTAGCTTCTGCAGCTGGTCTTCCTCGCGCCGCTGCCCTTCGTCCCAGCCTAGATTCACCGCATCGGCCGCCGCCGCGTCGATCCAGCCACGCTGGTCTGCCGCCAAGCCCTCGTACCAGGCCTTGTTGGCCACCCAGAAGGCGACGTCGAAGTAGTCGCGGGTCAGGATGTAGGCGCCGAGTGCATCGCGCATCTCCCAGATCTCTTGCGGCGGGCCGAAGCTGCGGCCGTCGACCGTGCCGAGCTGCAGCGCCGTGTAGAGTTCCGAATAAGGAATTGGTACCGGCGAAAAGCCCCAGGCCTCGAAGCGCCGCACGCCGATCTCGAACGGCGGGACGCGCATCTTGAAGCCGGCGGCGTCTTCTGGAAAGTCCATGGGGCGCCGGTCGACGCCCTTGCGCACGGCGATGCTGCCGAAGCCGCCGGGGATGGTGCCGATCAGCTTGAGGCCAAGGTCGTTCAGCACGCCGTCCAGGATCGCCGCCATCTGGCCGCCGGGGCCATAAAGCCGCCGCGCGCTTTCCCAGTTGTCGACGACATAGGCCAAGTAGCCGACATTCAGTCGCGCATCGAAATCGGTCGCCAGGCCAGCCATAGTCATGGGCAGGCCGCCCTGCATCGTCTGCTCGAACTGCTGGATGTAGTCCCCCAGGTCGCCGCCGGGATGGTAGTCGACGGTAAGCTGGCCGTTCGACAGTGCGGCCAGTCGCTCGGCGAACTTCAGCGAGACCGGATGGACGATGTGGTCGGTGACGAACGCATGCGCCAGAATGAAGCTATCGGCGGCGGCGGCGAGACGGAGGCGGCCGAAGCCGCCGGCGACCAGCGCCGCACCCAGGGAACCGGCCAGGAGCGAGCGGCGGTTGAGGATGCTGATGAGAGCCATGTGAACGCCTCCCCGAAGACAGTTATTGTGCGCGCTGACTATGCACGCCCGCGGTGGAGAAGTGACCATTATTTTCATCAGCAGGCGAAAATAATAGACATTGGCAAGAGAAGGCTGCATAAGAAATCGGAGGGGGATCAGGGCTGATGGAGATTGGAGTGGGCCGCCGCCTGCGCGAGCTGCGGGAAAAGGCCGGGGCCTCCCAGCGCGAGCTGGCCAGGCGCTCGGGACAAAGTCCGGGCGCGGTCTCGGCCATCGAATTGGAAAAGGTGTCGCCGTCGGTCGAAACCTTGAAGCGGTTGCTCGATTGCCTCGGCATCTCGCTGGCGGATTTCTTCTCGCTCGAGGGCGGCGAAAGCAGCACCGCCTTCTTCGGGCCCGAGCAGATGGTCGACGTTTCGCTGGGCCCGATTCACTACCGCCAGCTCGGCCGCTCGGTGAAGCAGTCGCACCTCCAATTCATGCGCGCGACCGCGTACCCCGGATCCGACACCGGCATGACGCAGAACCGCGCGGAGGTGGAGGAAATCGGCTTCATCCTGTCGGGCCGCATTGAGGCGACGATCGGCAACGAGACGCGCATCCTCTCCACCGGCGACGGCTATACCGCGAAGGGCGGCCAGACGCAGCGCTTCCGCAACATCTTCGACGACAAGTGCGAGTACATCTTCGTCGCCTCGCCGCCAGGCTTCTGACGCTGGACGACTAAAATATTTGACATCGACAAAAATACAGAGCAACCCTCTCACCGCCACTAGGGAGGGAATCGCGACATGGCGGATGGGGCATTGCTGGGCACTGGCCGGCCCAAAGACGAGGTGCTGGCCCTGCTGAGCGAGCGCAAGCAGTCGGGCCAAAACATTCCCTGGCGCGGGCCGCGCATGTTCCGGCCATCCTACTTCGCCGGCGACGATGTGCTGCAGGTCGCACAGCAGGCCTTCAACCTCTTCATCAGCGAGAACTGGCTCTACAGCCGCACCTCCTTCCCGGCGTTGGGGCAGATCGAGGACGAGGTCGTCACCAGCCTGGCGACTCTGTTCCACGGCCCGGCCACCGCGGGCGGAGTGATGACCAGCGGCGGCACCGAGAGCCTGATGCTGGCGGTGCGGATACCGGCGCACCGCGCCGAGGCCTCGGCCCGCGGCAATCGCCGCTTCAACATCGTCCTGCCGTGGAGCGCACACCCCGCACTCGACAAGGCAGCGGCGCTCATGCAGCTGGAGGTGCGCCGTGCGCCGGCGGCGGACGAACTAGTAGCCGACGTGGCCTGGATGACATCCGCCTGCGACGAGGATACGGTGCTGCTGGTCGGCTCCGCCCCGCCCTATCCTTATGGGGTGATGGACCCTCTACAGGCGCTCTCCGACCTGGCGGTAGAGCGGAACATCTGGCTGCACGTCGACGCTTGTCTTGGCGGCATGATCCTGCCATTCGCCGCGGCGGCCGGCAGGCCGGCGGATGCCTTCGACTTCCGCCTCCCCGGCGTGCGGTCGGTCTCAGTCGACCTGCACAAATTCGGCTGGGCCTCCAAGGGCGTGTCAGCCCTGATGCTGCGCGACAAGGCCGACGCCGACCATGGTCGCACGGTCTTCACCAATTGGCCGGCCGGCCTCTATGGCACGCCGGGTGTCGCCGGCACCCGCTCGGGCGGCGCGCTGGCTTCGGCCTGGGCGGTGATGCGCTATCTTGGCCATCAGGGCTTCGTCGAAAGGGTCGGCCAGACCCTGGCAATCCGCGACGACTTCATGCTCGCGATCGAAGGCGTCGGCGGGCGCATCCTGGGCCAGCCGCAGGGCTATCACTTCGCCTTCCATGTACCGGGGGTCGACAGTCTCGCGGTGGCCGAGAACCTGACCAAGGACGGCTGGTACATCGGCAGCCTGGAGCGGCCGCCCTCGATCCAGCTCATGCTAAACGTCGGCCACGCCGGCATGGCAGAGCCCTTCGCCGCGGCGCTGGCTGGTATCGTCGACGACCTGAAGGCCGGCCGGCGCCAGGGCAGCGGCAAGAGGTCGGTCTATTCGATGTAGCGGGACAAAGGCGCGGTTGGTGGCCGGCTGGGCTGCCCGCTAGACTGCAGCCATGTTCACCCATGACGCGTTGCAGGCCGCGGCCACCCTGGTCCACCGCAGCCTGCCCCCGACCCCGCAGCATCGCTGGCCGCTGCTGGCCGAGCGCCTGGGCTGCGAGGTGGTGGTGAAGCACGAGAACCACACGCCGCTCGGCGCCTTCAAGCTGCGTGGTGGCTTGACCTTCATGGATTGGCTGCGACGGACGCGACCGGAGGTGACCGGCGTCATCTGCGCGACACGCGGCAACCACGGCCAGTCGGTCGCCTTCGCCGCGCGCCAGGCGGGCCTGACGGCCACCATCGTCGTGCCGCATGGCAACTCGGTAGAGAAGAACGCCGCCATGCGCGCCCTCGGCGGCGAGCTGGTCGAGCACGGCCAGGACTTCCAGGAGGCGCTGGAGTTCTCCGGCCGCCTGGCCGGAGAGCGCGGACTCTATGCCATGCCCTCGTACCATGCCGAACTGGTGCGCGGCATCGCCACGGCGGGATACGAGCTCTTCAGCGCCCATCCCGACCTTACGCGGCTCTACGTGCCCATCGGCCTGGGCAGCGGCATCAACGGCGCCATCGCCGCGCGTGAGGCGCTGGGCCTCAGGACCGAGATCGTCGGCGTGGTCTCGGCACACGCCTTGGCCTATCAGATCTCCTTCGAGCGCGGGCAGCTCGCGGTCTCGCCGGTCTCGACCAGGCTGGCGGACGGGCTTGCCTGCAGCACGCCCAACGCCGAGTCGCTGGAAGCGATCTGGAAGCACGCGGCGCGCATCGTCGCGGTGACCGACGCCGAGGTGGCGGAGGCCATGCGCCTCTTCTTCTCGGCCACGCACAATGTCGCCGAGGGCTCGGCGGCCGCCACCCTGGCGGCGGCGCTGAGGGAGCCGCGGCGGCCGGACGAGCGTATCGGCCTGATGCTGAGCGGCGGGAACGTCGACCGGACGCTCTATGCCCGGGTACTGGCGGGCGAGTCCTTCGCCTGACGGCGGCGGCGCAGGAAGGCCAGCACCCAGTCGATCACGCTTTCGCCGGGCCAGCTTCGCGCCGGGTCCAGCACGATGCGCTTCAGCGCGTGGCACACGGCAATGGCGATAAAGGCGCCGGCCACCGTGTCCGACAGGTAGTGCGCGCCATTCACCAGCCGCGACAGCGCGACCAGGCCGGCCAGCAGGAAGGCCGGGGCGCGCCAGCGCGGCGCCATCAGCGCCACCACCGCGGCCACCGCGAAGGCGGTCTGCGTATGGCCCGAGGGAAACGAGTCGGCCGGGAAGCCCTCGTCGAAAGGCCAGCCGAAGCCGTACTCGCGATGGCGGTACCAGAGCTCGGGGCGCAGGCGCGCGACGCCGTTCTTCAGCAGGTGAATGATGGCCGTGGTGCCGATGAGCGTGCCGAACAGCAGGTTCAGATGCCGCGTCAGCCAGCGGTACCACTCGGCCCGTGGGCCCTTCGGGTGGCGGCGGCGCGCCCAGGTGGCCGCCAGGTAGGCCAGCACGGCGGCGGCGACCCAGCCCTCGGCGCGGCCCATCTGGCCGATCAGCTTGAAGGCCCGGTCGGTCTGGTTCCAGGCGCCACTGCCCAGCCACGTTGCCAGCGGCAGGTCGACGAAGAGCACCAGCACGACGCAGACCGCGACCATGACCAGGCTGGCATAGGCCAGCGGATGGCCGGCCATCCAGCGGTCGAAGCCGTCGAGCGCGCGTATCCGCATGGCGATCAGGGTTCCAGTCCGTAGAAGGTGAAGGTCAGGCGCCAGCCTACGGAGTAGTTCAACCCGGTCAGGCTTTCCAGCGCCTTGGGCGTGATGCCGCGGGCCGCCGCGGCAGCGAGGAAATCCGGCTCCGTCCGGTTGGTGACCAGCACCAGTGCACGCGGCGTGGTGGCAAGATAGTCCGCCAGTTCGTCCGGCAGCAGCAGCCGTGTATCGGTCCCTGCCAGGAAGACCAGGCTGGGCTCGCGGTAGCCGGAGCTGCCGAGCGGCGGCGCCTCCGGCCCGGCAAGCCGGTGCCAGGCGGCGACGATGCGCGGCGAGGAATAGAGCGGGGTCAGCGCCGGGAAGAAGGCGCCCAGCCCCCAGCCGAGCCAGATCGCCCCGGCGACGACGCCGTAAAGCAGGGCCTGCACCCGCCGGCCGCGCCGGACCAGCCAGGCCGCGCCGCCGACCCCCACCAGCGTCAGCAGCGAGGCGGGCACCGACTCCCAGGCGAAGCCGATGCCCAGGGCGAAGGGGATGTAGAGACCAGCCGCGGCCATGATGACCGCGCCGCCGACGAAGACCCAAAGCTGCCCGCGCGCGAAACGCCCGGTCAGCGCCGGCACGCCCTCCAGCACCGCCCAGGCGGCCAGGAAGGCGAGCGGCGGATAGAGTGGCAGCACATAGTTCGGCAGCTTGGTCGGGATCGCCTCCAGCGCCAGCCAGGAGGGCAGCAGCCAGGCCAGGCAGTAGAGCAGCGGCCCCGGCAGGCGCCGGCGCATCCGCCAGGCGGCCGCCACCGCCGGGATGGTGAAGAGGGCGCCGGGCCAGAAGAACAGCAGGTGCGAGAGGAAATAGAAGCCCGGCGGCATGCCGTGCGATTCCTCACTCCCCACCAGCTTGGCGAGGAAGTCGTGCCGTGCCGCCTCGGCCAGGAAGTCGCTGTTGCGGCCGAGCGTCACGGCCAGCACCCAGGGCAACACGATCAGCAGCATCAGCGGCACGCCGGCCAGCGGCCGCAAGGCGGCGAGCCAGCGCCAGCGGCGGTCGAGCAGCCCGAGCCCAAGGATCGTCAGGCAAGCCACCATCGGCCCGACGGGGCCCTTGATCAGGATGGCGAAGCCCTCGCCCGCCCAGAACAGCAGGGGCCAGCGCCACCCGGCCGGCCGGCCGTCGCGCCGCCGCAGCCAGACCGCCGCCAGCGCGCCCTGCGCCGCCACGACCGCCGCCAGCAGCAGCGCGTCGGTCTTGGCCTCCAGCGCCTCGATGTGCAGGCCGAGCGAGCCCGCCAGCAGCAGGCTGCCGAGCAGCGCCAGGTCGCGGCGGAAGATCCGGCAGCCGATGGCGAAGGCCAGCAGGCTGGCCGCCCAGGCGCCGGCCAGCGACGGCAGGCGATAGGCCCACATTTCCTTCGCCTCGGCCGAGGAGAAGAGCCAGACCGAGGCGGCCTGCATCCAATAGGCGGCGATCGGCTTCTTGTTGCGCGGCTCGTCCTGGAACCAGATGCCGATGAAGTCGCCGCTCTCCAGCATCTGCTTGCTGGCCTGGGCGAAGCGCGCTTCGTCGCGGTCGAGCGGCGGCACCGCCAGCATGCCTGGCACCACGGCGACCAGCAGCACGACGGCCAGCAGCAGCCCGGCCGGCCAGCGCAACAGGCGCGCCAGCCAGGGATCGGCGTGCTCCGGCAGGCTGGCGACGGCGGTGGGCCCCATGAGTCCCTCATAGCAGATTCCAGCCCGGCGCGGAGTCTTGCGAAAAGCTCGCGCCAGCGGCCTTCGGCCGCGCTTTGACCCGCAGGCCGCCGGGGCTATGGTGCGCCGCCTTTCGCACCCCGAGCCGGCCCCATGTCCCTCGAGTCCACGTCCCCCGCCCTCAGCGTCGTCGTCCCGGCGATGAACGAGCGCGAGAACCTGGCGCCGCTGATCGACGAGATCCGCCGGGCGCTGGAGGGCGTCGTGGCTTTCGAGATTCTTTACGTCGACGATGGGTCCGATGACGGCACGGACGAGGAATTGCGGCGGCTGATGGCCGGCGAGCCGCGGCTGCGGGCCCTCCGCCACCAGCGCCGCGCCGGACAGAGCGCCGCGGTGCTGACCGGCGTGCGCGGCGCCCGCGCCCCCCTGGTCGCTACGCTGGACGCCGACCTGCAGAACGATGGCGGCGACCTGCCGAAGCTCTATGCCGCCTGGCGCGACGATCCCAGGCGCGAGGAGGTCGGCCTGGTCGCCGGCCAGCGCACCAGGCGGCGCGACAGTCTCAGCAAGCGCCTCTCCTCGCGCATCGCCAACAAGGTGCGGCGCAGCCTGCTGCAGGACGACACGCGCGACACCGGCTGCGGCTTGAAGCTTTTCCCACGCGACCTCTTCCTCACCCTGCCCGCCTTCGCCGGCCTGCACCGCTTCCTGCCCGCCCTGGTCAAGGGCACGGGCCGGCGTGTGCTGCTGGTCGAGGTGAACCACCGGCCACGCGCGGCGGGCACTACCAAGTATGGCCTCTGGAACCGCCTGTGGGTCGGCATCGGCGACCTGCTGATGATCTGGTGGCTGCTGCGCCGGCGGCGGCAGCCGGGCGCGGTCACGCCGCTGGCCGCCAAGGACTGACGGACATGGATGACACGACGCTCTGGATCATCATCGGCTTCGGCGGGCAGGCCTTCTTCACCGCCCGTTTCCTGATCCAGTGGATCGTCAGCGAGCGCGCCAAGCGCTCCATCGTGCCGACCGCCTTCTGGCTCTTCTCGCTGGGCGGCGGTGCGACCCTGCTCGCCTATGCCATCCACCGCGAGGACCCGGTCTTCATCGCCGGGCAGGCCGCCGGCCTGCTGATCTATGTCCGCAACCTGCACTTCATCATGAAGGGCCGGCAGGCGGCGCGGCAGGCCGAGCCGCCTCGGACGGTCTGATCCGGTGGCCGGGAGGACCATCCGCCTCGGCACCGGCGCCGGCTATGCCGCCGACCGGGTGGAGCCGGCGGCCGACCTGGCGGAGCGCGGCGCGCTCGACTTCCTGATCTTCGAATGCCTGGCCGAGCGCACGCTGGCGCACGGTCACCTGGCGCGCATGAAGGATCCCAGCCGGGGCTACAACCCCATGCTGGAGGCCCGGCTGGAGGCGACCCTGCCGGCCTGCCTGCGCCAGGGCACCGGCATCGTCACCAATGGCGGCGTCGCCAACGTGCCGGCGGCCGGACGGGCGGCGGCCGCGGCGGCCCGGCGCCTCGGCCTGGAGGGCACGGTGATCGCCACGATCGAGGGCGACGACGTCACCGCCCTGATGACACCGGACACGCTGCTGCCCGAGCTCGGCCAGACCATCGGCGAGGCCGGCCTCAAGGTGGTCGGCGCCAACGCCTACCTGGGCGCCGAGGTGATGCTGCAGGCCCTGCAGCACGAGCCCACAGTTGCCATCGCCGGGCGGGTGGCCGACCCGGCGCTCTTCCTCTCGCCCCTGGCGCTGCGCTTCGGCTGGGCGCTGGACGACTGGGCGAAGCTCGGCGCCGGCACGGTGATCGGCCACCTGATGGAATGCTCCACCCAGGTCACCGGCGGCGCCTATGCCGACCCCGGCTACAAGGCCGTGCCGGACCTCGCCAACATCGGCTTTCCGCTGGCCGAGTGCGCCGCCGACGGCAGCGCCGTCATCACCAAGTTGCCGGGCACCGGCGGCATGGTGACCGTGCACGTGGTCAAGGAGCAGCTGCTCTACGAGGTGCACGACCCTGCCCGCTACCTGACACCCGACGTCAGCGCCGACTTCACCGGCGTGCGCCTGGCGCAGCAGGGGCCGGACCGTGTCGCCGTCAGCGGCGCCAGCGGTCGCGAGCGGCCCCGGCAGCTCAAGGTCACGGTCGGCTTCGACGGCGGCCTGCTGGCCGAGGCCGAGATCAGCTATGCCGGCCCCGGCGCCGTCGGGCGCGGCGAGCTGGCCGGCGAGATTCTGCGCCAGCGCATGACCAGGGCGCGCGGCTATGCCGGACCGCTGCGCATCGACCTGATCGGCGTCAACGCGGTGCACGCCACGGCCCGCCGCCAGCAGGCCGAGACGCAGGACGTGCGCCTGCGCGCGGCGCTGCGCACCCACGACCGCGCGCTGGCCGAGTTGCTGCTGGCCGAGGTCGACAACCTCTACATGGGCGGGCCGGCGGGCGGCGGCGGCGTGCGTGGGCACATCACGCCCTCGGTCACCACGCAGTCGCTGTTCCTCGACCGCGACACCATCCGTCCGAAGATCGAGGTGTTCCGCGCATGAAGCACCGCGTCCCCTTGCGCGCCATCGCCTCCGCCCGCTCCGGTGACAAGGGCGATACCTCCAACGTCGGCGTCTGGGTCTACGACCCGCGCCACTACGAGGAGGTGAAGGCCAGCCTGACGCCCGAGCGGCTGAAGCGGGAATACCCGGACCTCTTCCGCGGCGCCATCGAACGCTACGAGCTGCCGGGGCTGCACGGCCTCAACTTCGTCATGCACGAGGCGCTGGAGGGCGGGGTCAATGCCTCCCTCAATCTCGACAGCCACGGCAAGGCCTGGTCCTTCCTCATCCTGGCGCTGGAGGTCGAGGTGACGGTGCTGAACGACCCGGCGGCGCCGGAAGGGACTTAACGGACTCCTGCAGTCCGCCCTAGCATCGGACCTTGCGGGCAGCGAGCCCGCGGTTGCGTGACGGAGGTCTCCCATGGCCAAGGGCCAGATGCGCAGCAACAAGGAAAAGAAGAAGCCGAAGCAGGACAAGACCGCCAAGGCCGGCGCCAAGGCCGCACCGGCGGCGAAAAAATAGATTTCTGGCCCGGCGCCTGCCGTGGCGGCGCCGGGCAGCCTTCCCCCCTACAGCACCTCGCGCCCGAACCAGCGGTAGACGCCGGCCTCGCTGGGCGCGAAGGCATCGTCAGCCGCGCGTGCCCGCTCGAAGGGCTCCAGCGCCGCGTAGTCGGCGAAGCTCCAGACCGCGAGGCAGCCCGGCGGCGGGCCCAGCAGCCCGATCCGACGCAGCACGAAGTTCAGCGTCGCCCCCTTGCGCCCCTTGCCGCGCGCCTTGAAGTGGCGAGCCAGCTCCGCGTCCGCCACCGCGGGACCAGCGGCGAAGTACTCGATCAGGTACAGCCCCTCGCGCTTCACCGCCGGGCCGCGCGCCACCACGTCGTAGCAGCCGCCGCGCTGCAGGTGGATGGCGGCGTGGGTCGCCCGCTCGGCGCGGTCCTTCGCCGCCGCCGGGCTGTTGAAGTGTGCCTCCCACTCGTCCATGCGGCGCATGCCGCTGCACTCCCAGAAGGCCAGGTAGCTCGGCATGGGCCCCAGGCGCATGGTGCGGCCGAAGGAGCCGACAAGCCTGTCCTGCGGGTCGGTCCAGGCCGACTGGTCGCCCAGATGGCGGAAGATGTCGAAGGGCAGGAAGCGGTCGCGCTCGATGTACTCGACATAGATCATGGGCCGCGGCCTCCCTTCCCTGCCGCCAGTCTAGAGCCGCCCCTCGAAGGAGGTAATCGGCGGATAGGCGGCGGGATCGACGATCACGTCCAGCACCGTGGTGCGGTCCGCCGCCAGCGCCCGCGCCAGGGCGGGGGCATAGTCCTCGGCCCGCTCGATGCGCTCGCCATGGAGGCCGCAGGCCCGGGCGATGGCGGCGTGGTCGACCGGTGCGAAGTCCACCGCCGTGGTGTGCGCGCCGAACAGCACGTCCTCGGCATGCTTCTGGTAGCCCAGTACCTGGTTGTTGAGGATCGTCACCACCAGGTTGATGCCATGCCGCCGGCTGGTCTCCAGCTCCGACCAGACGTGGCCGAAGCCGCCGTCACCGGCGACGCAGAGCACCGGCGAGGCCGGCGCCGCCAGCTTTGCCCCCAGCGCCAGCGGCAGGCCCCAGCCGAGGCCGGCAAGGCCGCGCGGCGTCAGGAAGCGCATGCCGGCCCGCAGCGCCGGCAGATAGTTGGCGCACCAGATCGAGGCATAGGAGGCATCGGCCACGACGATGGTGTCGGCCGTCAGCACTTGGCGCAGCGCCGCCATGATGCGCTCGGGCCGGATCGGCGTGGCCGGTGAGGCCAGCAGCGGCGCCGCTTCGGCGACATGGCGCGCGCGGCCTTCGGCGATGCGCTGCTCAAGCGCCGGTCGCGCGGCGCGGCGGCGAGCGAGGTCCAGGCCCGCCAGCGCCTCGGCCAGCGCCTCCAGCGTCAGGCGCGCGTCGCCGACCAGGCGCAGGGCCTCGTAGTTGCGTCCCACTTCCAGGCTGTCGACGTCGAGCTGGATGTAGCTGGCGCCCGGCGGGAAGAGGGTCCAGGAATCGGTGCCGTTCTGGTTGGTGCGGCTGCCGACGAAGCAGACGACGTCGGCCTCCTCGATCAGCGGGCGCTGAAACTTCGCCATGCCGCCCGTGCCCATGAAGTAGCCGACGACGCCAAGCGACAGCGGGTGGCCTTCGTCCACCGCGCCCTTGCCCATGGCCGTGGTGGCGACCGGCAGGTGGCAGTCCTGCTGCAGGCGCGCCAGCGCCGCCGCCGCGCCCGAGCTGTGCACCCCGCCGCCAGCCACCAGGAGCGGCCGCCGCGCGCCGGCCAGCAGTGCGGCCGCCAGGCGCACCTGCTGCGGATCGGCGACGGTCCGGTCCAGCGGATAGCGGCCCAGGGTCGCGCCGCGACCGCCGGCCGGCAGCCCGCCCTCGCCGATCAGGTCCAGCGGGCAGAGCAGCACCGCGGGGCCCGGCCGGCCGCTGGCGGCGGCGGTGAAGGCCATGTCGACGTAGTCCTCGATCCGCGCGCTGACCGGCACGCGGCGCACCCACTTGGCGCAGCCCTTGAAGAGCTCCAGGTGGTCCAGTTCCTGGAAGGCGTTGCGGTCGAGGTTGGGCCGCGCCACGTCCTGCACGATGGCGACCAGCGGGATCGAGGCGGTCAGGGCCTCGGCCAGCGGCGGCACCAGCAGCGTCGCCGCCGGGCCGTTCTGCGCCGTGACCACCGGGACGCGGCCGGAGATCCGGGCGAAGCCGTCGGCCATGATCGCGCCCGCGTTCTCGGTGCGATAGGCGATCTGCGTCATGCCCATCGCCTCGGCCGCGAGGTGGATCTGCGAGGGGATCGACTGGCCGAAGATCAGCTCGACGCCGTGGCGCCTCAAGGCCAGCGCGAAGCGCTCGGCGGCGGTCAGGTTGCCGCCCGGTCCTTCCGGTGACATGGACACGTCCTAAAAGCCTGCGCGCACGTCCTCGTACATTCGCACGTAGGCTTCGCGCAGCGCCGGGTCCATCTCGCGCAGGAAAACGCCGTTGGCCAGCACCTCGGCCGGCGAGGTGATCTCGATCTCCGCCAGGCGCTCCTTCGGCACCAGCTCGAAGGCCTTGCGGTTGGAGTGGCCGTAGCCGTACTCGGCCAGCATGTAGCGCCCGGTCTCGGGCGAGAGCCAGGCGTCGATGTAGTCGTAGGCACGCTGCTCCTCGCCCTCGCCGGCCTTCAGCATGATGAAGCCGTCGATCCAGACCACGCGGCCCTCCTTGGGCTGCATGTACGTGACCGGGACGCCCTGCGCCTTCAGCGTCGAGGCCGAGGCCGCCCAGGCATAGGCGATGGCGACCTCGCCCGAGGCGATGGCCTGCTCAAGCTGCGCCGGGTCGGTCCAGTAGAAGCGCAGCAGCGCGCGCTGCTTGATGAGGAAGTCGCGCACCTGGGCGAGCTGCGCCTCGTCCATCGCATAGGGATCGGGCATGCCCAGCACCATGGCGGCCGGGATGACCGAGCCGTCCATCTCCACCGCGTTGGCGATCCTGCCCTTGTAGCGCTCGTCCCACAGCAGGTTCCAGGACTGCTCCTTGGGCTCCACCATGTCGTGGCGATAGATCACCGAGTTGTGGCCCCAGCCGCAGGGCACGATCCAGCGGTCGCCGCCGGTGGTCATGCCTTTGACGTTGGCGACCTCGGGCATCACATCGGGCCAGTTCGACAGGCGCGTGGTGTCGATCGGCTTCAGCAGCCCCTGGTCGCGATAGCGGCCGATGGCATAGCTGGTCGGGTGCACCAGGTCGCAGACGAAGCCGCCCTTGATCTTGAGGTAGGCCTCCTCGTCGTCGCCGTAGAGCGCGATGTCGGGCGAGGCGCCGTACTTGGCGACGTAGGGCTGGTGCAGTTCGGGAATGTCGTAGCCCGGCCAGTCGAAGACCGTCAGCGGGCTGGCCGCCGCGGCGCGCCGCACGACATAGGGCAGCGACACCACGCCGATGCCGAGCGCCGCCAGGCCGCGCAGCGCCGCGCGCCGCGCCAGACCGCCGCGACGCAGGCCGACCAGCAATTCCAGCTCCCGCATGAACTCCTCCCTCGCGTGATGGCGTCCCTGCCGACCGCCGCGGCTTTGCCGTCTGACGGATCGAGCGAAGAAGCCTAGTCGATAAAAACGATTTTTGAAAATCGTTTTTATTGCCCAACCCCTGCTTCCTGTGAGAGGTCTAACCTCATGCCCGATGGTCTCGGCCGCCCCGCCACGATCAAGGACGTCGCCCGCGCCTGCGGGCTGGCGCCCTCGACCGTGTCGAACGCGCTGGCGGGCAAGGCTGTCGTGCGGCCGGAAACCCGCGCGCTGGTGCAGCGGACCGCCGAGCGGCTGGGCTATCGCGCCTCGGGACTGGCGCGCGGCCTGCGCCTGCAGCGTACCTGGACCGTCGGCGCCTTGGTCGCCGACATCGCCAACCCCTTCTTCGCCGACCTGGTGCGCGGCATGGAGGACCGGCTCTGGGCCGAGGGCTACAGCCTGGCGATCTGCAGCACCGACTACGACGCCGACAAGGAGACCGCGCTGCTGCGCCTGCTGCTCGACAAGCGGCTGGACGGCCTGATCCTGGCCTCGACCGCCAGCGACAGCGACGAGGTCCCGCGCCTGAAACGCCTCGGCGTGCCCTACGTGCTGCTGAACCGGCGCCATGTCAGCGAACCCTCGGACTACGTCGGCATGGACAACGCGGTCGGCACGGCGGCCGCCGTCGCCCACCTCGCCGCCCTCGGCCATCGGCGCATCGCCTTCATCCAGGGCCCGCCGCGCTCCAGCGCCGCCGGCGAGCGGCTGGCCGGCTATCGCGGCGAGATGCGGCGCCGCTTCGGCGGCCTGGACGAGAGCCTGCTCGCCCCCGGCGACTACGCCGCCGAACAGGGGCGCGCGGCGGTCGACCGCTTTCTCGTCCTGCCGGCGCCGCCCACCGCCATCGTCGCGGCCAACGACTTCATGGCCCTGGGCGCGATGGAACGCCTGCGCGAGCGGGGCCTCGCCGTGCCAGGGGACGTCTCGGTCACCGGCTTCGACGATATCTTCGTCGCCGCGCTGCCCTGGATCGGCCTCACCACCGTCCGGCCCCACAGCCGCGACCTCGGCGCCCGCGCCGCCGACCTGCTGCTCGGCCGCATCGGCGCGCCGACGGCGGCCGAACCCCGCGAGGTCATCCTGACTTCCGAACTGGTGGTGCGCGGCACCACCGGCCCCGCGCCGCTCAGCGCCCCGCCGTCGAGCCGCCGTCGAGCGACAACGCCGCGCCGGTGATGAAGCCGGCGTCGGGATGCGCCAGATAGAGCACCGCGGCCGCCATCTCCTCCGCCCGGCCGATCCGCTTCATCGGCGCATAGGATTGCAGCCCGGCGAAGTAGGCCTGGCTGGCCTGCCCGGACGGGGCACCGCCCCAGAGCATGTCCGTGTCGACCGGGCCGGGGCAGATCGCGTTGACCCGCACCTGCGGCGCCAGCTCCAGCGCCATGGCCCTGGTCATCAGCACCACCCCGCCCTTAGAGGCGCAGTAGACCGTGCAGCGCGGGCTGCCCTGGAGGCCGGATTCCGAGGCGATGTTGACCACGTTGCCGCCGCTGTCGCGCAACGCCGGCAGCGCCGCCCGGGTGACGAAGAAGCAGCCTTTCAGGTTGATGTCGATCACCTGGTCCCAGAAGGCCTCGTCGCTGTCCTCCACCGTGACCTCGCGGAAGACGCCGGCGGAGTTCACCAGGATGTCGAGCCCGCCGAGCCCGGCCAACGCCGCGTCCACCAGTGACCGGCAGCCGGCCACGGTGGAAACGTCGCCCGGCGCGGCGACCGGCTCCGGCCCCGGCCCCAGCTCGGCCAGCGCCTTCGCCACGCTTTCCGCCGTGCGGCCGTTGACCGCGACGCGCGCGCCGGCGGCGCGGAAGGCCTTGACCGTGGCGAGACCGATGCCGCGCGTGCCGCCGGTGACCAGCACGCGCTTGCCTTCGAAATCCCTGGCTACCATAGCGACCCCGCGGCGACGGTGATGTCCTGCGCGGCGATGCCGAAGGCCTCGTCGCGGCAGAGGAAGGCGGCGACGGCGCCGATCTCCTCCGGTTCGATGATGCGCTTCTGCGGATAGCCGGCGGCGATGGCGGCGATGTATTCCTCCTCCGTCCGCACGTTGCCCTCGGCCGCCAGCCAGCGCTTCACGCTGGAGCGCAGCATGCGGGTGTTGACGAAGCCCGGGCTGATGGCGTTGCAGGTGACGCCGTGCGGCGCCCCCTCCAGCGCGACGCAGCGCGTGAGGCCCAGCAGGCCGGACTTGGAGGCACAGTAGGCCGGGTTGTCCTTGGCCCCGACCGAGGCGGCGGTGGAGGCGATGTTGACGATGCGGCCCCACTTCGCCCGGATCATCCCCGGCAGGCAGGCGCGGATGGTGCGATAGGCGCCGTTCAGGTTGGTGTCGAGAATGTCGAGCCAGAGCTTTTCCGTGTGGCCCTCGATCGGCTGTTCCGCGGCGATGCCGGCGGCGTTCACCAGGATGTCGACCCGGCCGAAGCGCTGGGTCAGCGCGGCATGGAAAGCGCCGACCGAATCGGCCGAGCGCACGTCGAGGTCGCTGCCCAGCGCCTCGACCCCCAGCGCCCGGATCTCGTCGCAGACCTGGTCGAGCTCCTGCTGCGGCGGGAAGTAGCTGTCGGTCTTGTCCGGCAGCGGGCCGTGCAGCGCCAGGTAGGAGCCGACGCCGACGTTGGCGCCGCGCGCCGCCAGCGCCAGCGCGATGGCCCGCCCCTGCCCCGAGGCGCCGCCGGTCACCAGGGCCGTGCGACCGGCCAGATAGCGTTCCAGCATGGTCCTACCACCCGCCCGTCGCCAGCCAGCGGTCGACCATGGCCAGGCGGTCGTGGCCCCAGAAGGGCTCGCCGTCGACGAAGAAGAAGGGCGAGCCGAAGACGCCCTTGGCCATGCCGGCGTCGACCTCGGCGCGCAGGCGGTCCTTCACCGCCGCGTCGTTCATCGCCGCTTCAACCTCCTGGCCGTCGAAACCGGCCGCCTCCGCCTGGGCGACCACCGCGCCGGGATGGGAAATGTCGCCGCCCTCGGACCAGGCCTTGCGGTAGAGACCCTGCATCAGCGCCTGCGCCTTGACCGGGTCGCGGTCCTTGGCCCAGTAGCTGGCGCGGCAGGCGCCGACCGACATGAAGGGAAAGCCGGCCGGCACGGTGAAGCGGATGCCCAGGGCCCGCGCCGCCCGCGCCATGTCGTGCCTGGTGTAGTCGCCCTTCATCGGCACGTCGACCAGTGGCTGGGTGCCGGTCACCTTGAAGACCGCGCCCATCAGGAAGGGGCGCCAGTCGACCGCGCGGCCGTGCCGGGCCGCGATCTCGCCGATCTTCTCCGAGGCCAGGAAACCATAGGGGCTGGAGTAGTCGAACCAGAACTCGATCGGCTTGGCCATGCGGTATCCCCCTCGGGTTTCGTGCTCTCGGCCCGCGAGGCTAGCATGGGCGGCCGCCGCGACGAGAGGAGCCGCATGGCAAAGCTGCGCGTCATGACGTTCAACGTCGAGAACCTCTTCACCCGCTTCGATTTCCGGCGGGCGGAGGATATCGAGGATTACCTCGGCCTGCTGGAGGGCGAGGACCAGGCCAGCCGCCTGGCCCTGGCCAAGTCGGCGCGCCTGGCGATGGACGACGAGATCCGTACCTTCGCCGCCCTGGCGATCCGCCAGGCCCGGCCCGACGTCGCGCTGCTGCAGGAGGTGGAGTCGCTGCATGCCCTGCGCCGCTTCCACGACAAGTACCTGCTGGGCGTCGGCGGCGAGGCCATGCCGCACCTGGCGGTGCTGGAGGGCAACGACGGGCGCGGCATCGACGTCGGCGTCATGTCGCGCCTGCCGCTGGAGGCCGTCACCAGCCACAAGGAGCTGGGCCTGGACCCGCTCTATGCCGCCGGCTTCGACTGGGAAGACTGGGGCATCCGTCGCGCCACCATCGCCCGCGACCGGCTGTTCAGCGATCCGCGCTTCCGCGTCTTCCGCCGCGACTGCCTGGAGGTGCGGATGACGGTCGAAGGCCGGCCGCTGACGCTGTTCAACTGCCACTTCAAGTCGATCGGTGCCGGGCGGCAGCAGACCCGTGCCTTCCGCGTCGCCGAGGCCTTCGCCGTGCGCTATGTGATCGAGCGCTGCCGGGCACGCGGCCAGAGCGACTACCTCGTCGCCGGCGACCTCAACGACTTCACCGAGAACGACGGCGTGCCCGACACGCAACACGCCCTGGCGCCGCTGCTCGACAGCGGCCTGGTGGTGGACCCGGCGCAGCGCATCGCCGATCCGACCGACCGCTGGACGCACTTCTACAGCGTGGACCGCAGCTACAACCAGCTCGACTATCTGCTGCTCTCGCCCGAGCTGGCGGCGCGCAATCCCGGCCCGCCGCTGATCCTGCGTGGCGGCATGCCCTACCGGGCCGAACGCTCGCAGGTGCCGCGCTTTCCGCGCATCGGCTGGGACCGCCCGAAGGCCAGCGACCACTGCCCGGTGGTCATGGACCTGGAGATCTGACTCACGTCACCTGCCGCGCGATCACCAGGCGCTGGATCTCGCTGGTGCCCTCGTAGATCTGGCAGACCCGCACGTCGCGATAGATGCGCTCGACCGGGAAGTCCTGCAGGTAGCCATAGCCGCCGTGGATCTGGATGGCCTCGCTCGCCACCTCTTCGGCCATCTCGCTGGCATAGAGCTTGGCCATGCAGGCCTCCTTCAGGCAGGGCTTGCCGGCGTCGCGCAGCGCCGCGGCGTGCAGGGTCATCAGCTCGGCGGCGTGGATCTTGGTCGCCATGTCGGCCAGCTTGAAGGCGACGGCCTGGTGCTCCCTGATCGGCTGGCCGAAGGCCTTGCGCTCGCGCGCATAGTCGCGCGCCGCCTCGAAGGCCGCGCGGGCCATGCCGACCGACTGCGCGGCGATGCCGATGCGCCCGCCCTCCAGGTTCGCCAGCGCGATCCGGTAGCCATCGCCCTCCTGCCCCAGCATCAGGTCGGGGGTCAGGCGGCAGTTGTCGAAGACGATCTGGCAGGTGTCGCTGGAGCGCTGTCCCAGCTTCCGCTCGACCGAGGCGACGGTATAGCCCGGCGTCTTCGTCGGCACGATGAAGGCCGAGATGCCCTTCTTGCCGGCCGCCGGGTCGGTCACCGCGAAGACGATGGCAAGGTCGGCATTCTGGCCCGAGGTGATGAACTGCTTCACCCCCGACAGGACCCAGTGGTTGCCGTCGCGCTGCGCCCGCGTCCTGATCGCCGAGGCGTCGGAGCCGGTGCCGGGCTCGGTCAGGCAGAAGGCGGCGAGCTGCTCGCCGCGCGCCAGCGGCTTCAGGAAGCGCTCCTTCTGCTCCGCCGTGCCGAAGCGCTGGATCGGCATGCAGCCGACCGAGTTGTGCACGCTCATGATGGTCGAGCAGGCGCCGTCGCCGGCGGCCACCTCCATCAGCGCCAGGGCGTAGGAGACGTTTTCGGCCCCCGCCCCCTCGAAGGCCGGGTCGACCAGCATGCCCATGAAGCCCAGGCGCCCCAGACCCTCTATCGCCGGCCTGGGGAAGGCCGCGTCACGGTCCCAGGCGGCGGCGTTCGGCTTCAGCTCGGCCGCCGCGAAGGCCCGGGCGGTCTCGCGGATCATCTCCTGTTCGTCGGTCAGCAGCATGGCGGATCCTCCCGCCGGGAACCTAGGCTTCCCCGCGAGGCCTGCCAATCGCAACCCGCGTCAAGTCGCCTACCAGGGCAAGGGGCTGCCGTCGGCATGCAGGAAGCGGCCATTGTCGGCCGAGGTCAGGCGCTCGATCGTCGCTGCCATGGTAGCCACGGCTTCCTCCACCGTGGTGCTGGCGCCAGGGCCGCCCATCGCGGTCTGCACCCAGCCCGGGCTGAGCGCGACGGCGATGCCGCCCCGCGGTCCCAGCAGGCGCGCCAGGTGGCGCGTCACCATGTTGAGCCCGGCCTTGGAGACGCAGTAGATCGGCGCCCACTCGGTATCGGCCTGCTCCAGCGAGCCGAGGCCGGAGGAAATGTTGACGATGCGCTTGCCCTGGCTGGCCAGCACGTTGGCCGCCACCCGCTCGGCCAGCAGGTAGGGGCCCACGGTGTTGGTGGCCAGCACCTGCAGCCAGTCGGCCTGCTGCGAGGTGCCGAGCGCCATGTTGCGCGGCCCCAGCACGCCGGCGTTGTTGATCAGCAGGTCGATGGGCCGGCCGGAGAGGCCACCGGCGATGCGCTCGATCCCGGCCTCGTCGGCCATGTCGAGACGCAGCACCTCCACGCCGGGCAGGCGCCGCAGGGTCGGCGCCTCGCGCGGTTCGCGGCAGGTGGCCAGCAGGTCCCAGCCGGCCTTGGCATAGTGCTGCGCGAAGCCGAGGCCGAGACCCCGTCCGGCGCCGGTGATGAGGACCGTGGGCATCAGCCGCTCCGCCGCTTCGCCGTGGCCTCGATCTCGATCAGCATGCGCTCGTCGATCAGCGGCGCGATGACCGTGGTGTTGGCCGGGCGGATGTCCTTCAGATGCTCGCCGAAGATCGGCGCCACCACGGCGAAGTCCTCGCGCCGCGCCAGATAGACCACGACCCGTACCACGTCGGCCAGGCTGGCGTCGGCCTGGGCCAGGGCCGCCTGGATGTTGCGGAAACACTGGCGGGTCTGCTCGGCGACGTCGGGCGAAATAGAACCGGCCTTGTAGTCGAACCCCGTGGTGCCGGCGACGAAGACGAAGTCGCCGTCCACCACCGCCCGGCTGTAGCCGGCCAGCGCCTCGAAGGACGACCCGGAGGAGATCAGTTTGCGCGCCATGGCGTGCCTCCCGTGCTGTGCCGCGGCAGTCTGCCCATTTGCCGGCCGCCGGAGCATTGCGCTTCCTGCAGGGGGGCGTTCGCTACAGCCCCTCGATCCGCCCCGGCTGGGTGGTGAAGGGGTAGGTGCGTCCGGCGCCCGGCAGAATCCAGACCAGGCTTTCGCCCTCGCGTCCGACGCCGTAGCAGTTGGTTGCCATCTCGTCGAACACAAGGCAGACCGTGCCGTCGTCTTCCAGCCGCCAGCTGCCGTTCACCGCGGCCAACTCGACCTCGCGATAGGTCGCGGCGCCGTCGGGCCCGAGGTAGAGAACATAGCGCCGGCTGGAGGACCCCCAGGCGCCCAGCAGCGTGTGGTCGGCCAGCAGGGGCTTCACCTCGGCCGCCGGCAGGGCGCTCGGCCGGACGGCGAAATGCCACCAGGCGACGCCTGCCAGCAGCAGTACGACCAGCAGCGCCACCGGCGCCATCTGGCGCTGCGTCATCGATTGCCGGATCCCCCTAAGCATGGCGGAAAGTCTGCCCGCCGGCCCTTCCCGCCTGCAAGCCCCCCTGCGTGCGGTGCATTTGTGCGTTGCCGCACAGCCTGTCAGCCTGCCCGGTCATGACCTGGCTCTGGATCCCGCTGACCCTGATGGCGGCGCTACTGCAGTCGCTGCGGACGGCGGTGCAGCGCCATTTGACCAAGCGCCTCTCCACCAACGGCGCCACCTTCACCCGCTTCGGCTATGGCCTGCCCCTGGCGGCGCTCTACATGCTGCTGCTGACCGAGGTGCTGGACAACGCCTGGCCGCAGCCAACCTGGCATTTCTGGGCCTGGACCGGCATGGGCTCGATCAGCCAGATCCTGGCCACCTCGCTGCTGCTGACCGTGCTGCGCACCAAGAACTTCGCCGTCGGCATCGCCTACTCCAAGACCGAAGTGGTGCAGGCCGCACTCTTCGGCCTGATCTTCCTGGGCGAACACATCACCTGGCTGGGCGCGCTCGCCATCATGCTGGGCACGGTCGGCGTCATGCTCTTCTCGCTGAAGAAGGACGCCCATCCGCTGCGCGCCTTCCTGACCGGCTGGATGGAGCGCGTGGCGCTGGTCGGCCTGCTCTCGGCCGCGCTCTTCGGCGTCTCCGCCGTCGGCTTCCGCGCCGGCTCGCTGTCGCTGGGCCATCCCAACCCGCTGGTCTCGGCCGGCTTCACGCTGCTCTGGTCGGCGGCGATCCAGACCGTCGTCATGGCGACCTACCTGCGCCTGCGCGAGCCGGGGCAGCTCACCAAGGTCTTCCAGGCCTGGCGGATCGCCGGCCTCTCGGGCGTCACCGGCATCGTCGGTTCGGCCGGCTGGTTCACCGCTATGACCCTGCAGCAGGTAGCCTACGTGCGCACCCTGGGCCTGGTGGAGATGCTCTTCACCTTCGCCATCGCCGTGCTCTTCTTCAAGGAGCACCCGCGCCGCGCCGAGATCCTCGGCATCGTCCTGCTGCTCGCCGCCATCGGCCTGGTGCTGAACCTGCGCTAGCGGGCGGCCAACGCCGCCAGGCCGGCGCCGCGGGTGGCCGGCATGTCCCCCCGCCCGCCCCAGGCCGTCCACTCAGCGGCGCTCAGCTCACGGTCCAGGCCGATCGCCAAGCCCTCGGCAGGCAGCAGCAGGCCATCACGGAACAGCCGCTGCGCCACGGCGAAGCGCGGGTCGCCGACGCCGACGTCGATCAGCCAGCCGAAGGGCAGACCGCGGGCCAGCAGGCGGTCCTGGAAGGCCCGCAGCCGGCCCGGCTCTTCGCGGATGGCGGCCGGCGTCACCCCCTGGTCGAGCGCGGCCGCGCAGACCAGGCCCGCGGCCTCGCCGATGTTCCATTCCACCGGATGTAGCCGGTAGCAGCCGTTGGTGAGGTGGGTCGTGCCGATGTTCTTCGCCGCCGCCACCAGATTGACAATCCGGCGCGGGATCAGCGCGCCCAGCGGGATCTGGAAGGGCCGCGTGCGGCAGGAATGGCCGACGTCCTCCGGGCCGGAGCGGTGGATGTCGATCGGGTACCAGCCGACGCCGACGGAATCGGCGAAGGGCGCCGCGCGCGGCCCCGGCTGGAACTCGGTCGAGACCTCCTGCTCCACCACGGTCTTCAGCGCCTTGATGCGGCGAGCCTCGCGGATATAGGGGTACTTCGACAGGCCATCGGCGCTGCCCATGATCGCCGGCAGCAGGCGCAGTTCCGGCGCCCCGTGGCGTCCGGCCGCGGCCTCGCCTTCGGTCTGCAGCCAGTGGACGAAGCCCAGGCTGACGCGCTTGCCGTCCTGCAGTGCCTGCGCCTGCTGGCGCGGCGTCACCTCGAGCAGGCTGGCCTCGCGGTAGTCGTTGCCGGGCCAGTTGATGATCGAGAGGTCGCGCGGATAGCCGGGAAAGTGGGCGCGATCGACCAGGCGACGGTAGCTCCAGAGCGAGCCCTTGGTGCCGGGCAACCGCTCGAAAGTGCGGTAGCTCAGCCAGCCGCTCTCCTCGCCGTAGATTTCGCCGCCATGCACCTCGATGGTGAGGCTGTAGGGCTGTCCGGTGCGGAACTCCCGATAGCGTGGCGGCACCGGGATCCTATGGTCCTCGCCTTCCGGCGCCAGTTCGAGGCCGGGGATGTAGGTATAGCTCTGCACGCAGCGCGGCTTGGCCTCGCGCGGCTGGGCATGGGCCTCGCCGGTGTCGGCGAGGGTCTCGGCGCCGACGACGTAGTCGGCACCGGCCAGCGGCAGCAGCTCGCCCAGTTCCGTGGCGTCGATGACGTAGGCGGGACGGAAGCGCCAGGCGCCGGGCCCCTCGAGGTCGAGAGCCTCGACCGCGACGATGCGGTCGCCGACGGTCTCGATCGCGGAAACCTTGCAGCGCTTGAACAGGTGAAGCTGCCCGCTCTCGACAAAGGGTGCCAGCCACTGCTCCAGCAGCTCGGCCGCCACGCGCGGCTCGAAAGCCAGGCGCGTGACCCAGCAGTTGCCGGGATTGAACGGATCGAGTGCCGAGGGATCGCGCGCCAGCCGCCGGTAGTGGTCGCGGAGCGCCTCGCGCAGGCGGTAGTAGCTGGCGGTGCCACCGAAGCGCTCGATGTGCTCGTGCTCGTCCAGCGCCGCCACACCCTGCGCGGTGAACTGTCCGCCCAGCCAGTCGGTCTCCTCCAGCAGGCAGACCTGCCGCCCCTCGGCCAGCGCGGCCAGCGCGGCGGCGACGCCGCCGGTGCCCCCACCGGCAACCAGGATCTCGCACTCCACCACGGCCGGACTGCGGCCGCCGGTCGGCAACAGGGCCCCGCCGACGTCGCCATCGACCGGCACCCGCATCACGTCGACCAGCGTCTCGTGCCGGCGTTCCATCGCGGGCAGCTCCGTCAGTTGCGCATCGTGCTGGGCAGCCACAGCGTCAGCCCAGGAAAGGCGATCAGGATGCCGAGGACGATGAACTGCAACACCAGGTAAGGCAGGATCGAACGGAAGATGTCGCCCAGCGTGATGCCGGCCGGCACGACGCCCTTGAGGTAGAAGGCGGCCGGGCCGAAAGGCGGCGAGATGTAGCTGATCTGCATGTTCACGCAGAACAGCACGCCGACCCAGACGGGATCGAAGCCCAGCGCCACCACCACCGGCACGAAGATCGGCGCGGTGAGCAGCAGGATGCCGATCCAGTCGATGAAGCAGCCGAGCACGATCCAGATCGCCTGGATCAGCAGCAGCACGCCGATCGGGCCGACCGGCAGCGCGGTCAGCGTCTCCTGGATCAGCTTGGTCCCGCCGGCGAGCGTATAGACCCCGACCAGGGCGGAGGAGCCGAAGAAGAGCCAGTAGAGCATCACGGTCACCAGCGTGGTGTCCTTGATGGCCTGAGCGATGGCGCGCCACGAGAAGCTGCGATTCACCAGCATCGTGATCAGCGCGCCGACGACGCCGACGCCGGCCGCCTCGGTCGGGGTGGCGATGCCGAGGTAGAGCGAGCCCAGCACGGCGACGGCCAGCAGCCCCGGCAGCACCAGCTCGCCCAGCAACTTCAGCTTCTGCCCCAGGGGAATGTCCCTCTCCTCCGCCGGCGGGCGCGGCGCGAGCGAGGGGTTGAGCAGGCAGCGGACCACGATATAGGCCATGTAGGAGCCGGCCAGGATGAAGCCCGGAATGATGCCGGCGACATAGAGCTCGCCGATCGATACTCCGGCGGTCAGGCCATACATGATGAAGACGACGCTCGGCGGAATCAGCGTGGCGAGGCCGCCGCCGGCGCAGATCGAGCCCAGGGCGAGGCTCTTGTGGTAGCCGCGCGACAGCATCGCAGGTAGCGCCACCACGCCCATCGTCACGATCTCGGCGCCGATCACGCCGACCACCGCCGCCATCAGCGCGCAGGAAATGATCACCGCCACCGCCAGGCCGCCCGGCAGGCGCCCGGCCCAGACGTGCACCGCGCGGAAGATCGCCTCGGCGATGCCGGCACGTTGCAGGATGCAGGCCATGAAAATGAACAGCGGCACCGAAACCAGGACGTAGTTCCCCATCAGCGTGAAGACCCGGCTGACGACCAGCGTCAGCCCCGGCTCGCCGAACTGGGCATAGGTGAAGACCACGGCGATGGCGCCGGTGGCGAAGGCCAGCGGCAGGCCGCTCAGCAGCACCACGATGAAGGCGACGACGAAGAGGATGCTCAGGAGCTCGATGGACATGGCGCCGCCGCGGCTTCAGGTCGGAGGTGGCGTCTCGACCGGGCGCTCGCTCGCCAGGCCCAGGTCGCGCATCAGGTTGACGATGCCCTGCAGCAGCAGCAGCAGGCCGGCCAGCGGTATCGCCATCTTCACCGGCCAGATGACCGGGTCCCACGGCGTGCCGGTGCCCTCGTTCTGCAGGTAGGACTTCCAGGCCATCTTGCCGCCGATCCAAGTCAATGTGCCGGCGTAGGCCAGGAAGAAGACGAAGGAGAAGAGGTCGAGGCCGCGCCGGACGCGGCGATTGAACATGCGATAGACGAAGTCGATGGAAACGTGGCGCCGATACTGCAGCGCATAGCCGCCGCCGATCAGGTAGGCGACCGCCGAGAGATAGATCGTCGTCTCGTTGGCCCAGATCGTGCCGTGGTTGAAGGCGCCGCGGCTGACGATCTCGATCATGATCGCTATCGTCACCAGCACGATGGCATAGCCCCAAGCCAGCCCGACCCAGGCATTGACCCGATCGACGGCGCGGCAGAAGCCTTCCAGCGAGGGCCGGCGCCCGGCGGGCGGCATGTCGCCGCCCGCCGGGCTGTCGGTCACGGAACTCACGCTACCTGGCCCAGTTCCTTCAGCCAGCCGAGGTGCGAATCATAGGCCGCCTTGGCCAGCGGCGTCTTCTGCGACCACTCGGCCCAGGTGACCTGCGCCAGGTCGCGCAGGGCCTTCATACGGTCGCCGCTCCAGACGTTGACCGTAATGCCCTTGGCCGCCAGCTCCTTGGTGACGCGGATGTCGTCGACCGCCACCCGCTGCACCTGCTCGATGGTCCATTCGCGCGTTGCCGTGGCGACCAGGGCCTTGAGGTCGTCAGGCAGGGCGTTCCAGGCATCCATGTTGACGCTGAACTCCTGCGCCGGCATGGAGTGGAAGATCTTGGTCGGGTGCGGCGCCACGGACGAGAAGCCCATGCGCTCGTTCATCGAAACGGTGCCCCAGTCGGCGGCGTCCACCACGCCCTTGTCGAGCGCCGAGAAGACCTCGCCACCCGGTAGCACGACGATGTTCGCACCGAGCTTGGTGAAGATCTCGGCCGTCATGCCCTGCGGCGAGCGGATCGACACGCCCTTGAAGTCCGCCAGCGTGTTCAGCTCCTTCTTCGAGACAAGGCTCTCCACGCCCCACCAGCTCACCCCGATGGGATAGACGTTGTACTGCTTGTAGGCATCGCGCAGCAGGTCGAGGCCGCCGCGATAGTGGTACCAGGCGTCGGCCTGGAAGGGATTGTCGTAGCCGAAGACGAAGTCGCTCAGCACCGCCAGACCGGCATCCTTGCCCGAGAAGTAGCCCGGCCAGGAAGAGTGCGCCTGCAACAGGCCAGCCGAGACCGCGTCCAGGGTCTCGAACACGCCGGTCACCGATCCGGCGGCGAAGGGTTCGATCACCAGGCGGCCGTTGGTCGCCTTGGTCAGGTTGGCACAGAACTCCTCGAATACCTTGTAGGTCAGCTCGGCCGCGCTCCACATCGACTGGCAGCGCCAGTTGAATGTCTCGGCCGCGCCGACGATCGCCGGCGCGGCGATCGCACCGGCCGAGGCTACGCCGGCCGTCTTCAGGAATCGCCGTCTGGATGTCGCTTGAGTCATGTCGCGTCCCTCCCCAGGGTCTTGCCCATCAGCGGCCATTCTGTGATGGCTCACTAATATACGACCGATATGCTGCTTGAGCGATCGAGAGGCTGTCAATGGAATACGGCAGCCCGCCCGGATCAGTTGCCGGCAAAGAAGTCCAGCAGCAGCGCCAGCAGGCGTTCCGGCTGCTCTTCCGGGATCCAGTGCCCGCTGTCGGCGATGACGGCGCCGGTCACGTCCTGGGCGCAGCGGCGCAGCGACTCCTCGGGCTCGTGCCGGCGGCCGAAGCTTTCGCCACCACCGACGGCAAGCACCGGCATGGCGAGCTTGTGCCGGGACAGCCAGGCGGCATTGTCCTCACGATCCCGCGGCAACGCGCGATAGAGCGCGAAGCCGGCGGCGAGCGCGGCCGGATCGCTGTAGGTCCTCAGATACTCGGCGATTTCCTCTTCGCCGATGGCGTCCGGCCGGTGCGCGAAGTTGCGATAGAACCAGCCGAGGTAGGCGCGCTCGCGACCGCGCACCAGCTCCTCCGGCAGGCCCGCGACCTGATGGAAGGCATGGTGCCAGCGCCGTCCACCCTGCGAGAAGTCGCCGCCGTCGCCGGGAATCACGACGTCGAGAATGGCGAGGCGCCGCACCAGGCCGGGATAGTGCGCGGCCAGCGCGAAGGCCACCGGTCCGCCCCAGTCGTGCCCCACCAGGCAACAGCGCTCGACACCGAGGGAGCCCAGCAGGCCGTGGATGTCCGCGGCCATGGTCCGCTTGTCGTAACCCTCCGCCGGCCGCGAGGAATCGCCGAGGCCGCGCAGGTCCGGCGCGATAACCCGGTAGCGGCGCGCCAGCTCGGGGATCAGGTGGCGCCACTCGAACCAGGTCTGCGGCCAGCCGTGCAGCAGGACCAGCGGCTCACCCTCGCCCGCCGTCACATAGTGCAGCGAGACGTCGCCGAGCTCGGCACGGCCGTGACTGAGACCGGCGGGAAGCGCGTTCATGACCGCGCGGCGAGCGCGGCGGCCAGCTTCGCCGCCTCCTCCGGCTTCATGCCATAGCTGTGGTCGGCATCGGGGAAGGACTTGCCCCGCACCTCGGCGACATAGGTCTTCAAGGCCTCGGTGGCGATGTCGGAGATCTGCGCGAAGCGCTTCGAGAACTTCGGCTTGAACTGGTCGAACATGCCGAGCAGATCCATCCCGAGCAGCAGCTGCCCGGTGCTGGCGCCGCCGGCGCCGATGCCGAAGGTGAAGATCTCCACCGCCTTGTCGACCGCCTCGGCCACCGGGGTCGGCACGGCCTCGATCTCGAAGCCGACGGCGCCGGCGGCCTCGATCGCCTTGGCGTCCTCGATGATCTCCAGCGCCTCGGCGGCGGTCTTGCCCTGCAGCTTGAAGCCGCCGTACTGATGCACGAAGTGCGGGCACATGCCGACATGGCTCATCACCGGCACGCCGGCGTCGGCGATGGCCTTGACGATGTGCGCCTTCTCGCGGCCGCCCTGCATCTTCACCACGTCGGCGCCGCCCTCCTTCATCAGTCGCAGGGCGTTGACCACGGCGATCTCCGGCGTGGCATAGGAGCCATAGGTCATCGACACCAGGATCATGCAGTTGGGCGCGCCGCGGCGCACCGCCTGGGCATGCTGGATCATCATGTCGATGGTGACCGGCAGGGTGTTCGGATGGCCGTAGCTCACCATGCCGAGCGAGTCGCCGACGGCGGCGATGTCGACCCCGGCGCGCTCTGCCCAGATCGCCATGGGATAGTCTGGTACCGAGACCATCACCACGCGCTCGCCCGCCTTCTTGCGGGCCTTGAGGTCGGGCACGGTGAGCTTCTTGCGCTCTTCCATCGGTCGGTCGCTTTCCTTGGGCGGTTGAATCGAGGCGAGGCGGGCCGCGCTAGTTGCGCATCTCGCCCTTGTGGCCGGTGCCCTGGTAGAGCACGGCCACCTGGCGATCCATCGCCCACTTGTGCGCCGCCAGCGCCTCGGCGTCGGCGGGTGCCTTGGGCGCCGGCTCCAGGTCGAAGTTGCCGAAGCGGTCCTGGCCGCGCACCAGGGTGGCGGTATCGCGCATCTTCACCTGGCGCACATAGGCCGGGATGTAGCGGATGGCGAGGCCGATGCGGCGGTCGTCGCTCTCGTTCGGGCCCGAGCCGTGCACCACCATGACATGATGCAGCGACATCTCGCCCGCCTTCAGCACCACGGTCGCGGCCTTGGACTCGTCGACCGCCACCTCGATCTCCTGCCCCCGGGTCAGCAGGTTCTTCTCGTGGAAGGTATCGCGGTGCGGCTGCTGGCTCTTGTGCGTGCCGGCGACGAACTTCATCGGCCCGCTGTTGGCCGGGCAGTCGGACAGCGCGATCCAGGCGGTCATGACGTCGGCGGGATCGAGCCCCCAGTAGGTCGAGTCCTGGTGGAACGAAACGAAGGCCGGGTCGTGCGGCTCCTTGGTGAAAAGATTGGTGGCCCAGCAGAGGATGTCGGGGCCCAGGATGTCCTCGACCGCGTCGAGGATGCGCGGGTGGCGGATCAGGTTCGCCGCCCAGGGGAAGAGCAGATGCACCTTGTGTCGCATGTTGCCCTTCAAGGGGCCGCCGTGCGCCGCCTCGTAGGCCTCCAGTTCGCGCCGGCAGGCCAGGGCCTCGGCGCGCTCCAGGGCCGGCACGGGAAACAGGAAGCCGTCGCGGCGATATTGCTCGACGGCCTCGGGGGACAGGGCCTTGGTCATGGCGGACGCTCCTCGAACTGGCGTGCCGCGACGGCTGCGCGGCTTGCCGGAAGGCTGGCACGCCGACCTGCGATATTCAACTGATATATTGCCGCTGTATCGCCTTCCCGCTCGACAGCGGAAGCGCCCGCTGCTAGGTGCCAAGGCGTCGCTGGACAAGGGGGGGACCATGGCCACACCACGCAAGCCGACCGGCAGGAAGGCCGCCGCGAAGCCGCCGCGCGGCGCCCGTCGCAAGGCGGGCGGCGCGGCCACGGCGGGCGGCGAGCAGGGCGACGGCAAGACCCGCCTGACCGAGCAGGCCTACCGCCGGATCGAGGAGCAGATCGTCATGCTGCGCCTCGCCCCGGGCAGCGTGGTGTCGGAAACCGAACTCAGCCAGTCCCTGGGCATCGGCCGCACGCCGATCCGCGAGGCGCTGCAGCGCCTGGCGCGCGAGCACCTGGTGACCATCGTGCCGCACCGCGGCGTCATGGTCTGCGACATCAACGTCGGCGAACAGCTCAAGGTGATCGAGCTCAGGCGCGAGCTGGAACGGCTGGTGGCCCGGCTGGCGGCACTGCGTGCCTCGCCCGACCAGCGCGCGCGCCTGCGCGCCCTGGCGAACGACATGGTGCTCGCCACCGCGGCCGGCAACGACAAGGGCTTCCTCGCCCTCGACAACGAGTTCAACAAGCTGGTGGCGGCGGCGACGCGCAACCAGTTCGCCCGCGCCGCGATCAACTCGATCCAGGCGCTGTCGCGGCGCTTCTGGTTCCATCACCGCATCGGCGACATGGTCTATGTGGCGCAGCTCCACGCCAACATCGCCAACGCCATCGCCGAAGGCAGCGCCAAGGACGCCAGCGCCGCCGCCGACGCCCTGATGGACTACTTCGAGGCCTTCACCCGCTCGACCCTGGACCCGGTGGGTGACGAGTAGCGGCTACTTCGTCTCCTCGAAGAGCTCGCGGCCGATCAGCCAGCGGCGGATTTCGCTCGTCCCGGCGCCGATCTCGTAGAGCTTGGCGTCGCGCAGCAGGCGGCCCGTCGGGCTGTCGTTGATGTAGCCCATGCCGCCCAAGCACTGGATGGCGTCGAGCGCCACCTGCGTCGCCTTCTCGGCGGCGTAGAGGATGGCGCCGGCGGCGTCCTTGCGCGTGGTCTGGCCGCGGTCGCAGGCCTTGGCGACGGCATAGACGTAGGCGCGGCTGGCGTTCAGCGTGGTGTACATGTCGGCCAGCTTGCCCTGCATCAGCTGGAAGCTGCCGATCGGCTGGCCGAACTGCTTGCGCTCGTGGACATAGGGCACCACCACGTCGAGCGCCGCCTGCATGATGCCGATGGGGCCGGCCGCCAGCACCGCGCGCTCGTAGTCCAGGCCGCTCATCAGCACGTTCACGCCCTTGCCGAGCTGGCCCAGCACGTTCTCCTCCGGCACCTCCACGTCCTCGAAGACCAGCTCGCCGGTGGGCGAGCCGCGCATGCCGAGCTTGTCCAGCTTCTGCGCCACGCTGAAGCCCTTGAAGCCCTTCTCCACCAGGAAGGCGGTGATGCCGCGCGGACCGGCCGACGGGTCGGTCTTGGCATAGATGACGAAGGTGTCGGCCTCGGTGCAGTTGGTGATCCAGAACTTGCGGCCGTTCAGCACCCAGCGGTCGCCCTTCTTCTCGGCCCGCGTGGTCATGGAGACCACGTCCGAACCGGCGCCCGGCTCGGACATGGCCAGCGCCCCGACGTGCTCGCCCGAGATCAGCTTCGGCAGGTAGCGCTGCTTCTGCGCCGCCGTGCCGTTGCGGCGGATCTGGTTGACGCAGAGGTTGGAGTGCGCGCCGTAGGAGAGGCCGACCGAGCCCGAGGCGCGGCTCACCTCCTCCATCGCGATGCAGTGCTCCAGGTAGCCGAGGCCGGCGCCGCCGTACTCCTCCTCCACCGTCAGGCCGTGCAGGCCGAGCTCGCCCATCTTCGGCCAGAGCTGGCGCGGGAACTGGTCGGTCCTGTCGATCTCGGCCGCCAGCGGGGCGATCTCGTTGGCGGCGAAGCTGCGCACCGAATCCCGCAGCATGTCGGCGGTCTCGCCGAGGCCGAAGTCGAAGTCGGGCAGACGGTTGGGGATCATCTCGGGTGCTCCTTGGAGATCAGAGATCGCGGTCGAAGTTGTAGCTCTTCCAGAGTTCGGCGATGGCCGGCCGAGCACGCACCGCATCCACCAGGCGCCCCAGGACCGGATGGCGGGCGAAGAGCTGCTTCGGCGCATAGTGCCAGGCGGCCTGCGGCGCGACGTAGAGGTCGAGCACGGTGTAGCGGCCGAAGAAATAGGGTCCCTCGCCATAGGCCGCGGCGATCATCGCCCAGAAGCGGTCGACGTCGCGGATGCCGGCCTGCCTGACGCCCTCCGCGCCCTTGGGGTCGGCGGTGTAGCGGTCGGGATAGCTGTAGCGCAGGTCGGTCTCGTAGAGGCTGGAGACGCTGAAGAAGAGCCAGCGCAGCAGCGTCGCCTTCTGGCTGCTCCCGGCCGGCGGCAGCAGGTTGGCCTCCGGCCGGCTTTCGGCCAGGTGCAGGACCATGGCCGCGCTCTCGGTCATCACGGTGCTGTCGGGCAGTGCCAGCGTCGGAATGCGGCCCGTGGGGTTGAGTGCCAGGTAGGCCGGCTTCTGGTTGTCGCCGGCCTTGCTGTCGACCCGCACGGCGGTGAAGGGCAGCGCCAGCTCGATCAGCAGGGCGTGCGGCGCGAAGGAGCTGCTGCGCTCGCGCCAGAAGAGGGTGAAGGTCATGCGCGCCTCGTGGCTCTGTCGGGCCGGGGAGTGTCGGCCGCGGGGCGCCCAGGGGCAAGCATGGGGTCAGCCGGCCGCCGGCAGGTCGCTGCGGCCCTGCAGCGTCACCAGCGTGCCAATCAGCTTGGCGCAGAGCTTCTCGCGCCCGCCCTTCAGGGCAAAGACCTCGGCCTCGGCGATGGTCAGGGTGCGGCCCGGCTTCAGCACCCGGCCGACGGCGCGCAGCCGCTCGCCATCGGCCGGCGCCAGCAGGTGCAGTTTGAACTCGCTGGTCAGCACCGAGGAGTCGGCCGGGAAGAGCGAATAGGAGGCGTAGCCGGCGGCCGAGTCGGCGATGGTCGCGGTGATACCGGCGTGGAAGAAGCCATGCTGCTGGCAGAGATCGGCGCGAAAGGGCAGTTGGATCTCCACTTGACCCGGCGACACGCTGGACAGGCTGGCACCGAGGGTCGCCATGACCGTCTGCCGCGCGAAGGACTCGCGGATGCGCGCCTCGTAGCCGGGGTCCGCCGCCTGGAAGCTCATGCCCGTCTCGCCTTCCTTCCCAACTGGTCCAGGCGCGCATGGCAGCCGGCTGCCACCTCCGCCAGTTCCTTCAGCGTCGCCTCGATGTCGGCGCGCTTCTGCAGCAGTTCGGCCTTGCGCGCGGCGATCTTTTCCAGCAGCAGCTCGAGCTGCTTGCCCTCGCCGCCGCCCTGCTCCGGCGGGCGGTCGTAGAGCCCGATGATCTTGCGGATCTCGGCCAGCGAGAAGCCGAGGCGCTGGCCGCGCAGCACCAGGATCGCCCGGGTGCGCTCGCGCGGTCCGTAGAGCCGCCGGGTGCCGACGCGCTGCGGCTCGATCAGCCCCTGATCCTCCCAGAAGCGCAGCGTGCGGGGGGTCAGGCCGAGTTCCCGGGTCAGTTCGCCGATGGTCAGCTTGCCGTCCATGCTCGTGGAGTCTGTCTTACGTTTACGTAAACGTCAAGTATTGGGCGCACGGCGCGTGCCTCCCTGGCGGGTCAGCCGGGCGCGGCGTCGGCCTCGAGCAGGCAATGGCGGATCCGCCCCTCGACCGGCTCCTCCACCACCGCCTGCCAGCGCACGCCGGGCCGGCGCAAGGCGGCGAGCGACAGGCGTTCGGCCCACCAGCGCGCCGGTCGGACGGTGGCATGGGCGTTCTCGCCGTTCGGCAGGGTCTTCTTCGCCGGATAGGCGGCGATGCAGAGGAAGACCGCGCGGCGGGCGAAGCCGAAGATCTCGCCCAGGATCCAGTCGATGTCCTCCTCCGGGCAGTGCTCCAGCACGTCGGTACAGACCACCAGGTCGAAGGTGCCCGGCGGCCGTTCCGCGAAGGGCTCATAGCCGGGGTCGTAGCAGCGCACCTGCTCCAGGCCCCAGAATGCCATCAGGCTCGGCGCCGACCCGCCGTCGGGCAGCGGCAGCGGTTGCTGTTCGTAGAGCAGACCCTTGCCGCTGCCATAGTCCAGCAGGGTCCGGGCGCCGACCGCCTCGGCCAGGGCGCGGATCGCCGTCAGGTGGAAGCGCAGGCTGGTGCCGGCGAAGGTCCGCTCCGCTGGCAGGTCCTGGCCGGGGGCGCCCTCCTGGTGCATGCGCCGATAGAGCGCCAGCAGGTCAAGATAGCGGCGGCTCGGGTGGGCGCGGCTCGGCTGGGGGCGGGTGGGCGTCATCGCCGGATCAGAGCAGGAAGAGCGTGGCCAAGCCGAGGAAGGCGCAGAAGCCCACCACGTCCGTGACGGTGGTCAGGAACACGGTCGAGGCGATGGCCGGGTCGATCTTCAGGCGCTCCAGGGTCAGCGGGATGATGATGCCAGAGAAGCCGGCGGCCATCAGGTTGATGATCATGGCGGCGCCGATCACCAGCCCGATGGCCGGCCGGTCGAACCAGGCCCAGGCCACCGCGCCCATGATGATGGCGAAGGCAATGCCGTTGATGGTGCCGACGATCAATTCCTTGCCGACGATGCGCTTGGCATTGGCCGCCGTGAGGTCCTTCATCGCCAGGGCGCGCACCGCCACGGTCAGGGTCTGCGTGCCGGCGTTGCCGCCCATCGAGGCGACGATGGGCATCAGCACGGCCAAGGCCACCACCTGGGCCAGCGTGTCCTCGAAGAAACCGATGACGATCGAGGCCACGACCGCGGTCAGCAGGTTCACCGCCAGCCAGGGCAGCCGCGTCTTGGTGGTGTCCAGGACATCGCGATAAAGGTCGCCCTCGCTGACGCCGCCCAGTCGCAGCAGGTCGTCCTCGGCCTCCTCGTCGATCACGTCGACCACGTCGTCGACGGTGATGACGCCGATCAGCCGGCCGGCGGCGTCGACCACCGGCGCGCTGGTCAGGCCGTAGCGGCGGAACAGATCGGCGACCTCGGCCTGGTCCATCGACAGCGGGACGGGCTTCATCCGCTCGATATCCATCACCTCGGTCACCTTCATCGGCCGCTTCACGCGCAGCGCGCGCGAGGTCGGGATGACGCCGATCGGCTTGTGCTTCGGGTTGACCACGTAGAGGTCGTAGAAATCGTCCGGCAGGTCGGCGGCGGAACGCAGGAAGTCGATGGTCTCGCCAAGGCTCCAGGCCGAGGGGATGGCCACCACTTCGCGCTGCATCAGGCGGCCGGCGGTCCCTTCCTCGAAGGTCGCGCCCTCCACCAGCAGTCGGCGATAGGCCTGCGGCAGCTTGGCCAGGATGCGGCTCTGCGCCTCGGCGTCGAGGTCGGCGAAGAGATAGACCGCGTCGTCGGAGTCCAGATCCGACAGCATCTTCGCCAGGCGGTCGGGCCCGATGAGCTCGATGACCTCCTCGCGCACCGTGGCGTCGAGGTGGGTCAGGACTTCCGGATCGAAGGCCCCCGCGAGGGCGGCCACCACCGCCGCGCGGTCCTCGTGGTCCAGCGCCTCCAGCAGGTCGGCCTGGTCCGAGGGGTGCAGCTCGTCGACCAGGGCGACGATGCCGGCCGCGTCCTCCTGCTCGATGGCCTCCCGGACGGCATAGACCCGCTCCGGCGGGAGGGCGTAGCTCTCCTCGCCGCCGCTGTCGGGCGCCGGCGCGGCGGCGGCTTCCTGCTCGGGTGCGTCGCTCATGCGCCGCGACGCTCCTTGCGGGCGGTGGCCTCGGCGGCGGCGACGGCGGTCAGGTTCACCAGGCCGCGCGCGGTGACCGAGGGCGTGGCGATATGGGCCGAGGCGGCGCCGCCGATCAGGATCGGGCCGACCGACAGGCCCTCGCCCATCGACTTCAGCAGGTTGAAGGCGATGTTGGCGGAATCGAGGTTGGGCAGGATCAGCAGGTTCGCCGGCCCCTTCAGGTGCGAGTCGGGGAAGATGCGGTTGCGCACCTCCTCGTCCAGCGCGGCGTCGCCGTGCATCTCGCCCTCGACCTCCAGGTCGGGCACCTCGGCGTGCAGGCGCGCGACGGCGCTGCGCATCTTGCGGGCGGAGGCGCTGTCGGCCGAACCGAAGGAGGAATGCGAGAGCAGCGCCACCTTGGGTTCGACGCCGAAGCGGCGCACCTGCTCGGCGGCGAGGCGCGTCATCTCCACCAGCTCTTCAGCGGTCGGGTCGGGCGTCACGTAGGTGTCGGCCAGGAAGACCGTGCCGCGCGGCAGGATCAGCAGCGACAGGGCGGAGAACTTGCGCACGCCGGGCGCCCGGCCCAGCACGTCCTGGATGTGCTCCAGGTGGCGGTGGTAGCGACCGCCGGGGCCGGCGATCAGCGCGTCGGCGTCGCCCAGGCGCACGGCCAGCGCGCCGATCACCGAGGTCGCGGTGCGCACCAGGGTCTTGGCACCCTCGGGCGTCACGCCGCGCCGCTGCATCATCCCGTGATAGGTCTTCCAGTAGGTGGCGAAGCGCGGGTCGCTGGCCGGATTGATCAGCGCGCAGTTGTCGTCCAGGCGCAGGCGCAGGCCAAGGCGCTTGGCCCGGACCTCGATCACCTCGGGCCGGCCGATCAGGATCGGCTTGGCCAGGCCCTCGTCCACCACCACCTGGGCGGCGCGCAGCACGCGCTCGTCCTCGCCGTCGGTGAAGATCACCCGTTCCATCGCGCGCTTCGCCTCGACGAAGACCGGCTTCATGGCGAGGCCCGAGCGATAGACGAACTGGATCAGGCGGTCGCGGTAGGCGCCGAAGTCTTCGATCGGCCGGCGCGCGACGCCGCTGTCCATCGCCGCCTTGGCCACGGCCGGCGCGATCTCCAGCATCAGGCGCGGATCGAAGGGGCGCGGGATGATGTACTCCGGCCCGAAGGCCGCCTCCGCCCCGCCATAGGCCTTCTGCACCACGTCCGAGGGCTCGGCCCGCGCCAGCGAGGCCAGCGCCTTGGCGGCGGCCAGCTTCATCGCTTCGTTCACCGTGGTGGCGCCGACGTCGAGCGCGCCGCGGAAGATGAAGGGGAAGCAGAGGACGTTGTTGACCTGGTTGGGATAGTCGCTGCGCCCGGTGGCGATGATGGCATCGGGCCGCGCCGCGCGCGCCTCGTCCGGCATGATCTCGGGCGTCGGGTTGGCCAGGGCGAAGATCAGCGGGTTCGGCGCCATGGTCTTGACCATAGCCCCGGTCAGCACGCGCGGCGCCGAGAGGCCGAGGAAGATGTCGGCGCCGGGCAGCACCTCGGCCAGGGTGCGCTTGTCGGTCGGCTGGGCATAGGCCGCCTTCCAGCGGTCCATCAGCTTTTCGCGCCCCTGGTAGACCACGCCCTCGATGTCGCTGACCCAGATGTTCTCGCGCTTCACCCCCAGCGAGACCAGCATGTCGAGGCAGGCCAGGGCCGCCGCGCCGGCGCCAGAAGCCACGAGCTTCACCTGGCCGATCTCCTTGCCGACCAGTTCCAGGCCGTTCAGCAGCGCGGCGCCGACGATGATGGCCGTGCCGTGCTGGTCGTCGTGAAACACCGGAATATGCATCCGCTCGCGCAGGCGTCGCTCGACCTCGAAGCACTCCGGGGCCTTGATGTCCTCCAGGTTGATGCCGCCGAAGGTCGGCTCCAGCGCCGCGACCATGTCGCAGAGCTTCTCGACGTTGGTCTCGGCGATCTCCAGGTCGAACACGTCGATACCGGCGAACTTCTTGAACAGGACCGCCTTGCCCTCCATCACCGGCTTGGCGGCGAGCGGGCCGATGTTGCCGAGGCCCAGCACGGCCGTGCCGTTGGTGACCACGGCCACCAGGTTGCCGCGGGCGGTGACGGTGAAGGCCTCGTCGGGATCGGCGACGATGGCATCGCAGGCGGCGGCGACGCCGGGGGAATAGGCCAGGGCCAGGTCGCGCTGGGTGTTCAGCGGCTTGGTGGCGACGACCTCCAGCTTGCCGGGCTTGGGAAAGCGATGATAGGCAAGCGCCGCTTCCCTCAGCTTGTCCTGCGGTGTGTCCGCCATGGCCCTGGTCCCCGCCGGTTTCGGTGCAAGCGCCAGAGGTAGGCCGCCGGGCGCGGAGGGGCAAGCGGGAAAGGCACCTGATCGCCTCCAGCCCTTGCCTGTCAGCCCTGCAGGCGGCATCTATCGCCGATGGACTGGCAGACCAGCAGCGCCCCGGTCGACTACCTCGCCGCCGTCGAGGCGATGGAGCAGCGCGTGGCGGCGATCAGAGCCGGCACCGCGGACGAGCTGGTCTGGCTGCTGGAGCATCCGCCGCTCTACACCGCCGGCACCTCGGCCCAGGCGGGCGACCTGCGCGATCCTGGGCGTTTCCCGGTCTACCGGACCGGCCGCGGCGGCCAGTACACCTATCATGGCCCCGGCCAGCGTGTGGCTTATGTGCTGCTCGACCTGAAGCGGCGCGACGGCGACCTGCGCCGCCACGTCGAGCGGCTGGAAGAGTGGGTCATCCGCGCCCTGGCCGACTTCGGCATCCAGGGCGAGCGGCGCGCCGGCCGCGTCGGCATCTGGGTCGATCGTGGTGCGGGCCGCGAGGACAAGATCGCCGCCATCGGCGTGCGCGTGCGCCACTGGATCACCTATCATGGCGTGGCGGTGAACCTGGCGCCGAGCCTGGAGCACTTCGACGGCATCGTGCCCTGCGGCATCGCGGCGCCGGGCCTCGGCGTCACCTCGCTGGCCGACCTGGGGGCCGGCGCCGACATGGCGGCGCTGGACGCCGCCCTGGCGCGGCATTTCCTCCCGGTCTTCGGCCAGGCCCGGCCGCTTGGCCTCGCCGCCCCCGCCGCCTAGACTGCGGCCCACTTAACGACAACAAGAAACCTGGAGAGAGCCTTGGCCCGTCCCAGCGCGCCCTATCCCGGCGCCTTCCCCGCCTCGCGCCTGCGCCGCACGCGCACCGACGAGGCCGTGCGCCGTCTGGTGGCGGAAAACCGCCTCTCGCCCGACGACTTCATCTGGCCGCTCTTCGTCGCCGAGCCGGCCGATGCCGGCCCCATCGCCTCCATGCCCGGCGTCGAGCGTCATACGCTGGAGGGCCTGGTGCGCCAGTGCGAGGCGGCGGTGAAGGCCGGCATCCCCTCGGTCGCGCTCTTCCCCTATGTCGACCAGCGCCTGAAGACTCCCGACTGCCGCGAGGCGATCAACCCCGAGAACCTGGTCTGCCGCGCCGTGCGCCGGGTCAAGGCGACCTTCCCGCAGCTCGCCGTGCTCTGCGACGTGGCGCTCGACCCCTTCAACGCCGACGGCCACGACGGCCTGGTGGTGGGGGGCCGTATCCTCAACGACGAGTCGGTCGAGGTGCTGGTCAAGCAGGCGCTGATCCAGGCCGAGGCCGGCTGCGACATCCAGGGCCCCAGCGACATGATGGACGGCCGCATCGGCGCCATCCGCAAGGCGCTGGACGCCAAGGGCTTCCAGGACGTGAAGATCGCCAGCTACGCGGCCAAGTACGCCTCGGCCTTCTATGGTCCCTTCCGCGACGCCATCGGCTCCAAGGGCGCGCTGAAGGGCGACAAGAAGACCTACCAGATGGACCCGGCGAACAGCGACGAGGCGCTGCGCGAGGTGGCGCTCGACCTGGCCGAGGGCGCCGACATGGTGATGGTGAAGCCCGGCCTGCCCTACCTCGACATCGTGCGGCGGGTGAAGGACGCCTACGCCGTGCCGACGCTGG
>JAKOWB010000207.1 GCA_029781795.1 Pseudomonadota bacterium | reverse complement strand
CGGGGCGCGCCGCGTCCCGGCCCGGCCGCGACCGCAGCGCCGCGCGGCGGCCGCTGGCTGGATCGGCGTTGCCGGGGTCCTCGCTCCAGGCGAGGCCGGCGGCGCGGCAGGTGGCCAGCAGCCGCGCGTGCGGCACCGCCAGCAGGGGGCGCAGCAGCAGCACCTCGTCCAGCGCCGCCACGGCGCTCATCCCCGCAAGGCCGCGCGGACCCGAGCCGGCGGCGGCGCGCAGTTCCAGGGTCTCGGCCTGGTCGTCGGCCTGGTGGGCCAAAGCCAGCAGGGCAAGTCCCGCCCGGCGGCAGGCGGTCTGCAGCAGGGCGTAGCGCGCCTGCCGCGCCGCCGCCTCGAAAGCGCCGGACGGCTTGGCGCCACGCCAGGACAGGATGCGGTGGTCGGTGCCGAGCGCGCGGAGTTGCTCGCCGAGACGGCGTGCCTCGCCGGCCGATCCGGGGCGCAGGCCGTGTTCCACGGTCAGCGCCAGCAGGCCGCCGCCGCGCCGCCGGCACCAGCGCCGCAGCAGCCAGGTCAGGGCCAGGCTGTCGCCGCCGCCCGAGACGCCGACCGCCAGGCGCGGCCGGCGGCCGAGCGGCCCGAGCTTGGCCATGCAGGCGGCGAACTCGCGGTCGGACAGCGGACTTGCGGGCATCGGTCTCGCACAGCAAAAGGGCCGGGATCCCTGCGGACCCCGGCCCCTAGCCTAGCCCCTGTCCACCAGCGGCGGAGAGGCGATTCCGTCGAGCCTCAGCAACCGAGGCGGCTGCGCTCCTGCTTCGAGCGCTGCAGCACGTTGGCCGGCGCGTTGGGGAAGCGCGACTCCAACTCGCCGAAGACGGCACAGGCATCGCCGCCCTGGCCCAGCAGGCTGAGCGAGAGGCCCAGCTTCAGCAGGCTGTCGGCCGCCTTGGGGCCCTGCGGATGGTCCTGGTAGGCGACGCCGAAGGCGCTGGCGGCGCCGCTGTAGTCGCCGCGCACGTAGTAGGTCTCGCCCAGCCAATACTTGGCGTTGGCCACCAGCGGGTCGTTCGGGTTGGCCTGGATGAACTGGGTCAGCGCCACCTCGGCGCCGGCATAGTCCGCCTTGCGCAGCAGACCGAAGGCATAGTCGTACTGCTCCTTCGGCGTGTTGCCCGGCAGGGCGGCGGTCTGCGTCGTGGCCGGCGCGGTGGCGTTGCCGATCGGCTGCGGCGCGCCGTAGGTGCCGGGCGAGGTGGTCTGCACCTGGGCCAGCTGGTCCTGCGACACGGTGCCGAGCGTCTTGATGTCGCCCTGCGGCGTGCCGACGCTGCCGGTGCTGGCGGTCGGCGCCTGGGTGCCGACCGAACTGCCGCCGCCCGAGGACTGCTGCTTGGCGGCCGGCGCGGCCGCCGCGGGGGCGCCGCCCTCCAGCGTGGAGAGGCGGTACTCGATGTCGGACTGCATGCGGTCCAGGCGCTGCGAGAGCTGGTTCTGCTGGTAGCCGAGCTGCTCGATCTGGCCGGTCAGGTTGCGCAGTTCCTGCTCGAAGGCGGCGAGCCGCGTCTCGATGTTGGCGCCGCCGGCGACGGGCTGGCCGCCGCCCTGGCTGCTGTAGAACTGGTTGCGCAGGTCGGCCAGGTCGCGCGTCAGGCGGTCGACCCGGTCGTTCAGCGTGTCGAGGTCGGCGGCGGCGACCGGCGCGGCGGCGAGCGTCAGGACGACGGCCGCGGGTGCCAGCCAGCGGGGCAGCCAGGAAAGGGACAGTCGAGAGGACATGGTGCGCGGATCTCCGATCGGCTGGGCCGGGAGGCACCCGCACCGCCACCCCTAGCGGCTACCGGCGCCTCTCATACGTCAGAGTGAAAATGCTCATCGTCTTTGTCGTAAATATGGCGCGTGGATGCAAGGTTCTGGGCAGCCTAAAGCAATGAATCGCCGAAATATTGATCGAGTAAAGCTGCCCGGAAAAGAAAACGACCCGGCGCTGGGCAGGCGCCGGGTCGTGCAGGATCGTCAAGCCTGCTGGCGAGGCTTCGTCAGTTGATGACGAAGACCGCGCGACGGTTGCGGGCCCAGGAGGCCTCGTCCGAGCCGAGGGCCTCGGGCCGCTCCTCGCCGTAGGAGATCACGGCCAGGCGGTTGCCGTTGGTGCCCAGCGAGACGAGGTACTGCCGCACCGAATTGGCGCGGCGCTCGCCCAGCGCCAGGTTGTATTCGCGGGTGCCGCGCTCGTCGGCATGGCCCTCGATGGTCAGGGTGACCTGCGGGTTGGCGTTCAGCCATGCAGCCAGCGACTGCAGGGTGGCCTGCGCATCGGGACGCAGGTCGTAGCGATCGGTGTCGAAGAACACGCGATCGCCAACCTCGGCCCGCAGCTTCTCCTGCAGCGAGGAATAGCTGGTGGTCGGAGCGGTGGAAGTGGAACCGGTGTTGGTCGGCTCCGGCGTGGAGCTGCAGGCGCCCAGCGCGAAAATCGCCGCCGCCAGCAGGGACACAAGCTTGAGGCGCATCATTGTTGTCTACCCTCTCGTAGATTCAGTCATCGACACCCGTGCCGGATGACGCCGGCGCAGGCAGGAAAACTCGCGTATGCAGCAGGAAAACCCTCTTGCCCGGGGGCCCGGCTGCAAGGTGCTCCGGAGGAACCCCTTGTCGAGCGCAAAGTCAAGGCAAATTGCGGCATTCTTGCGACGATTCACCGGTCCGACGGGTCACTGGTTCAACGGCGACCAGGCGGGATCGGACCCGTCCGTCGGCGTCACCAGTTCGCGCTCGTTGTAGCCGGTGAGGTCGATCGTATAGATGCGGCTGGAGACCTGGCCCGCGGCGGTCGAGCGGGACTGGCGGAAATAGGCCAGCACGCGGCCGTTCGGCGCCCAGGTCGGGCCCTCGACGCGGAAGTCGGAGGCCAGCATGCGCTCGCCCGTGCCGTCCGGCCGGATGACACCGACATAGAAGCTGCCCTGGTAGAGCCGGGTGAAGGCGATGAGGTCGCCGCGCGGCGACCAGACCGGCGTGGCATAGCGCCCCTCGCCGAACGTCAGGCGCTGCGGGTTCGAGCCGTCGGCGCCCATGATGTAGAGCTGCTGCGCGCCCGAGCGGTCGCTGTCGAACACGATCTGCCGCCCGTCCGGCGAGAAGCAGGGCGAGATGTCGGTCGCCGGATGGTTGGTGATCTGGCGCAGCTGGCGCGTTCGCAGGTCCATGATGAAGATGTCGGAGTTGCCGCCCCGCGCCACCGCCAGCACGACCGAGTTGCCGTCCGGCGCGAAGCGCGGCGCGAAGGACATGCCCTGGAAGTCGCCCAGCACCTCGCGCTGCCCGGAGTCGAGGTTGAAGAGATAGACCCTGGCCGGGCCCTGCTGCGGGAAGGCGACGTAGGTGATCTCCTGCCGGGTCGGCGAGAAGCGCGGCGAGAGCACCGTGGTCGAGCCGTCGGTCAGGAAGCGGTGGTTGGCGCCGTCCTGGTCCATGATCGCCAGGCGCTTGACGCGGCGGTCCTTCGGGCCGCTCTCGGCGATGTAGACGATGCGGGTATCGAAGTAGGGGCCTTCGCCGGTCAGACGAGCATAGATGGCGTCGGCGATGGTGTGCGCCACCTTGCGCCAGTTGGCCGGGGCGGTGGTGTACTCGAAGCCGGTCATCTGCTGCTCGCCGTACACGTCGAACAGCCGGAAGCCGATGATCAGGCGCCCGTCGGCCGCGGTGTTGACGTAGCCGGCGACCAGCGCCTCGGCGTTGATCAGGCGCCAGTCGCCATAGCGAACCGTCTGCTGCAGCGAGCCGGGGTCCTGGATGAAGGCCGACTTGTCGATCGGCCGGAACAGGCCCGAGCGCTCCAGATCGGCGGCGACGACGCCGGTCAGGTCCTGCCCGACCCGCGCCTGGCTGCCGTCGCCTGAGAAGAAGTCGGGAACTGCGATCGGCATGGGCGAGACGAAGCCCTGGCCGACGTCGATGCGCAGCTCGGCCAGCGCCGGCGCGGCTGCCAACACCCCGGCCGCGGCGGCGCCGGTCAGCATGAAGTGCCGGCGGCTGAGGGTCAGGCCCTGCAGCGGCCGGCCGATGAGGCGGTGCCCGAAGGCGGGGAGTCCAGTCATGGGGTCAGGTCTCCTCAAGGCTTCTGGTACGGGTCGGTTCTCAGAACATCTGCGCGGGGTCGAAGTTGAAGACGATGGTCGACCACTCGGCATAGGCATTGGCCGGCAGCGGGAAGGGCTGGCAGCGCGGGTTCTTGACCGCGCGCAGCGCACGGTCGGCGGTGGCACGGAAGGTGCCGTCGGAGTTGTAGCGCCCGGTATCGACGATCTCGGCGCCCTGCACCGTGCCGTCCTGGTTCATGAAGACGCGCACCTCGACGGCCTCCAGGTCCTTGGTGCCGATGTCGACGTTCCAGCACTGCCCGACCTGGCGGGCGATGGCGTCCTTCATCGACTGCGTGACCTGGCCGCCGCTGGTGGAGGCGCTGGACTTCTTCGCCGGCTGCGTCGAGGCAGCCTGCTGCTGCTCCTGCGGCTTCGACTCCTGCTGCGGCTCCTCCTTGCGCTTGGTCACGTCCTTCAGGATGGAGTCGAGCTTGTTCTCCTGCTTCTTCACCACCTCCTGCTTCGGCGGTTCGGGCAAGGTCACCTTCTTGCGCGGCTTCTCGGGCGGGGCGGCGGCGTCGGGCTCCTTGGCGGCCTCGTCGACCTTGGCCTCGGGCGTCGGCACCGGCACCGGCTCGGGCTTGGGCTCGGGCTGCGGCGCGGCGACGGCGACCTGTTCCGGCGGCGCCGGCTCGGGCGGGGTCGGCAGCGGCTCGGCCACCTGCGGCTCGGGCGGGGTCGGCTCGGGCGGCGCCGGCTCGGCGACGGCGGGGGCCGGCGGCTCCGGCGTCGGCGGGGTCGGCTCGGGCGCCGGCGGCGGCGGCACTGCCTCGACCACCGGCTCGGGCGGCTGCGGCACCGGCTCGGGCAGCGGCTCGGGCGGCGGCTCCAGCGCCGCCTGCTGCTCGACCTGGGGCGCGGGCTTCTCCGGCGGGGTCGGCGGCTCGACCTTGGCCTCCTCCACCGGCTCGGGCGTGCCTTCCACCTGGTTGGTGGTCTCGGCGATGGCGGCGTTCTCGAAGACGATGGGCACGGCGACGGAGTTGCCGACCTCGAAGGGATTGCTCCGGGTGGGCAGCCCGATCAACACCAGGGCGAGGATCGCCAGGTGCAGAACCAGAGAGAAGAGGGCGCCCTGCTTCATCGCCGTCGTGTGTCCGTCAGTTGCCGCTGCCGCTCGGCGGCGTGGCGGCCGGCGTGGTGGCCGGGGCGACCGGCGGCATCTCGGCCAGCAGGGCCACCTTGCTGTAGCCCGCCTGGTTGATCAGCCCCATGACCTGCATGACCAGGCCGTACTGGATGTCCTTGTCGCCCCGCACGTAGATCCGTGTCTCCGCATTGGCGCCGGTGATAGCATTCAAACGCGCCACCAGGTCCTGCAGTGCCACCTCGGTGTCCTGGATGTAGACCCGGCCCTGCTTGTCGACCGAGATGACCAGCGGCTCCTCGGGCGTGGTGATCTGGTCGGCCGCGGTCTGCGGCAGGTCGACCGGCACGCCGACGGTCAGCAGCGGCGCCGTGACCATGAAGACGATCAGCAGCACCAGCATGACGTCGACGAAGGGCGTGACGTTGATGTCGGCGTTGGGCTGCCAGCCGCCGCGGCGGACCTTGCCGCCGCCGCGCCCGCCGCCGCCGTTGCGGACCATGCCGGCCATCAGCGCGCCTCCTCGAGCTGGCGGGACAGGATGGCGCCGAACTCGGCGGCGAAGCTGTCGAGCTTCTGGCCGTAGCGGTTGATGTCGCTGGCGATCTTGTTGTAGCCGACCGAGGCCGGGATGGCCGCGACCAGGCCGAGCGCGGTGGCGAAGAGCGCCTCGGCGATGCCCGGCGCCACCACGGCCAGCGAGGTGTTCTTCGCCGCGGCGATCGAGGTGAAGGCGTTCATGATGCCCCAGACCGTGCCGAAGAGGCCGATGAAGGGCGCCGCCGAGCCGACCGAGGCCAGGAAGACCATGTAGCGCTCGAGCCGCGCCATCTCGCGGCCGATGGCGATGTCCATCACCCGCTCGATACGCTGCTGCAGGCGGGCGCGCAGCGTCTCGCCGCCCTGCAGCGAGCGCGGGCCGGAGCGGCGCCACTCGCGCATGGCGGCGACGAAGACCGCCGAGAGCGGATCCTTGGGCCGCCCGTCCAGGCGGTCGTAGAGGTCGTCGAGCGAGCCGCCGGACCAGAAGGCCTCGTCGAACTGCTCGCCCTTGGACTTCAGGCGGCGCAGGCGCACGACCTTGTCGAAGATGATGGCCCAGGTCCAGAAGGACGCCAGGGCCAGGATCACCATCACCGCCTGCACGACGATGTCGGCGTTGACGATCATGTGCCAGATGCTGAAGCCAGCCTCCGGCACGCCGCCCAGGTTCACCACCTGGGTCGGGTCGACGCCGGCACCCGGCGCCGGCGTGGTCAACGGCGTGGTCGTGGTCTCTTCCATTCCCTCATTCCTCTCGTGCGGGCGCGGCCGAACCCGTCGTCTCCACGGTCGCGTCGCCGAGGGCCTCAAGCTGCTGGAGTGCCTCGGAAAGCGGGCGGACGTAAGGCAAAAAACGGTCGCGGATGTGTCCAGGCATGCGAACCGGGCGGCCGTCCGTCCGAAGGCAGACGACCCGCATCAGCACACGCGCCAGCTCCTCGGTCCCGCCCCCGGGCAGGGCCCGGCGGATGGACTGCAGGGCGTCGATCTTGACGTGCGTCATCTCCACCAGCTGGGTGGAGACCTGGAGCACGTCGTCCAGGCGGGCGGAGCGCAGGTACTCGACCTCGGCGCGGCGCACCGCGAAGAAGATGCCGGCGCTCTCGCGCAGGTCCGACTGGTCGATGCCGGCCTGGCGCAGGAACTCGGTCCGGCTGCGCTCGGCGAACTTCAGGTAGTTGGCGTAGTAGACGATGCCGGCGGCGTCCGTGTCCTCGTAGTAGACGCGGATGGGGAAGACGAAGCGGCTGCCCTCGAAGCGCCCGGCGGCCAGCGTCGTCATGCGCCCTCCGCCGGGTCGTCGGCGTCGAAGAGGTCGGGCAAGAGCTCGCCGGTGAAGCCGCGCGGCACGGCGAGACCGAGGTGCCGGAATCCACCGCCGGTCAGCATCCGGCCGCGCGGGGTACGCTGCAGCAGGCCCTGCTGAATCAGGTAGGGTTCGATCACTTCTTCCAGCACGTCGCGTTGTTCGGAGAGGGCGGCGGCGAGGGTTTCGACTCCGACCGGCCCGCCGCCATAATTTTCGGCAATCGTGGCAAGATAGCGGCGGTCCATGGCGTCCAGGCCGGCCTGGTCGACGTCCAGCCGGGCCAGCGCCCGGTCGGCCACGGGGCGGTCGACGGCCGGCGCGCCCTCGACCGCCGCGAAGTCGCGCACCCGGCGCAGCAGGCGCCCGGCGACGCGCGGCGTGCCACGGGCACGGCGGGCGATCTCGGCCGCGCCGTCGGCGGTCAGGCGGAAGCCCAGCACGCGGGCGCCGCGCTCGACGATGAGGCAGAGCTCCTCGGGCGTGTAGAACTCCAGCCTGAGCGGGATGCCGAAGCGCTCGCGCAGCGGCCGGGTGATCAGGCCCGAGCGCGTGGTGGCGGCGACCAGGGTGAAGGGCGGCAGGTCGATGCGCACCGAGCGCGCCGCCGGCCCCTCGCCGATGATCAGGTCGAGGGCATAGTCCTCCATCGCCGGGTAGAGGATCTCCTCCACCGCCGGGGAGAGGCGGTGGATCTCGTCGATGAAGAGCACGTCGTGCGGCTGCAGGTTGGTCAGCAGCGCCGCGAGGTCGCCGGCGCGGGCGATCACCGGGCCCGAGGTGGCGCGGAAGGAGACGCCGAGCTCCTTGGCGACGATCTGCGCCAGGGTGGTCTTGCCGAGGCCCGGCGGCCCCACCAGCAGCACATGGTCCAGCGCCTCGCCGCGCGCCTTGGCCGCCTGGATGAAGATGCGCAGGTTCTGCCGCGCCGCCTGCTGGCCGATGAAATCGTCGAGCTGCAGCGGGCGCAGCGACTGCTCCATCGCCTCGGAATCGCTGGGGTTGGCCTGGCGCTCGACCACCCGTTCCGGCGGCGGCGGCGGCGGCGACTTGGGCGCGCGGCTCACCGCGACAGCTCCTTCAGTGCCGCCTTGATCAGCGCCTCAAGTTTCGCGCCATCGCCCAGCGCCTGGCCAGCGCGGGCCACGGCGGCGAAGGCCTCGACCCGGCGGTAGCCCAGGCCTTCCAGCGCCGCCACGGCGTCGTCGGCCGCGGCGCCGAGCTGCCCGGCGGCCGGCAGCGACGTGGCGCCCGGCAGGCTGGCGCCGGGGCCGAGGGCGATCTCGCCCACCTTGTCCTTCAGCTCGGTCAGCAGGCGCGCGGCCAGCTTGGCGCCGACGCCGTTGGCCTGGGTCAGCGCCGCCTTGTCCTGCGCCGCGATGGCGCGGGCGAGGTCGCCCGGCGTCAGCGCCGAGAGCAGCGAGAGCGCGACCTTGCTGCCGACGCCCTGCACCGTGCCCAGCAGGCGGAACCAGGCGCGCTCGGCGGCGTCGGCGAAGCCGTAGAGGTGGATGTGGTCCTCGCGCACGTGGGTTTCGATCAGCAGCGCGGCGCTGGCGCCGGCCTGGCCGATGCGGCCCAGGGTCTTGCCCGAGCAGAAGACCAGGTAGCCGACGCCGCCGACGTCGAGGATCAGGTGCGACTCGCCCACCTCGTCGATGCGGCCGGAGAGCTTGCCGATCATGGCAGCGCCTTTCCGAGCGCCGCGCGACCGCGCGCCGGCGCCTCGCCCCAGGCGGCCCGGGTCTGGGCCATGTGGCTGTGACAGATGGCGATGGCCAGGGCGTCGGCGCTGTCGGCGCTGGCCAGCTCCACGCCGGGCAGCAGGCGTTGCACCATCATGGCGACCTGCGCCTTCTCGGCGTGGCCGGTGCCGACCACGGCCTTCTTGACGATCATCGGCAGGTACTGCGCCACCGGCAGGCCGGCCAGCGCGGGCACCAGCAGGCAGATGCCGCGGGCCATGCCGAGCTTCAGAGTCGAGGCAGGATTGACGTTGGCCAGGGTTTCCTCCACCGCGGCGCTGTCCGGCGTCCAGGCGGCCACCACCTCGGCCAGGGCGCGCTGCAGCGCCACCAGCCGCGTGGCCAGGTCCGCGCGGTCGTCGGTGACGATGGTGCCGTTGGCCAGGTGGGTCAGGCGGTTGGCGCGCGCCTCGATGACGCCCCAGCCGGTGCGGCGCAGCCCGGGGTCGAGGCCGAGGACGCGCATCGGCCGGCCTCTCAGCTCGCCAGCTTCTGCAGCACCTCGTCCGAGACCTCGTAGTTCGCCGCCACGGTCTGGACGTCGTCGTTCTCGTCGAGCGCCTCGAGCAGGCCGAACAGGGTCTCGGCCGCCTCGCCCTCCACGGCCACGGTGTTCTGCGGCTTCCAGGCCAGGCGCGCCTCGCTGGGGTCGCCGAACTTCTCGGCCAGGGCGTCGCGCACCTGCATCAGGTCGTCGGGCGCGGTGATGATCTCGTGCGTCTCCTCGCTGGAGACGACGTCGGCCGCACCCGCCTCCACCGCCGCCTCGAAGACCTGGTCGGCGCCGCCGATCGAGGCCGGGAAGACGATGCGCCCGACGCGGTCGAACATGAAGGAGACCGAGTTGGTCTCGCCCAGCGCCCCGCCGTTCTTGGAGAAGATGGTGCGCACCTCGCCGGCGGTGCGGTTGCGGTTGTCGGTCAGCGCCTCGGCGATGATGGCGACGCCCCCGGGGCCATAGCCCTCGTAGCGCACGGCCTCGTAGTTGGTGTCCTTGTCCTCGCCGGTCGCCCGCTTGATGGCGCGCTCGATGTTGTCGCGCGGCACGTTGGCGGCGCGGGCGGCCTGGATGGCGCCGCGCAGGCGCGGGTTGCCGGCCGGGTCGGGCAGCCCCTGCTTGGCGGCGACGATGATCTCGCGCGTCAGGCGGCTGAACAGGCGGGCGCGCTTCTTATCCTGCGCGCCCTTGCGGTGCATGATGTTGGCGAATTGCGAATGACCGGCCATCGAAGGGTCCTAACGTCTGGATTCTGGCAAGTTTACCTGGGACCGCCGGGGTTTCGCGAGCGGCGCGTGGACAGCAGCAAAACCCGGGCGGCGGCGCCTTCTAGCAGAAAGCGCCCGTGACTAGGAAGCGGGCCTAGGAGGCCAGGGTGGGCAGGGCCGGCGCCAGCCGCCCGCCCAGGCGCAGGGGCTCGGCCCGGGTCGCCAGGCCCGTGCGGTCGTCGGTCTCGACATAGAGGCCGCAGAGCGTCGCCTCGCCCGTCGCCACCGACAGGCGCTCGCTGGAGATCTTCTTGGTGAATCGCAGGATCGGCTGGGCCTTGTCCATGCCGATGACGCTGTCGTAGTCGCCGCACATGCCGGCGTCGGACTGATAGGCCGTCCCACCTTTCAGGATCATCACGTCGGCCGTGGGCACATGGGTATGCGTGCCGACCACCACCGAGACGCGGCCGTCCAGCACATGGCCGAGGGCCATCTTCTCGCTCGTCGCCTCGCCATGCAGGTCGACCAGGATGGCGTCGACCGTGCCGGCCAGGCGGTGCGCCGCCAGCACCTGCTCGACGACCTGGAAGGGATCGTCGAGCGGGTCCATGAAGAGGCGCCCCATGAGGTTGACCACCAGGACCTTGCGGCCGGTCGGCGCCTGGAACACGGCGGCGCCGCGCCCCGGCGTGCCGCGCGGGAAGTTGTGCGGGCGCAGCAGGCGCGGCTCGCTCTCGATATAGGAGAGCGCCTCCTTCTGGTCCCAGGAGTGGTTGCCGCCGGTCAGCACGTCGGCGCCGACGGCATAGAGCTCCTCGGCGACGCCGCGGGTGATGCCGAAGCCGGCGGCGGCGTTCTCGGCGTTCACCACGACGAAGTCGAGCCGGAGCGACCGCCGCAGGTCAGGCAGGTGCTTCACCAGGGCATCGCGCCCCGGCCGCCCGACGATGTCGCCCAGGAAGAGCAGTCGCATGGCCATGACCTGCCCGCTGAGGGGCGGCCGGTCAAGGGGCGCCACTCGATGGTAGTGTCTCAGTTTGCCCTTACGGCTCTGGCCAAGGGACCAGCCGCGTGAAATCGGCGTGGTCTTTGAGGTCCGGGTTTGCTTTTCGCGTCGCGTGTTGAACAAGCACAATCTGGAGTCCCGCTCGCCGAGCGTGCTTCATGGCGGGGATGCAATCTGAGTCGTTCGTAAGAAGGATGATTCGTTCAGCGGCGCGATTTGATGAGTAGACGGCCATATCGAGGCCAATCCGCATATCGACACCCTTTTGCTCAAACACCGGCTTGAAGTCGTCGTCCGTCAACGGCTGCGGTTGAGATAGGGGAACCTTTCGTTCAAATCCTCTCGGTTTCAGGACCCCCAGCCTTACTGCGAAGAGGTCTTTATGGGCCAACTGGCGAAGCCACCCGTCTTCCGCCCGGTACTCCTTGATATCTCCCGAAATCGGCAATCGGAGATGCCCGCTGAAGGGGGCGCAGTCGTAATACAGAATCCTCAGCGGCGTTTCGTTAGGCAAGACGCAGGCTGCGGCGATCTTTTCGATATAGTCTGGCGTGTAAGGTTTGCGCGCTTGCTTCGCGAGGGCTCTTACGTGCCCGCCATCCATCATGACGATTACTTTTGTCATAACCAAATGGTAAGGGCTCCCGCGCCGAAACGCGAGAGCCCTTAGATAATGCCCGCCTACGGGCGTCGCGGATACAGATTCAATATGCGCCCGGCTTTCGATTTGTCAACTGTGCATCCCTGATTACGCTTCCAAAAGCGCGACGATATCCGCCATATCCCAAAGCCGGTCTGACACGCCAGCCGCCATCGCGGGCGTGACCTTGAGCGTCTTATGAATGCGGACGAAGTTATAGAACACGAAGTAGAGCGCCAGCGCGTGGCAGTGGTTCTCCAGCTTCTTGGAAAAGCCGTTCGTCAGACGCGTGAACCGACGCATGCTCATCCGCATAGTGAGGTTCTGGCGCTCGGCATAGGACGTGCTGACGTGATCCGGGTCAGGGTTGCCGGTAATCTTGTCCTTCCGGGCGCCGATGCACTCAGCGGGGCTGTAGCGGCCCTTGGCACTCTCTGGCGCCGCGCCGTACAGCTTGATCAGCATGGCGTAGTCAATATCGTCGCCGAACGCGCCTTCAACCGCCTCAAGGTAAGCCTTGTGGCCGTCGGTCGTTAACTGCACGCGGGTATCGAGGCGCTGGCGCAGATCGTCCAGGAAGCCCATCGCGTATTCACTATCTCGACCGCCAACCATCCAGTTGCAGATCAGCTTGGAGTCCGCGTCGATGCTGGTCCATGTCCATACGTCCCCATAGGCCAGGTCTAGGCGCTTGGCCGTAGGCGCGTTCTTCTGCTTGGCATAGCAGAAGCTCCAAATCTCATCGCACTGGATGCGCCGGCTCTTGAGCCCGCGCACATGCTCATCGTGATAGGCGGCGCAGGCGTTGCCGGCATCAACCAGCAGCTTCGTGACCGTGTTGATGCTCACGCCGACCACGCGCGACACAGACCGCATGGACGAGCCCTCACAAAGCATGGAGAGGATTTGCACGCGCTTGTCTGTCGGAAGTTTGTTCATAATGAACATTATGCTTGTCTGAAGCTGACAGTCAAGCCCGCTGAATGACCGCCGAACAAAAATCACTCGCGGCGCAACGAATGCTTGACCGCCCCGTCGGGTTCTCCTACACCGATAGCCCCGGGGGTGGATTCCCCGGGGCGATTCGGTGCCAGATGAAGTGGAGGTTAAGAAGATGCCGACGAAACCTAGTTTCTCCCCCTGATCGCCGCGATGCGGCTCTAAGGGGCCCGGCGGTGGGGGCGGCTTAGCCGCCCCCCCGTCGGAGTTTCATACAATAACTCTTGGAGAATCGCAATGGAAAACGGACAGCCACCGACTGATCCGTATGAGGTGGTGCTATCTGATCTGCGAGCTAAGCGCGCTCAGATTGATGCTGCTATCGCCGCTATTGAGCAGATTCGAGGCGCCGGCGTTGCGCCGGCCGCCGCGCCTAATCCGGCAGCGGAGATGAATGATGGCGGGGCAGTCCGCTCTGGAATGTTCCACGGTAAGAGCATCCCCGAAGCAGCGCGCGAGTTACTTGAGCTGAAGAAGCGCGAAATGCGGAATCAGGAGATTCTCGACAGCCTTCGTGCCGGAGGGGTCACTTTGACCTCGGCCGACCCCGTCAACACTGTCGGGTCCGTGCTTAACCGGCGCTCAAAGGACGTCGGCGATATTGTGCGCGTGGGCAGGGGGACATGGGGGTTGGCGAGTTGGTACCAGAACCCTCAGCGGTTCCGCGCCAAGAGCAAGATTAGCGACGACAAAGAGATCACAGAAGAAGGGCGGCCGATCGAGGAGAAGCCAGTCGGCTAGTCGGCCGCCCACCTAGCCTTTGCCGCCTTCGCGGCGATTGCGCGGCGCCTGTCTGGGGATAGTTTCTTTGCCCGGGCGGCGCCGCCGGCCACACCACCCTTTTGCTGCGCCGCGGACGGCGCCCTCGTGCTTTCTTCAATCTCCCCCGTCGCGATCTTCGCCACCATGACGGCGGCGCCAATCACATCGGCGGGGCGCTTCTGTCCTTTGGGTCCCTTAGGCATGATGTGAATGTGGCATGGCGAGCGGCCGTTCGCTACCGCCTGTCAACTAGGCGCCGGATTCAAACTGAGACACTACCCACTCGATTTGCCGCACCCGCCCTTGTCGCGGCGCCCGGCGTGGGGCCAGGATCGCGCATCGGCGAGGCCGTCCATAACGTTCGGCACCCGTGTGCAAGGAGGTCCCTGCCATGTCGATCCGCCGCCTCGCCCTTGTCGCCCTCGCCCCGCTGCTGCTGGCCGCGCCGGCACTGGCCGGGACGACCTGGACCACCGGCTTCGGCCAGGGAACGCTGGAAGCGGGCGTCACCGGCAGCGCCGGCACCGACCTCTACGTGAGCTGCGCGGCCGGGACCGCCACGCCGCTGGCCTCGCTCTTCTTCATGGCGCCGGCCAGCTACGCGGCGCCGGTGGGGCAGGCCTACCTGGTCGACTTCGTCATCGACGACAAGACCATGACCCTGGTCATGGGCCTGGAGCAGGAGACGGTGCTGGGCTACGACGGCAGCGACCCGGTCACCTTCACCGCCCTTGAGTCGCTCACCCGCCTCTTGCGCGCCGGCAAGAGCCTGACGGTCAAGTCCGACCAGTTGAAGTGGAGCGAGAGCTTCCCGCTGAAGGGCTCCGGCAAGGCCCTCGACGGCATCTTCGAGGGCTGCGAGCCCGCCAACTAGAGGCGGATGGCCTCGGCCTCGGTCACGATCCAGTCGAGCTTCTGGTCGTAGTGGTCGCGCGGCACGGCCTCGACCTCCTGCGCGGCGAAGGCGACGCCGACGGCCAGGCGCGGCCCGGCGCCGCGCAGCGCCTGCAGCGTGCGGTCGTAGAAGCCGCCGCCGTAGCCCAGGCGGTAGCCCTGGCGGTCGAAGGCCAGCAGCGGGACGAAGAGCACCTCGGGCGTCACCACCGGCTTGTCCTCGCCCGGCACCGAGGTGCCGTAGCCGCCGGAGACCAGGACGTCGGACGGCTGCCAGCGGCGGAACAGCAGCGGCGTGCCGCGCTTCACCACCACCGGCAGGCCGACGGCGTGGCCGGCGAAGTGCAGGCGCGCCAGCAGGGGGCGGAGGTCCAGTTCGTCGCCCATCGGCCAGAAACCGCTGCAGGGCGCGCCGGGCGGCAGGTGGATCGCGGCGAAGATGCGGGATGCCAGGGCGTGCCCGGCCTCGGGCGCGGCGGCGAAGGCGGCGGCGCGGCGCGCCTTCATCGCCCGGCGCAGCTCGCCCTTTTCCACGTCCAGCGGCGAGGTGGCGGTCATGGACACGAGGCCCCGGGCGAGAGAGGCGGGAAAGCGGTGGTGCCGCAGCAGCCGTCGGCCATTAACATCCTCTGCGGCCTGCTAATGCAGGTGGGCGCCAGGTAGCGAGACCACGGTCCCGTCAGAGCCAGCTCCCGAGAGATATGCTTATCGGCCCCAGGGATCGTCGGGCCTAACGCGCCCCGCAGCACCGCGGCCATATCTAGGCCTGCAGCAGGCGACTCGCAAGGAGCTCCAGACGACCGGCGAGCTGCGCCATGTGCGCCTCGTTGTCGTGATCGACCACCGCCTGCCGCCCCTCGAGCTGGGCATAGGCGTCGCTGAGCTCGTCGGCCAGCAGCAGCGCCGTCATGATCAGCAGCCGCACTTCGCCCACCGCGCCGACGCCCTGCGCCAGGTCGCGAATCCGGCGGTTCACCAGCTCGGCCATCTCGCGCAGGTGCGCTTCCTGCCCGTCGTCGCAGGTGAAGTCGTAGCTGTGGCCGTTGATCTGCAAGGAAACTTTCGCCATCGACGGAGTCTAGCAGAGGCGCGGCGAGTCGAGGGAAGCCGTCAAGCTTTCCGCAATGAAAAGACCGGGGAAGTCCCCCTGCTCCGCCACCGCCCTATTCCGCCACGGCCTTGGCCAACAGGTCCTGCAGGCGCTCGATCGCCTGGTCGAGGCGGCTGCTGGTCTGTGCCAGCAGGGCCTTCAGAGCCTCGCTCTCGCTCTTGGCAGCCGTGACCTCGGCCTTGGCGGCACTGGCTTCGCCCTTGGCGGCACTGGCTTCGCCCTTGGCGGCACTCGCCTCTGCCTTGGCGGCGGCGGCCTCCTGGCGCAGCGCCTCCAGCTTCTTGGCGAGCTGGGCCTCGCGTTCGGCGGCGCGCTGGCCGATGGCCTCGACGGCCGCCTCCAGCCGGCCCAGCGCCTGGTCGACCTGGGTCTTGGTTTCATCCATGGGACGCTCCTTTGAATGGCTTGTCCGGTGGGCGACTCGGGGACGGACGAGCGCCATGCGGGCGGAGAGTAGCCGGGGAACCCCCGCGGTCAATCTGGCGCTGTCAATGCGGCGTCATCATGCCCGCCCCCGGCAGACATTGGTTGACGGGGCGGCACGCCCTGGGCAATTTGCCGCCGCCCTGCCGCCCCCCGGGCGCCGGGCCTGCCCCGCGCATGCGGGCCGTTCATTCCCATCACAAGTCAGTCAGGCCGCAATGAACCGAGCCCCGTCCTACAGTCCCGACACCGGCCCTGCTGGCGCAATGCCCGCCGTGTCCCACCAGGACCTGGCCAACGCCATCCGCGCGCTGGCGATGGACGCGGTGCAGAAGGCGAACTCCGGCCACCCCGGCATGCCGATGGGCTTCGCCGACGTCGCCACGGTGCTCTATCGCGAGTTCCTGAACTTCGATCCGGCGCGGCCCGACTGGCCCGACCGCGACCGGCTGATCCTGTCGGCCGGCCACGGCTCGATGCTGCTCTATGCCCTGCTGCATCTGACCGGCTATCCGGACATGACGCTGGAGGAGCTGAGGAACTTCCGCCAGCTCGGCAGCCGCACCGCCGGCCATCCCGAGCATGGCCATGCCGCCGGCATCGAGACCACCACCGGCCCGCTGGGCCAGGGCATCGCCAACTCGGTCGGCTTCGCACTGGCCGAGCGGCACCTCAACGCGGTCTTCGGCGACGAGCTGGTGAACCACTGGACCTACGTCATCGCCGGCGATGGCTGCCTGATGGAGGGCATCAGCCACGAGGCCATCTCGCTGGCCGGGCACCTGAAGCTCAGCCGCCTGATCGTGCTGTGGGACGACAACCAGATCTCGATCGACGGGCCGACCTCGCTCGCCGTCTCGGACGACCAGCGCAAGCGCTTCGAGGCCTCGGGCTGGGCGACGCTGGCCTGCGACGGGCACGACCCGGAAGCGATCGCCGCGGCGATCCGCCAGGCCAAGACGCACGACAAGCCGACCATGATCGCCTGCCGCACCACCATCGGCTTCGGCGCGCCGACCCTGGCCGGCACCGCCAAGACCCACGGCGCCCCGCTGGGCGAGGCGGAGATCAAGGGCGCGCGCGAGAAGCTCGGCTGGCCGCACGCCGCCTTCGACATCCCGGCCCCGGTGCTGGCCGCCTGGCGCGGCTTCGGCGCGCGCGGCGCCAAGGCCGCAGCCGCCTGGGACCGCCGCCTCGCGGCCTCGGGTCAGCGCGCCGAGTTCGAGCGCCGCGCCGCGGGCGTGCTGCCCGAAGGCTGGCAGAAGGCCCTGAAGGCGGTGAAGGAGAAGGCGCTGGCCGAGAAGCCGTCGGTCGCCACCCGCGTCGCCTCGCAGAAGGCGCTGGAAGCGCTGGTGCCGGCGATCCCCGAGCTGATCGGCGGCTCGGCCGACCTCACCGGCTCGAACAACACCAAGGCCGGCGACATGAAGGCGCTGGCGGCCAGCAGCTACGGCGGGCGCTACGTCTACTGGGGCGTGCGCGAGCACGGCATGGCAGCGGCGATGAACGGCATGGCGCTGCACGGCGGCGTCATCCCCTATGGCGGCACCTTCCTGGTCTTTACCGACTATTGCCGTCCGTCCATCCGCCTCTCGGCACTGATGGGCCAGCGAGTCGTTTACGTCATGACGCACGACTCGATCGGCCTCGGCGAGGACGGACCGACGCACCAGCCGGTGGAGCACCTGGCCGCCCTGCGCGCCATCCCCAACCTGCTGGTGCTGCGCCCCTGCGACCAGATCGAGACGGCGGAGGCCTGGGAGATCGCCTTGTCGCAGAAGGACCGACCCTCGGTGATCGCGCTCAGCCGGCAGAACCTGCCGACGCTGCGCGCCGAGGCGGGCGAGAACCTCAGCGGCTTCGGCGGCTACATCCTGGCGCCGGCGCAGGGCCAGCGCGCGGTGACGCTGATCGCCTCGGGCTCGGAGGTTGCGCTCGCGGTCGAGGCGAAGAAGCAGCTCGAGGCCGAGGGCATCGCCACGGCGGTGGTTTCGCTGGTCTCGTGGGAACTCTTCGCCGAGCAGCCGCAGCACTACCGCGACGAGGTGCTGGGCCCCGGCACGCTGCACATCGGCATCGAGGCCGCGGCCGCCTTCGGCTGGGAGCGCTGGATCGAGGCCGGCGGCGGCTTCGTCGGCATGCGCTCCTTCGGCGCCTCGGCGCCGGCCGGGCAGCTCTACAAGCATTTCGGCATCACGGCCGAGGCCGTGGTGGCAACGGTGAAGGCGCGGCTGTAAGCGCCGCTTGAACGAGAGGATCGAGGAACGACGATGACGAGCCTGCAGGAGATCGCCAAGGCACTGGTCGCGCCGGGCAAGGGCATTCTGGCCGCCGACGAGTCCAGCGGCACCATCAAGAAGCGCTTCGACTCCATCAAGGTGGAGTCGACCGAGGAGAACCGCCGCGACTATCGCGAGATGCTGTTCCGCGCCAAGGGCGCGGCCAGCCACATCTCCGGCGTCATCCTCTATGACGAGACGCTGCGCCAGAAGGCGGCCGACGGCACGCCGCTGGTCAAGGTGCTGGAGAGCCAGGGCGTCATCCCCGGCATCAAGGTCGACAAGGGCACCAAGCCCCTGCCGTTCCACGAGGGCGAGGTGGTGACCGAGGGCCTGGACGGCCTGCGCGAGCGGCTGCAGGAGTACTACAAGCTGGGCGCCCGCTTCACCAAGTGGCGCGGCGTCTACTCGATCAGCGACACCATGCCTTCGGCCGCCTCGATCACCGCCAACGCCCATGCCCTGGCGCGCTACGCCGCGCTGGCGCAGGAGGCGAACCTGGTGCCGATCGTCGAGCCCGAGGTGCTGATGGACGGCGACCACGGCATCGAGGCCTGCGAGTACGTCACCGAGGAGGTGCTGCGCGCGGTCTTCTCCGAGCTCGCGGTGGCCGAGGTCGACCTCACCGGCATGCTGCTGAAGCCCAACATGGTGATCCACGGCGAGGATGCCGCCGAGCCGGCGAGCCACCAGGAAGTGGCCGAGCGCACCGTGGCGGTGTTCCGCCGCGTCGTGCCGGCCGCGGTGCCGGGCATCGTCTTCCTCTCCGGCGGCCAGTCGGACGAGGACGCGACCATCCACCTCAACCTGATGAACAAGCTGGGGCCGCAGCCCTGGGCGCTCTCCTTCTCCTACGGCCGCGCGCTGCAGGCGGCGCCGCTCAAGGCCTGGAGCGGCAAGAAGGAGAACGTGGCGGCCGGACAGGCGGCCTATCTGGAGCGCGCCAAGGCGAACGGCGCCGCGGCGCTCGGCAAGTACGCGGCCTGAGACGGCACAAGAGAGGATAGAGGACAGACATGACCCTTCGCGTCGGCATCAACGGCTTCGGCCGCATCGGCCGCCTGGTCTACCGCGCCGCCATGGAAGCGGGCCGCAAGGACCTGGAGTTCGTCGCCATCAACGACCTGGGCTCGGCCAAGGACAACGCGCACCTGCTGACCTACGACTCGGTGCACGGCCGCTTTCCGGGCGAGGTCTCGGCCGGCGCCGACTCCATCACCGTCAACGGCAAGACCGTGAAGGTGCTGGCCGAGCGCGACCCGGCCAAGCTGCCCTGGGGCGAGCTCGGCGTCGACATCGTGATGGAGTGCACCGGCCTCTTCACCGACAAGGCCAAGGCCGGCGCGCACCTCAAGGGCGGCGCCAAGCGGGTGCTGATCTCGGCCCCGGCCAGCGACGCCGACCTCACCGTGGTCTACGGCGTCAACCACGACAAGCTGCAGGCCAGCCACACCATCGTCTCGAACGCGTCGTGCACCACCAACTGCCTGGCGCCGGTGGCCTATGTCCTGCACAAGGCGATCGGCATCCAGCACGGCTACATGACGACGATCCACAGCTACACCGGCGACCAGCGCACGGTGGACACGCTGCACAAGGATCTGGCCCGCGCCCGCGCCGCCGCCGTCAACATCATCCCGACCACCACGGGCGCCGCCCGCGCCGTCGGCCTGGTGCTGCCCGAGCTGAAGGGCAAGCTGGACGGCACTGCGATCCGCGTGCCGACGCCGAACGTCAGCCTGGTGGACTTCAAGTTCGTGCCGAAGCGCGCGACCAGCAAGGACGAGGTCAACAAGGCGATCCTGGACGCCGCGGCCGGCGCGCTGAAGGGCATCCTTGCCACCAACACGCTGCCGCTCGTCTCCAGCGACTTCAACCACAACCCCGCCTCCTCCACGGTCGACCTGGAGGAGACCACGGTGATCGACGGCAACTTCGTGCGCGTCATGACCTGGTACGACAACGAGTGGGGCTTCTCCAACCGCATGAGCGACACCGCCGTCGCCATGGGCAAGCTGCTCTGATCCTCGTCTGAACGGACGGCCGGGCCGCCCCCGCTCCACCCGGCGCGGGGGCGGTCTGCGTTTGGGGCCTAGCCCACCGGGTTGGGTGGGCGCCCCAGCAGGGCGGGCAGGAAGAAGAGCGTCGTCACCAGCGTCCAGCCGAGGCCGATGGCCAGCAGCAGGCCGAGGCTGGCGGTGCCGGGATGCGGCGAGACGGCGAGGCTGCCGAAGGCCGCGGCCGTGGTGAGGGCGCTGAAGACCACGGCGCGCGCGGTCGGCGACTGCAGCGGCTCGCCCCGGCCGGCGCGCCAGTTCAGCACGAAGTAGATGTCGAAGGCGACGCCGATGCCGACCAGCAGCGGCAGGGCGACGAAGTTGGCGAAGTTGAAGGGCAGGCCGATGGCGACCATGGTGCCCAGGGTCAGCAGCGCCGCCATAACCAGCGGCAGCATCACGCGGCCGACGTCGCCCGGCCGCCGCAGCACCAGGAAGAGCAGCACGGCCACGACGACGACGGCCAGCGTGCGCGCCACCTCGAAGGCGGTCAGCATGGTCTGCCCTGACTCGACGATGGAGACCGCGGCGCCCGCGGCCTCGGGCTCCACCGCGCGCACCGCGGCGACAAACTTCTTCAGCGCCGCGCCGTCGGTTGCGCCGGCCGGCGGGATCACCTGGATGCGGGCGCGCCCGTCCGGGGCCAGCCAGGCGCGCCTGAGGTCGGCCGGCAACCCCTCGCGCGTCAGCGCCTCGGCCGAGAGCGCCTCGCGCAACTGGCCGAGCTGGCGCTCCAGGCCGCCGACCAGCGCCCTGCGCAGCGCGTCCAGCCGCTCGGGCCTGTCCGCCAGCGCCCGCAGTGCCTTGCCAAGCCGCGTCGCCGGCGCGTCGGCCGCCTGGCCCTGGCCGTAGTCCAGGAGCTTGGTGGCCACCGCCTTCATCGCCGCCAATTCTTCGTCGGGCGTCGGCGCCGCGGCGGCCGGCGACTGCAGCGCCGTGTCGAGGAAGAAGCGCAGGTCGTCGAGGATGGCGAGCTTGGCCGACTGGTCCGCCGGCACGAAGGAGTCCAGCGTCAGCACGCGCCCGACCTCGGGCAGCGCGGCGAGGCGCTTGGCCTCTTCCACCGCCGCGTCCTCGTCCTTGGCCAGCACGTCGATGGTGAAGGGCGTGGCCAGCGGGTCGCTGATGATGTCGCTCAGCGTCGCCATGGACTCGCTCTTCGGGTCCTTCAGACTGAGGGGGCTGTAGTCGAAGCGCAGCCAGAAGGCGGCGACGAAACAGGCGACGCCGACCGCGCCGAAGAGGCCCAGCACCAGCCAACGGCGCCGCAGCAGCCCGCGGTCGAGCGGCGCCGCCCAGGCATAGCCCACCGGCTCGGGCTCGCCCGGCGGGCGCAGCAGCGACAGCAGCGCCGGCCCCAGGGTCAGGGTCAGCAGGATGCCGAAGACCATCGAGGTGCCGGCGACCAGGCCGAGCTCGGAGATGCCGCGATAGTCGGTCGGCAGGAAGGAGTAGAAGTCGACCGCCGTGGCGCCGGCCGCCAGCAGCAGCGCCAGGCCGATGCCGCGCGCCGTGCGGCGCAGCGCTTCCGGCAGGCTGCCGTGGTGATAGCGCTCGTCGCGGTAGCGCACGGCGAACTGGATGCCGAAGTCGACGGCGAGGCCGATGAAGAGCACGGCGAAGGCAACCGACAGCAGGTTCAGCTTGCCCACCGTCGCGGCGGCGAAGGCGGCGCTCCAGACGATGCCGATCACCAGCGTCGCCAGGATCGGCAGGATGACGCGCCAGGACCGCAGCGCCAGGAAGAGGATCAGCGCCACCAGGCCGAGCGACAGGCCGGTGGTGAGGCCGGCGCCCTCGGCCACGGTGGCGAACTCCTCGTCCGCCAGCGGCACGTCGCCGGTCAGGCGCACGGTCACGCCGTTGGCCGGCGTCAGGCCGAGTGCGACGGCCGTGCTGCGGATCGCCGCGCTGGCGAGGCCGCCGCGCTTCAGCTTGCCGAAGTCCAGCACCGGCTTGGCGATGATGAAGCGGCGCAGGCGCTGGCTGTCGGCATCGCCGCCCAGCAGGGTCTGCCACGAGAGCTGCGGGTTGCCGCCGGCCAGCACGCCCTCGGCCGCGTCGGCGAAGCGCGCCAGGGCGGGGTCGAGCTGGGCCGCGTCAGCCTCGCCCCGCGCCACGCCGTCGATGGCGAGGCCCAGCGCGTCGAACAGGCCGCGCAGGCTAGGATCGGCGGCGAGCTGGCCGATCATGGCCTGCGCCGCGATCAGGCGGTCCGACGTCTCCTGCAGCTTCTCGGGCGCGAGGTAGAGCAGGCCGTTGCGCTCGAAGAAGGGGCCGCCGTCGGGGCGCCGCACCAGGGTGAAGTGCTCGGGCTGCGTCTCCAGCGCCGCGGCCAGGTCGGCGGCGGCCGCGTCGGCCTGGTCGGGCGTCTGCCCGTCGACCACGACCAGGATGACACGCTTGTTATCGGGGAAGAGGTCGGTCAGCACCGCCTGGCGCTGCTTCCAGGGCAGGTCCTCGGACAGCAGCGATTCGGTGTTGGTGTCGAAGCCCAGGTGCCCCTTCGCGTACCAGCCGGCGCCGGCGGTCGCCAGCAGCACCAGCGCCAGCACCAGCCAGGCCTTGCGGCGCGACCAGTCGACCAGGCGTTCCACGGCATCGATCAGGCGCAAGGGAGGGGGGTCCGCCGGCATTTGTGGACAAGGGAGCGGGCGAACCCGCCGGGGGCACTTAGGCGGGGCACTTAAGCCAGCGCGGGCCGCCACACAAGCCTCAGGTGGTCGCAGGGCCGGCCAGGGCCCTAGTATGACGCCATGCCCAGGGCCGCCAGGACGCTCCGCATCCACAGCCTCGCCGAGGCCATCGCCGCCCTCGGCGAGGGCGCGTCCGGCCGGCCCCTTCGCCTGGT
>JAKOWB010000199.1 GCA_029781795.1 Pseudomonadota bacterium | reverse complement strand
CGGGAAAGGGGCAAGGTCTTTTCCCTTCTCCCCCACGAGGGAGAAGGTGGCGGCGCAGCCGCCGGATGAGGGGGGTCGGTGCGACTGGCGGGAGTCGCATAGCCCCCCTCACCCGCCTCGCATCGCTTCGCGCGCTCGGCAACCTCTCCCGCCCGGGGAGAGGGGAAAAGCTACCCCCGCCGCGCCACCATGAGCTTCTTGATCTCGGCGATGGCCTTCGCCGGGTTCAGGCTCTTCGGGCAGGTCTTGGTGCAGTTCATGATGGTGTGGCAGCGGTAGAGGCGGAAGGGATCCTCCAGCGCATCCAGGCGCTCGCCCGTGGCCTCGTCGCGGCTGTCGGCGATCCAGCGGTAGGCCTGCAGCAGGATGGCCGGGCCGAGGTAGCGGTCGCCGTTCCACCAGTAGCTGGGGCAGGAGGTGGTGCAGGAGAAGCAGAGGATGCACTCCCACAGGCCGTCGAGCCTGGCGCGCTCGGCCGGGCTCTGCGGGCGCTCGCGCTCCGGCGCCGGCGTGGTGGTCTTCAGCCAGGGCTCGATCGAGGCGAGCTGCGCGTAGGCGTGGCTGAGGTCCGGCACCAGGTCCTTGATCACCGGCATGTGGGGCAGCGGGTAGATCCTCACCTCGCCCTTCACGTCCGAGATGTACTTGGTGCAGGCCAGCGTGTTGGTACCGTCGATGTTGAAGGCGCAGGAACCGCAGACGCCCTCGCGGCAGGAGCGGCGGAAGGTGAGCGAGGAGTCGACCTCGTTCTTGATCTTCAGCAGCGCGTCCAGGACCATCGGCCCGCACTTGTCCAGGTCGACCTCGAAGCTGTCCAGGCGCGGGTTGCCGCCGCCGTCGGGGTCGTAGCGGTAGACCTTGAAGACCTTGACGTTCTTGGCCCCCGGCTCGGCCTTCCAGGTCTTGCCGGCCTCGACCTTGGAGCCCTTGGGCAGCGCGAATTCGGCCATCGTCGGTTCCTCAGTACACGCGCGCCTTGGGCGGGAAGGACTGCACGTCGTTGGTCATGGTCGAGAGCGTGACCGGGCGGTAGGAGAAGCGCGCCTTGCCGGCCTCGTCGACCCAGCAGAGCGTGTGCTTCATCCAGTTGGCGTCGTCGCGGTCCGGGTGATCCTCGCGTGCGTGCGCGCCGCGGCTCTCGGTGCGGTTGGCCGCCGAGGCCATGGTGGCGACCGCCTGGATCATCAGGTTGTCGAGCTCCAGCGCCTCGACCAGGTCGCTGTTCCAGATCATCGAGCGGTCGGTGACGTGCAGGTCGGGCAGGCCGGACCAGACCTCGGCCAGGCCCTTCACGCCCTCGTCCAGCGTGTCGCCGGTGCGGAAGACCGCGGCATGGCCCTGCATCACCTTCTGCATGGCGGCGCGCAGCTTCGCGGTCGGCGTGCCGCCGCTGGCGTGGCGCGTGCGGTCGAGGCGGCTCATCGCCAGGGCGTCGGCCTCCTTGCCGAGCGGGCGGTGCGGCGCGCCGGGCTTCACCAGCTCGGCGGCGCGCAGGCCGGCGGCGCGGCCGAAGACCACGAGGTCGAGCAGCGAGTTGCTGCCCAGGCGATTGGCGCCATGCACCGAGACGCAGGCCGCCTCGCCGATGGCCATCAGGCCCGGCACCACGACGTTGGGATCGCCGTTCGCCTCGGTCACCGCCTCGCCGGTGTAGCGCGCCGGCACGCCGCCCATGTTGTAGTGGCAGGTCGGGATGACCGGGATCGGCTCCTTGTGCACGTCGACGCCGGCGAAGATGCGCGCGGATTCCGAGATGCCGGGCAGGCGCTCGTCCAGGATCTTCGGGTCGAGGTGCTCGAGGTGCAGGTGGATGTGGTCCTTGTGCGGCCCGACACCGCGGCCCTCGCGGATCTCCATGGTCATGGCGCGGCTCACCACGTCGCGGCTGGCCAGGTCCTTGGCCGAGGGGGCATAGCGCTCCATGAAGCGCTCGCCCGCGCTGTTGGTGAGGTAGCCGCCCTCGCCGCGCGAGCCCTCGGTGATGAGGCAGCCGGCGCCGTAGATGCCGGTCGGGTGGAACTGCACGAACTCCATGTCCTGCAGCGGCAGGCCGGCGCGCGCCACCATGGCGGCGCCGTCGCCGGTCTGGGTGTGGGCGCCGGTGCAGGAGAAGTAGACGCGGCCATAGCCGCCGGTGGCGATGATGGTCTGGTGCGCGCGGAAGCGGTGGATCGTGCCGTCCGACAGGTTCCAGGCGACCACGCCGCGGCACTGGCCGTCCTCCATCATCAGGTCGATGGCGAAGTACTCGATGAAGAACTCGGCGTGGCGGCGCAGCGACTGCTGGTAGAGCGTGTGCAGGATGGCGTGGCCGGTGCGGTCGGCGGCGGCGCAGGTGCGCTGCGCGATGCCCTTGCCGTACTCGGTGGTCATGCCGCCGAAGGGGCGCTGGTAGATCTTGCCGGCCGGCGTGCGGCTGAAGGGCACGCCATAGTGCTCCAGCTCGATGATCGCCGGGATGGCCTCCTTGGTCATGTACTCGATGGCATCCTGGTCACCCAGCCAGTCCGAGCCCTTGACCGTGTCGTACATGTGCCAGCGCCAGTCGTCCGGCCCCATGTTGCCGAGCGAGGCGGAGATGCCGCCCTGCGCCGCCACGGTGTGGCTGCGGGTCGGGAAGACCTTGGTGATGCAGGCGGTCTTGAGGCCGGCCTCGGCGAGGCCCAGCGTGGCGCGCAGGCCCGCGCCGCCGGCGCCCACCACCACCACGTCGTAGGTGTGGTCGACGATCTGGTAGGCGGGGGCCGCCTGGCCGTTTCCGTTCACGGGCTTGGTGGGCTCGGCCATGATCTCAACCCTGCAGCATCAGCTTGATGACGGAGGCCACGCTGGCGGCGGCCAGGACCAGGATCAGGCCCTTGACGGCGAAGAGCGTGGCCAGCTTGCGGCCCTCGTGGTGCACGTAGTCCTCGATCACCACCTGCAGGCCCAGCAGCGCGTGCCAGAAGAGCGCCAGCAGGAAGAGGATCATCAGGCCGGCGGAGAAGGGCGAGCCCAGCCAGGCCACCAGCTCGGCCCGGGTGCCGCCCATCAGGCAGATGATCGAGGCGAGGAACCAGATGGCGAGCGGGATCAGCGCCACGGCGGTCGCGCGCTGCGCCCACCAGTGCTGCACGCCCTCTTTGGCGGTGCCGAGGCCGCGGACGCGGCCCAGCTCGCTGCGGCGGTCGCCGGACCCCTGGGCCATCAGAGCCTCCCCATCACGGCGTAGGCCGCGATCCAGGTCACGATCGTCAGGCCGGCGGTGGCCAGCAGCACCAGGATGGCGGAGCGGTGCGCGGCCTTGAGCTCGAAGCCCTTGCCGGCGTCCCAGCAGAGATGCCGGACGCCGTTGCAGAGGTGATAGAAGAAGGCAAGGGTCCAGCCGAACAGGAGAATCCGGCCCAGGATCGAGCCGATGAAGCCCCGCGCCGCAGCGTAGGATTCCTCTCCATAGGCGGCGGCGGTCAGCCACCAGACCAGCAGCAACGTGCCCACGACCAGCGCCACGCCGGTCGCCCGGTGCAGGATGGACAGGGCCATGGTCCACTGCCAGCGATAGATCTGTAGATGCGGCGACAGCGGCCGCCCAGCCCGATCGATGTTGCCAGCCATCCTCGCCCGACCTCTCCGTCAGCGTGTTATTTCGCGCTGCAACAGTGCGTTTTTACCGAAATAGACCCCGGCCCCGGGCAAGTCAACGGCATGGCCCCTGCCGATTGGCGATGGGCCCATTCGGCGGCCGCGATGGCGCCCTACCCGCCGCTCGCTGCCAGCAGTTCGCGGGTGTAGTCCTGGGCCACCCGGCCGTCGCGCAGTTGCGCCGTCTCCAGCGTCTCCACCACCCGGCCCTGGCGCATCACCGCCAGGCGGTCGCAGAGGAAGGCGATGACCGCCAGGTTGTGGCTGACCATCAGCAGCGTGATGCCGCGCTCCTCGCGCAGGCGGCGCAGCAGGTTCAAGACCTCGGCCTGGACCGAGACGTCGAGCGCCGAGGTCGGCTCGTCCAGCAGCAGCACGCGCGGCTCCAGGATCAGGGCGCGGGCGATGGCGACGCGCTGGCGCTGCCCGCCCGAAAGCTGGTGCGGATAGCGGAAGCGGTGCTCGGGCCCCAGGCCGACGGCGGCGAGCGCCTCGACGATGCGGGCCTCGACGCGATCCAGGCGGTGGATCGCCGCCGGCTCGGCCAGGATGCGGTCGACGCTGTGGCGCGGGTGCAGCGAGCCATAGGGATCCTGGAACACCATCTGCGCCAGGCGGCGGTCGGCCAGGCTGCGCTGGCCCGCCACCGGGCGGCCGTCCAGCGCGATGCGGCCCTGCCAGCCGTGGAGCAGCCCGGCGACGGCGTTCAGCACCGTCGACTTGCCGGCGCCCGACTCGCCGACCAGGCCGAAGGCGCCGCCGGCCGGCACGGCGAAGCTCACCCCCTCGACCGCCATCAGGCGCTGGCGGCCGCTGCCGAAGGTGACGGAAAGACCCTGGACCTCGATCATGCGGTCAGCCAGGCCGGGTCGCGGTCCAGCGTCGGCAGGCGGGCACGCGTGTCGCCGATGCGCGGCACGGCGGCCAGCAGGCCGCGGGAATAGGGATGCTGCGCCTCCCACAGACGGTCGGCGCGGCAGGTCTCCACCACGCGGCCGGCGTACATGATCAGCACGCGGTCGCAGTGGCGCGCCACCAGGTCCAGGTCGTGGCTGATGAGGATCAGGCCCATGCCGCGCCGCGTCACCAGCGCCTCGATCAGCGCCAGCACCTGGGCCTGTACCGTGACGTCGAGGGCCGAGGTCGGCTCGTCGGCGATCAGCAGTTCCGGCTCGGGTATCAGCATCATGGCGATCATGATGCGCTGGCCCATGCCGCCGGAGACCTGGTGCGGATAGAGGTGATAGACCCGCTCGGGATCGCGGATCTGCACCGCCTCCAGCGCCTTCAGCGTCTGCCGCCGCGCCTCGGCGCGGCCGGCGCGGCTGTGGCGGCGCAGCGCCTCCTCGATCTGCCGGCCGACGCGCATCACCGGGTTCAGCGAGTAGCGCGGGTCCTGCATCACCATGGTCATGTGGCGGCCGCGCAGCGCGCGCAGCCGCCGCTCGGCAAGGCCCTGCAGCGCCTGCCCCTGGAAGGCCAGGCGCGTCGCCGTCACCCGCCCCGGGCGCGGCACCAGGCCGAGCAGCGCGCGGCCGGTCAGCGACTTGCCGCTGCCCGACTCGCCGACGATGCCGAGGCGCTCGCGCCCCATTTCGAAGGAAACGCCGCGCACCGCCTCGAAGACGCCCTGGCGCGCCGGGAAGCGGATGCGCAGGTCCTCGACCTCGAGCAGGGGCGTCGTCATCGCTTCGGATCCAGCAGGTCGCGCAGGCCGTCGCCCAGCAGGTTGAAGCCCAGGCTGACCAGGAAGATGGCGATGCCCGGCATGGTGGCGACCCACCAGTGGTCCAGCAGGTACTCGCGGCCGGTGGAGATCATGGCGCCCCACTCGGCCAGCGGCGGCTGCGCGCCGAGGCCGAGGAAGCCGAGGCCGGCGGCGGTCAGGATGATGCCGGCCATGTCGAGCGTCAGGCGCACCACGACCGAGGCGAGGCAGAGCGGCACGACGTGGTGCCAGAGGATGCGCCAGGCGCCGGCGCCCTGCAGCTCCGCCGCCTGGATGAAGGCGGCGTTGCGGATGGTGATGGTCTCGGCCCGCGCCAGGCGCGCATAGGGCGGCCAGGAGGTCAGCGCGATGGCGATGATGGCGTTCTCGATCCCCGGCTTCAGCGCGGCGACGAAGGCGAGGGCCAGCACCAGGCGCGGGAAGGCCAGGAAGATGTCGGTGACGCGCATCAGCACGGCGTCGACCCAGCCGCCGAGATAGCCGGCCACGGTGCCGACGGCAAGGCCGATGGGCACCACGATCACCGCCACCAGCACCACGATGGTCAGGGTGGCGCCAGCGCCGTAGACGATGCGGGCCAGGATGTCGCGGCCCAGCTCGTCGGTGCCCAGCCAGTGCGCGCCGCTGGGCGGGAGCAGGCGGATCTCGAGGTCCTGGTAGTAGGGCGACTGGATCGGCAGCAGCGGGCCGACCAGCGCCGTCAGCACCAGGCCCAGCACGATGGCGAGGCCGAGCATCGCCAGCGGGTTGGCGCGCAAGGTCAGCCAGTCGCGGTACCAGCGCCCGCAGGCCGCCTGGCGGCGCGAGGCCGGCGCGTCGCTGAGGAGCCAGGTCCTGAGGCGCGCGGCGCGGCTCATCGCCCCATCTCCCGCCGCGTGCGCGGATCCAGCAGACGGTAGAGCAGGTCGCTCAGCAGGTTCAGCAGGATGAAGACGCTGCCGATCAGGATGGTGCCGCCCAGCACGGCGTTGAGATCGGCGTTGAACAGCGAGTGGGTGATGTAGAGGCCGAGGCCGGGCCAGGAGAAGACCGTCTCAGTCAGCACTGCGCCCTCGAGCAGCGCGGCGTAGCTCAGCACGATCACCGTCAGCAGCGGCACCAGGATGTTGCCGAAGGCGTGGCGCCAGACTACCCGCCGCTCCGGCAGGCCCTTCACGCGCGCGACGGTGACGTATTCCTGGCGCAGCTGGCCCAGCATGAAGCTGCGCGTCATGCGGCAGATGTAGGCCAGCGAGATGTAGCCCAGCAGGCCGGCCGGCAGGATCAGGTGGGCGAGCGCGTTCCAGAAGACCTCGGTCTCGCCGGCCAGCAGCGAGTCGACGGTGATGAGGCCGGTCACCGGCTCCACCAGGCCCTCGTAATAGATGTCGAGCTGCCCGGGCCCCGGCACCCAGTCGAGCTGGGCATAGAACAGCAGCAGGCCGATCAGGCCGAGCCAGAAGACCGGCACGGAATAGCCGACCAGGGCGAGGACGCGGATCACCTGGTCCGGCCAGCGGCCGTGCTGCGTGGCCGCGACGACGCCGAGCGGCACGCCCAGGAGCGTGCCGAGCAGCGTCGCCGCGGTCGCCAGCTCGAAGGTCGCCGGGAAGACCCTGAGGAGGTCGTCCAGCACCGGGCGCGAGGAGATCACCGCGGTGCCGAAGTCGCCTTCCAGCACCTTCAGCAGGTAGTTCCAGAACTGCTCCAGCAGCGGCAGGTCGAGGCCCATCTCCTGCCGCACCCGGGCATAGGTCGCGGCCGAGGCGCGGTCGCCCACCACCGCCAGCACCGGGTCGATCGGCACGACGCGGCCGATGACGAAGGTAACAGCGACCAGCCCCAGCAGCGTCAGGGCCAGGGTAAAAAGCAGGCGGAGAAGGGCGCGCAGGGCCGGCCCCAGCCACGCGCCCCTGCGCGCGGCCGCGACCGCTGGCCCTGCGACGCCCTCAGCCATGCCCCTCCCGGTGTCCGCCCCTGCCAGGCAGGCCGCGCGCGGCCTACTTGGTCACGCCACGATAGAACACCAGGTCGGCGCCGGGACCGGAGAAATAGCCCTGGACGTTGGCCCGGCGGGCCACCTGCTCCACCTCCTGGAACAGGAAGATGAAGGGGCTGTGGGCCTGCAGCTCGCGCTGCAGGTCGAGGTACATCTGCCGGCGCTTCTCGGTGTCAGGCTCCTTCAGCGCCGCCAGGGTCTGCTGCGTGATCTCCGGGATGCCCCAGGCGTTGCGCCAGGCCAGCGGCTTGCTGGTGGCGTCGTCCGAGTTGTCCGGGTTGTAGGCGAAGGACCCGGCGTTGGAATGCGGGTCGAAGAAGTCCGGCCCCCAGTACATCACCACCATGCCGTGGGTGCGCGCGCGGTACTTGGTCAGCACCTGCTTGGCCTCGGCCGGGGTGATGTTCACCTTGACGCCGATCTGCCCGAAGGTCTGCTGGATCGACTGCGCCACGTCGTTGAAAGGCGCGCTGGAGGGCGCGTCGAACTCGATGGTGAAGCCGTCGGGATAGCCCGCCTCGACCAGCAGCTGCTTCGCCTTGGCGAGGTCGAGGTGATAGGGGTTCTCCTCCAGCGAGGCGAAGAAGCCGGCCGGCCAGAAGGACTGGTTCACGATGTAGCGGCCCTTCAGGAAGGTGTCGGCCATGCCCTGGTAGTCTACGGCCCAGCGCAGCGCCTCCCACACCTTGGGATTGGCCAGCTCCTTCACCTTCTGGTTCAGGCCGAGGTAGTTGATCGTCGCCTTGGGCGCCGGGTCGATGGCGATGTCCTGGTTGCCGGCGAGGCCGGCGATCTGGTCGGCGGTGAGGTTGAGGGCGATGTCGATGTCGCCCTTCTCGAGCTGCAGGCGCTGCGAGGCCGGCTCGGGGATGTGGCGGACGATCACCCGCTTCATCGCCGGCACGCCGCGCCAGGCCTTCTCGTCGCGCTCCAGGATCACCGTCTCGTTCGGCTTCCAGACCTTCAGCTTGAAGGAGCCCGAGCCGGCGGTGTTGGTCTTCAGCCACTCGTGGCCGAGGTCGCCGTCCTTCTCGTGCGCCAGCGCCTCCTTCTTGTCGACGATGGAGGAGGTGACGGTGGAGAAGAGGTTCAGCACGTAGGAGGGCGCGAGCTGGTCGCCGACATGGATCTCGATGGTCCGCGCGTCCAGCGGCTTCAGCATCGAATCGACGTTGTCCGGCGTCCAGCCCAGCGGATCGAAGATATAGGCCGGCGTCAGCCCCAGCTTGATCACGCGGCTGAAGGAGAAGGCCACGTCCTCGGCCGTCACCGGATTGCCGGAGTGGAACACGAGGTTCGGCTTCAGCACGAAGGTGAAGGTCTTGCCGTCGTCGCCGACCTTGTAGCTCTCGGCCGCGGTGGGCACGAGGGTCTTCATGTCGCCGGGCTCGAGGCCCATCAGGCGGTCGTAGATGTTGACCAGGATCTCGCTGGTCGAGAGCTCGTACATCTCGGCCGGATCCATGGTGATGATGTCGTCGATGTTCTTGCCGATGACCAGCGTGTCCTTGGGCGTGTCCGCCCAGGATGCCGTGGTCAATGCCGCGGCCAGGACGAAGCCGCCTACCAAGCCCTTCATGGTCGATCTCCCTTTCCTTGCCTCTGGTACCGATCCTGCTCCAGGTGCCGGCCGGCTGGCCCGGCCTGACGATTCCACGGTGGCGGCCCGCCGCCCCCTATTCCGCCGCCGCCGCGCGCGCCAGGCGCAGGCCGGGGCGCAGGCGGCGGTAGGGCACTGACTCCAGGCGGCAGGGATGCGCCCCCGGCGCCTCGACGTTGATGATGCGCCGGGCGATGGGCTCGAAGTCGGCGCGGAAGTGGACGGTGGACTTGATGGCGAGCACCGCGAGGTCCCGCGGCTCCACGCCCAGCGCGCGCAGCGGCGCCTGGTCCATGCACTGGAAGCGCTGGCTGCAGACCGCGACGCGTACCTCGGCGTCGCGGCCCAGGATGCGCAGCAGCGCCATGGGGCCGAGCGCCACGGTCACGCCGGCCAGCATCTCGCCGTGGCAGAGAAGGTCGCCGTCGCTCAGCGCCTCCACCCGGACGCGCGCATCCAGCGGCCCCGGCGGATCGCCGTAGCGTCCGCCGAGCGCCAGCGTCAGCTCGGCGTTCACGCCGGCGCGGTGCGCCGCGGCGGCGGCCGGCGGGTCCCACAGCAGCGCCAGCACGGCGTCGCGCGCGCCCTGGTCCAGCAGTTCGCGCAGCAGCGTCGTGGTGTCGGAGGTCGCGCCGGCGCCCGCATTGTCCTGCACGTCGGCCAGTACCACCGGACGGCCGGGCCGTCCCTCGGCGATGGCCTGGCGCACGGCCTCCGCCGCGGGGACCAGGTGACTGTCGAAGGCGCTCTCGGCCGCCAGCACGGCGGCGGCGAAGCCCTCGGCCGCGGCCTCGGCGGCGGCCGGCGTCTCGCCATAGGCCACCACCGCCGGCCCGCACTCGGCGATGTCGGCCGGCGGGAAGCCGGCGGCGAAGTCGATCGACAGCAGGCCCTCCCGCTCCAGCCGCGGCAGGCGGTCATAGAGCGCGCGGCAGGGCTCCAGGGTCGTGCACTGCGCGCTGATCGGCATCATGAAGGGCAGCTTGCGCCAGGCCTTGTGCAAGGCGCCGCCGGCCAGCCGGTGGGCCAGCAGGCGCACCGCGCGCGCGGCCGTCCGCTGCATGTCGACATGCGGATAGGTGCGATAGACCGCGATGGCGCTGGCGTGCTCGACCATCGCCTCGGTCACGTTGGCATGCAGGTCGAGCGTGACGACGATGGGCAGCTCCGGCCCGATGACGCGGCGGATGCGGGACAAGAGCTCGCCCTCGCCGTCCTCCAGGCTCGCCGTCACCATGGCGCCGTGCAGGTCCAGCAGGATGCCGTCGAAGGGCCCGGCCTCGACCAGCGCGTTGATCAGGCGGGCGGCGACCCACTCGAAGGCGGCGTCCTCCACCGGGCCCGCCGGCTCGGCGCTGCACCAGATTAACGGCACCAGGTCCCAGGTGGCGGGCGCGTGGTCGAGGAAGCCGCCGACCGGGATGTTGAGGCCGGGAAAGACGCGCAGGATCTCCTGCCCCTGCGCCAGCGCCGGCCAGCCGTCGGGCTTCACGAAGTCCTCCAGCGTCGTGCCGAAGGGCGCGAAGGAATTGCTCTCGTGCTGGAAGCCGGCAACGGCGATGCGGGGACGGGCGGGCATGCGCCGATGCTAGGGCCGTTGCGCCCGCGTCCTCAATTGCGCCGATGGGCGAAGCGGAGCGCCAGGTGGCGAAGGGTGCTGGCGCGAAGTGACGCTGTCGGCCGCTAGTACTCCAGGGCGCGCAGCACGTCCTCGCCGGGCGGCAGGACGTTGGCGACGCGCTGGCGGATCTCGACCGGCAGCGGCGGCGCATCGTCGGGATAGAGGCCGCAGCGAGCGAGCGCGGCGCGCAGGTCCGTGGTCTCGCCGAGGTACTCGTAGACCAGGCGCGCGGCGAAGGGCTGGCGGCCCGGCCCGCCGGAGACCGAGACGAAGACGCCGGAGAGCAGGCGCTGGCGCGCGCGCTGCGAGGGATAGAGGATGGCGAGGCCGAGCACCTGATGGTGCAGCGAGTAGCTGTGCTGGATGTAGATGCGCTCGCCGGCGTGCACCACCTGGCCGCGGTACTTGCAGACCGTCACCGGCCCCTCGTGCCGCGGCCAGTCCTTCAGGCGCTCGACCGTGTCGTCGGTCACCTGCCCGTCCTCGGCCGCGAGGTGCGAGAGGCTGCGGATGATGCGGCCGGGATAGGCCGGGCTTTTGTAGTAGGCGTGGTACCAGCCGAGATAGCGCTTCAGGCGCTCGGCCGAGTCCGCGCCGCCCAGCGCCGGCGCGCCGGCCGGCGCGTGGCGGCGGCTGCGGAACTCGGCCGCCGGCAGCAGCAGCGCCGCCGCCTCCACCTGGAAGAAGCGGGCGAGGCGGGCCTGCGTGTGCGCCGAGGGCAGGCTGACGCCGCCAAGGTACTTGTTGAACTGCTGGCGGTTGATCGACAGGCGCCGGCAGACCTCGGCGACCGAGCGATGCTCCTGGCAGAGCAGGCGCAGATTGGCGGCGAAGTCGGCGCGCTGGGGCATGGCGGCGGCAAGCGTGACGATCCGCGCGCCAAAGGCAAGAGCGACGAGCGGACGCCGTGCCTCTTGGCCCATCCTTCGAGACGGGCGCTGCCGCGCCCTCCTCAGGATGAGGTCGAAGGGTTTGGCAACCTTTGAACCGACCTCATCCTGAGGAGCCGCCGGAGGCGGCGTCTCGAAGGATGGGCCAGAGGCGCCAGCGTCAGACCTCGCCCACCTCGGCGGGATCGAAGTCGGCGCAGCAGACCTGGTAGTCGCAGGTGATCTCTTCGCCCGCGGCGATGTCGCGCGCCGCCACGGTGACCGGCCCGGAGTTGTCGGTGTTGGGCTGGCGCGAGTGGTTGAGGAAGCGCGCGTTGTCGCCGTTCAACACCTGACCGGCGCCGATCTCCGGCGACTGGTAGGTGTAGGTGCGGATGAACTCCATCCCCACCGGCGGCAGCGCGGCCACCTCCTCGGGCGGGATCAGGCGGTCGATCCTGGGATCGAAGCGCCAGATGGCGGTGCCGGCCTTCACCGGCTCGGCGGCGCAGACGCCGATGCCGTGGATGCCGGAGGCGGAGAGGAAGGTGCGGATCAGGAACACCGTGCCAACCCTTCTGCGAGCGGAGTGGAGGCTAGTAGCGATAGGCCTCGGGCTTGAAGGGCCCCTCGACCGTGACGCCGATGTAACGCGCCTGCTTCTCGGTCAGTTTCGACAGGTGCGCGCCGATCTTCTCCAGGTGCAGGCGCGCCACCTCCTCGTCGAGATGCTTGGGCAGCGTGTAGACCTGCTTCTGGTACTGCTCGGCGCGCTGCCACAGCTCGATCTGCGCCAGCACCTGGTTGGTGAAGGAGGCGCTCATCACGAAGCTGGGGTGGCCGGTGGCACAGCCAAGGTTCACCAGCCGCCCCTCGGCCAGCAGGATCAGGCGCTTGCCGTCCGGGAACTCGATCAGGTCGACCTGCGGCTTGACGTTGATCCAGCGGTAGTTGCGCAGGGACTCGACCTGGATCTCGGTGTCGAAGTGGCCGATGTTGCAGACGATGGCCTTGTCCTTCATCGCCCGCATATGGTCGAGGGTGATGATGTCGGTGTTGCCGGTGCAGGTGACGAAGATGTCGCCCTGCCTGGCCCCCTCCTCCATGGTCACGACCTGATATCCGTCCATCGCCGCCTGCAGCGCGCAGATCGGGTCGATCTCGGTCACCATGACGCGAGCACCGGCGTTGCGCAGCGAGTCGGCCGAGCCCTTGCCCACGTCGCCATAGCCGGCGACCACGGCGACCTTGCCGGCCATCATCACGTCGGTGGCGCGGCGGATGGCGTCGACCAGCGACTCGCGGCAGCCGTACTTGTTGTCGAACTTCGACTTGGTGACGCTGTCGTTGACGTTGATCGCCGGACAGGCCAGCGACTTGTCCTTGGCCATCTGGTAGAGGCGCTTGACGCCGGTCGTGGTCTCCTCGGAGATGCCACGCACCTTGGCCAGCAGGTCCGGGCGCTTGTCGTGCAGCACCTGGGTCAGGTCGCCGCCGTCGTCCAGCACCATGTTGATCTCCCAGCCGCCGGGGCCGGTCAGGGTCTGGTCGATGGCCCACCAGAACTCCTCCTCGCTCATGCCCTTCCAGGCGAAGACCGGGATCCCGGCGGCGGCGACGGCCGCGGCGGCGTGGTCCTGGGTCGAGAAGATGTTGCAGGAGGACCAGCGCACCGTGGCGCCCAGCGCGGTCAGCGTCTCGATCAGCACCGCGGTCTGGATCGTCATGTGCAGGCAGCCGGCGATGCGGGCGCCCTTCAGGGGCTGCTCCTTGCCGTAGCGCTCGCGCAGCGCCATCAGGCCGGGCATCTCGGCCTCAGCCAGCTCGATCTCCTTGCGGCCCCACTCGGCCAGGGACAGGTCCTTCACCTTGTAGTCGGCGGCCATACTCAATCCTTTGGCTTGATTCGGGCGCTGGGCGGCCGTCATGTATCAGCGCCCCGGGGTGACCGCAACCCCGGCCCGGAGCAAAGGAGATCCGCTCCACGCCATGCCCGCGGCGCCGCCCGGCCGCGACAAGACGACGCCAGCACTGCATCGCCGCGTAGGACAGTTGACTTGCCGTTCAAGACGGCGTTTCTTGTTGCTCCGCAATCGCAAGTCATTCGCAATCGCATCTGGGGGCGCCTGATGTCTCTGCACCGTACCTGGGTTCGCATCGGCAGCTACCTGCTGGCCGGCGGTACCGCCTCGCTGATGGCCGGCGTCGCCGAGGCCGAGAGCGAAAGCGCGACGCCGCCCTGGACCCAAGTCGCCGAGAGCGGCGAGTCGGGCAGCGGCAAGACCAGCGAGTCGAGCGAGGCCGGCGAGGCCACGTCCTCCGGCGAGAGCGGCGAGGCCGACGACAGCGAAGGCGCGAGCGAGGGCGGTGAAGGCGGCGAGGGGGGCGAGGGCGGCACCACGCTCTCCAGCTATTCCCTGCAGTCGACCGACCCCGACGCCTTCAACTACGACGCCACGCCGGCGCTGACCGGCTACGCCGACCTGGTCTACGAGAGCTACGAGCGCGCCGAGCACGAGGCCGAGAAGCTGGAGGCCGCGGTCGAGGCGCTGCTGGACAGCCCCACCGAGGAGACCCTGGCGGCGGCCCGCGCGGCCTGGATCAATGCCCGCCCGGCTTATCTCCAGACCGAGGCCTTCCGTTTCTACGACGGACCGATCGACGTCGATCCGAAGACCGGCGGCGAGGGCCCCGAGGGGCACATCAACGCCTGGCCGCTGAACGAGGCGGTGATCGACTACGTCGAGGGCCAGCCGAACGCCGGCATCATCAACGACCCGAACACGCCGATCACCGCGCAGTCCATCATGGACCTGGACCAGGCGGCGGACGAAGCCGACGTCACCACCGGCTGGCACGCCATCGAGTTCCTGCTCTGGGGCCAGGACCTCTCGGCCACCGGCCCGGGCAACCGTCCGGTCAGCGACTTCATCGCCGGCCAGGGCAACAACGACCGTCGCCGCCTCTACCTCGAGACCGTCACCGAGATGCTGGTGCATCAGCTGGGCGCGCTGGAGGAGCAGTGGGAGGCGGGCGAAGACAACTACCGCGCCAGGTTCCTCGCCCTGCCGCCGCGCGAGGCCATCGGCCGCGTCGTCAACGGCATGGCGCAACTCGCCGGCTACGAGATGGCCTCCGAGCGCCTGGCCGTCGCCCTCGACAGCGGCCTGCAGGAGGACGAGCACTCCTGTTTCTCCGACAACACCAATGCCGACCACATCTTCGACCTGCGCGGCATCCGCAACGTCTGGTTCGGCACGGTCGGCGACAAGCAGTTCACCGGCCTCTTCGACCTGGCGCTCAGCGTCGATCCGGCGGCCGCGCACCTGGTCACCGCGCGCCTCAACCTGGCCGAGGCGGCGATCGACGACCTGGACCGGCCCTTCGACCGCATCCTCGCCAGCCCGGCCGGCAGCCCGGCACGGCGGGAGGCCGAGGCGGCAGTCACCGCCCTGACCAACCTGGCCGACGCGCTGAAGGCCATGGGTGCCAAGCTGGGTGTACTGGTGATCGTCGGAGGCTGACCCGCGGTTTCGGCCGCGGCCAGCCGGGATTCGTCCAAGCCATGCTGCGCAGTCTGCTTTGCTCGAGGCCCAGACAAGGCGGCACCGCCGTCCTGCTGCTGGCCGCCCTGCTCGCGGCGCCGGCGGCGGCGCAGAGCCTCGCGATCGGCGAGGCGACGATCACGCCGGAGCTGGGCGGCGGCACCAGCCGCCCCGGCATCGACCGCAACGCCTTCGCGCTGCCGGCGGCGAACCTGACGCACGACGAGGTGCGGCAGTTCTTCTTCGGCAACCGGCTGTTCAACACCAACTGGATCGCCGCGCCCTCCTCCACCGACGGCTTCGACGGGCTGGGACCGCTGTTCAACCGCGTGTCCTGCGACGGCTGCCACCTGCGCGACGGGCGCGGCGAGCCGCCGGCCGAGCCGGGCGGCGAGATGCTCTCCATGCTGGTGCGCCTGTCGCTGCCCGGCGGCGACGCACACGGCGGACCGCTGCCGCATCCGGTCTATGGCGACCAGCTCTCCGACCGCGCGCTGCCGGGCGTGCCGCCCGAGGGCCGCGCGGTGATCCGGTGGGAGGAGGTCCCCGGGACCTATGCCGACGGCACGCCCTACAGCCTGCGCCGGCCGCTGCTGAGCTTCGCCGACCTGGGCTACGGCCCGCTGGAGGGCGTGCTGACCTCGCCGCGCGTTGCCAACGCCGTCATCGGCCTCGGCCTGCTGGAGGCGGTGCCCGAGGCCGCGATCCTGGCGCTGGCCGATCCAGACGACCGCGACGGCGACGGCATCTCCGGCCGGCCGAACCAGGTCTGGGACATGACCGCCGGCAAGGCGGTCCTCGGCCGCTTCGGCTGGAAGGCGAACCAGCCCACCCTGGTCCAGCAGTCGGCCGGCGCGGCGCACGGCGACATGGGCATCACCACGGAGCTCTTCCCCGCCGAGAACTGCACGCCGACCCAACTCGCTTGCGGCGAGACGCAGAACGGCGGCACCCCGGAGCTGGAGCCGCCGTTCTTCGACAAACTCATCCTCTATATCCGTACCCTTGCCGTGCCGCTGGCGCGCGACCTGGACGACCCGCAGGTGCAGGCCGGCGCCGCGCTCTTCGCCGCCGCCGGCTGCGCCGCCTGCCACAGGCCCACCCTGACCACCGGCGACAGCGACCTGGCGGCGCTGGCGAACCAGACCATCCACCCCTTCACCGACCTGCTGCTGCACGACATGGGCCCGGGCCTCGCCGACGGCCGCCCGGACTACCAGGCCAGCGGCAGCGAGTGGCGCACCGCGCCGCTCTGGGGCCTCGGCCTGGTGCAGCAGGTGAATGGCCACGAACACCTGCTGCACGACGGCCGCGCCCGCGGCTTCGCCGAGGCCATCCTGTGGCACGGCGGCGAGGCCGAGGCGGCGAAGGAAGGATTCCGGGCGATGGACGCGGCCGACCGCGCGGCGCTGATCCGCTTCCTGAAGGCGCTGTAGAGGGGTTACGGCCCCTTGTAGCGGTCCGGCCAGTACTTCTTCGCCAGCGGGCCGTCGTCGCGGTAGGCGTGGCAGGAGTTGATGAGGCCGGGCCAGGTCTCGGTCGGGTCGCCCGCCGCCCGCCGCTCGCGCGACAGCACCGGCAGGATGGCCTGATAGGCCGGCGTCGCCATCGCGGTCAGCAGCTCGACCAGATGGGTGCAGCCCTGGATGCCGCTGAGGCGGTCGCGGATCGCCTTGCGCCAGCCGGGGCCGACCCGAACGCCGACCATGCGCTGAAAGTTCGGCGCGATCGCCGGGCAGACGTGATAGGGACCGTAGTCGGTCACCGCCTCGATCGCCTTGATGACCAGCGTGTCGTCCAAGGTCAGGCGGATCGCCATGCCGTGCACCGGCGTGCCGGGCTCGACCCGGCCGCGCTCGTCGTTGTCGAAGGCATAGGCCTTGAGGTCGACGATCGTGCCCTCGATGTCCCACAGGCGGTCGGCGCGGCGGAAGCCGCGGAACTCGTAGCGGCGCGTGTGCAGCGGCTCCCGCGCCTCGGGCGGTGAGAGGGGCATGGGGTCCTCCAGGTGCTCAGGCGGCCGGCGGTTCCGGCGTGGCGGGCGGCGCTTCGGCGGCCGGGGCCTCGCCCAGCGGCGTGACCTTGACCTTGGTGATCTGGTGGCGCTGGCGCCCCAGGATCTCGAAGCGGAAGCCGTGGAACGCGAAGACCTGGCCGACATCGGGAATGGTGCGCGCTTCATAGAGCACCAGGCCGGCGATGGTCGAGGCCTCGTCGTCCGGCAGGCGCCACTCGAACTGGCGGTTGAGGTCGCGCAGCGTGACGCGCCCGTCGACGATGAAGCTGCCGTCGGGCTCCTGCTTCACGCCCTCGATCTTCTCGTCGTGCTCGTCGGCGATGTCGCCGACGATCTCCTCCAGGATGTCCTCCAGCGTGACGATACCGAGGAACACGCCGTACTCGTCGACCACCAAGGCGAAGTGCTCGTGCCGTTCGCGGAAGGCCTGGAGCTGTTGCAGCAGGTCGGTGGTGTCGGGAATGAACCAGGGGCTCTGCGCCACGCTCAGCACGTCGATCGCCGCCGCCGGCTGGCCGCCCTTCTGCGCGTCGCTCGCCACCTGCAGCGCGCGCAGCAGGCGCTTGGCGTGCAGCACGCCGACGATGTTGTCGGGGTTGCCGCGCCACAGCGGCACGCGGGTGAAGGGGCTGTCCAGCACCTGGCGCAGGATCTCGGCCGGCGGCAGGTCGGCATCGATCGCCGTCACGTCGCGCCGATGGGTCATGATCTCCGACACCTCGACCTCGGCGAGGTCGAGGATGGAGCGCAGCATGGCGCGCTCGGCCGGTTCCTCCGGGCGGGCATGCAGGTCGATGGCGCCGCGCAGCTCCTCCTCCGCCCGCTCCTCCTGCTCCGCCTCGGTCTTGGTGAAGGAGACGCCGAAGAGCTTCAGCGAGCCCTTGACCAGCAGGTCGACCGCCTGGGTCAGTGGCGCCAGCCCGGCCACCAGCCAGCGCAGCGGCCGGGCGATCCACAGCACCATCGTGTCGGCATGGTGGATGGCGTAGGTCTTCGGCATGACCTCGCTGAACAGCACCACCAGGATGGTCATGGCGACAGTGGCATAGACGATGCCGGTCGGCCCGAACCAGGCGATGAAGAGGCTGGCCGAAAGGGTCGAGGCGGTGATGTTGGCGACGTTGTTGCCGAACAGCAGCGCGCTGATCACCCGCTCGCGCTCGGCCCAGAGCGCGGCGACCAGGCGCGCGCGCGCATCGCCCTGCTGCTCCAGCGTGTGGATGCGCGCGCGGCTGGCGCCGGTCAGCGCCGTCTCCGAGCCGGAGAAGAAGGCGCTGCAGGCCAGCAGCAGCAGGATCGATACCAGAACGATTATGTCGCTACCCATCAGCAGGGGTCTCCGCGAGGCCGGACGTCGAGGGTTCTGCCGGTCAGGCCGCCAGCCGCTCGGCGAGGAGCCGCTCGGCCAGCGCCGGGTCGACGTCGCGGGCGATGAAGGCGCGGCCGATGCCGCGCGCCAGGATGAAGGTGATGCGGCCGTCCTGGACCTTCTTGTCCCGCCGCATGTGCTGAATCAGGCGCGCCGCGTCGGGGCCGAGGCCATGGCCGAAGGCGTCGCGCGGGCTGGTCGGCAGGCCGACGGCGCCGAGGTGGCGCTGCACCCGCGCGGCATCCGCCGCCGGGCAGAGGCCGAGCAGGGCCGAGAGCTGGAAGGCCAGCACCATGCCGATCGCCACGCCCTCGCCGTGCAGCAGGCGGTCGCCGTAGCCGACCTCGGTCTCCAGCGCGTGGCCGAAGGTGTGGCCGAGATTGAGCAGCGCCCGGTCGCCGGTCTCGGTCTCGTCGCGCGCCACGATGGCGGCCTTGGCGGCGCAGGAGGTGGCCACCGCCTGGCCGAGCAGGCCGGTGTCGCCGTCCAGCAGCGCGGCCCCATGTTCCTCCAGCCAGGTCCAGAAGTCGGGCCGGTCGATCAGTCCGTACTTCGCCACCTCGGCATAGCCCGCCAGCAGCTCGCGCCGCGGCAGGGTGGCCAGCACGCCGGTGTCGGCCAGCACCAGGCGCGGCTGATGGAAGGCGCCGACCAGGTTCTTGCCCTCGGGCAGGTCGATGGCGGTCTTGCCGCCGACCGAGGAGTCGACCTGCGCCAGCAGCGTGGTGGGGACCTGGATGAAGCCGATGCCGCGCAGCAGGATGGCGGCGGCGAAGCCGGTGATGTCGCCGATCACCCCGCCGCCCAGCGCCACCAGCAGGTCGCTGCGCTCGCACCGCTTCTCCACCAGGGCGCGGCACAGCCGCTCCAGGTGGGCGAAATCCTTGGTGCCCTCGCCCGGCGGCAGCACCACGCTCTCGTGCTGGATGCCGCTGGCAGCGAGGCCGGCGGCCAGCGCCGGCAGGTGCAGCCCGGCCACGGTGCTGTCGGTGACGACGAAGACGCGCGGGCGCTTCAGCAGCGGGCCGATGTGCTGGCCTGCCTCGTCCAGCAGGCCGCCGCCCACCACGATGTCGTAGCGCCGGCTGCCGAGCTCGACGCCCAGCCGCTGGCGACCGTCGCTGCTCATGCCGCGCGCTCCTGCCGGCGCGTCTCCAGCGCGGCCAGGATGCGGTCGACCGCGGCGTCCGGCGGCCCGTCGTCGGACTGGATGGTCACGTCCGCCTCGGCATAGACCGGGTGGCGCTGGTCCATCAGCCGGGCCAGAATCTCGCGCGGGTCGCCGCGCTTCAGCAGCGGACGGTTCTGCTTGCGCGCCGTGCGCTTGACCAGCAGGTCGAGGTCGGCCTTCAGCCAGACCGAAATGCCGTGCTGGCGGATCGCCTCGCGCGTGCGCGGGTCCATGAAGGCGCCGCCGCCAGTGGCCAGCACCATGACCGGCTGCTCCAGCAGGCGCTGGATCACCCGGCGCTCGCCGTCACGGAAATAGGTCTCGCCGTGTTGCTGGAAGATTTCCTCGATGGTGCAGCCGGCGGCCGCCTCGATCTCCGCGTCGGCGTCGACGAAGGGCAGGCCGAGGCGTTGGGCCAGCCGGCGCCCGATGCAGCTCTTGCCGGCGCCCATCAGGCCCACCAGCACCAGCGTGCGTTCGGGAACAGGGGTCTTCGCTTCGCTCATGCTCCCACGGGTCCGGGCTGGCCAAGTCCTTGATTCGGCGCTTTGCGACGCGCCCGGGCGGTCGATACACTGCCGTAAAGTCGCCACGTTCGGAAGCTAGCACAAAGCAAGGCCCAGACCGCAATCCCCGCTAACCTCGGCGTACCCCCTTGAAGCCCTTGGGTCCGGACGCGCCGGAGCCTGGCGAGGCTGGTGCGGGTGCGGGCCAAAGGCGTTGGGAGCCGTTCCAGTTCGATGCGAAAGTCCACTCTGCTGCTCGCCCTTCTCGGTCTCGTCGTGCTGCTGCTGGGCGGCGCCTATGTGGTGTCGCTCGACGCCAAGCCAACAGTCGAGCTGGTGGAGAAGGTCTTCCCGGATGAGCGCTTCCCGCGCTAGGCGAAGCCTTCTGTACGCGACGGCCCTGCTGGCTCTGCTGGCGGTGGCGCCGGCGCTGCGGGCGCAGACCAGCGATCCCATCACGACCGTGCCGCTGGCTCCACCCGGCGGCGCCTCGCCCAGCGCCGACACGCCGTCCGGCGGCGACAGCAGCGGCGGCGACCTGGTGCCCGACGACGCGCCGCTCGCCGCGCCGGCGCCCGCGTCCGACGCGCAGGCCGACCAGCCGCAGTCGCTGCTGCCCCAGCCGGAACCCTCGGCCGCCCTGCCGCCCACGGCGCCGACACCCGAATTGGGCCAGCCCAAGGGCGTGCCGGGTGGCGGCACCAGCGACCCCGAGGGATTGGGCGTACTGACCAGCGACGAGGGCTCTTTGGGTCCCGACCTCTGGGAAGGCACCGACCGCCGCGTGGTCGAGGCGCTGCTGCCGCGCCTGCCGGTCAACGCCGCCTCGCCGACGCTGTTCGACCTGGCGCGGCGCCTGCTGCTGACCGACGCCGCCCTGCCGGCCTCGCTGGTTGCCAACCAGGGTCAGGCCGTCGCGCCACTCGACCTGCTGCAGGTCCGCCTGGAGCGCCTGGCGGCGCTGGGCGAGATCGACGGCCTCAACCGCCTGCTCGATCGCCTGCCGGCCGACAGCGAGCCGCTGCTGCGCCAGCGCCTGGCGATGGAGAACCTGCTGGCCGAGGGCGACGAGGACGCCGCCTGCGCCGAGGCGCGGGCCACCGACCCCTCGGGCGGCAAGGACAGCTTCTGGGCCAAGGCACTGCTGTTCTGCCAGATCCGCGCCGGGCAGCGGCCCGAGGCAGAGCTCAGCCTCGCCATCCTGCGCGACAGCGCGACCGAGGCCGACCGCTTCTTCCTGCGCCTGGCCGAGGCGGCGCTCGGCATCGACCCCCTGACCCCGTCCGAGGTGGCGGCGATCGACGCCCGGCGCATCCGCCCGCTGGAGTTCGCCCTCATCGCCAACATGGGCCTGCCGCTGCCGCCCAGCCTGGTGCGCGAGGGCGAGCCCCACACCCGTCTGCAGCTGGTCCACGACGACAGCGCCCTGCTGGTCGACCGCACGGCCGCGGCGGAATGGGCCGTGGCCTCGCGCCGGCTCGCGCCCGAGGCGCTCTCGACCCTCTACAGCAGCTTCCGCTTCACGCCCGAGCAGGTCGACGACGCCCTGGCCGCCGGCTTCAGCCTGCCGGGGGTGGAGGCGCGGGCACTCTACTTCCAGGCCATCACCGCCGGCGGCCTGCCGGAGATCGAGACCCAGGTGGCGGAGCTGGCGATGGACCGCGCCCAGGCCGATGGCGTCTACGAGGCCGCCGCCCGCCTCATGCTGCCGCGCCTCAAGGCCAGCCCGGACAATCCCGGCTTTGCCTGGTTCGCCGATACCGCGGGCCGCGCGCTCTATGCCCTGGGCCACTACGAAGAGGCCACCGCCTGGCTGCTGCTGGCGCGGCAGGAGGCCGTGGTCTCGGCCCAGGCCGCCGTCGCCGCCCATCGCCTCTGGCCCTATTCGCGCCTGGCGGGCGTGGCCATCGTGACCAGCGAGTCTGGGCTGGAGGGCTGGCGCTATGCCCAGCCCGACCCGAACGGGCCGCGCGTTGCGCAACAATTGAGCCTGTTGCGCGTTCTGTTTCAGGGCCTTGGTGAATCGGACGCCATGCCCTGGATCGACTTGGCCCTCGGGGAGGAGGAGACCAAGCGGGCCGTACCAGATGCGAGCCTGCTCTATGCCTTGGACGACGCAAGCCTGAATGGGCGTCTGGGTGAAACCATTCTGCTTGCCCTGCTGTTGATGGGGGAGACGCCGCCAGCGGATACGCATCCCTTGGCGCTGAACGCTGTATTGACCGCTCTCATGCGGGTTGGTTTGCCGCTTGAGGCCCGGGCGCTGGCGATCGAGGCGGCGCTGGGGAACGGAATCTAAGGTCTGGAGGCCCCCATGCTGCGCGGCAACGACGGGCGATCGCTCGACGCTTTCCTCGATATGCTCACCGCCGAGCGCGGTGCGGCGCGTAACACCATCGATGCCTATCGACGTGACCTGGAACACCTTTCGGCCTTCCTGGCCGGCCGCGGGCAGGAGCTCGCCACGGCGACCCAGGAGGACCTGAAGGCCTACCTCGCCAGCCTGACGCAGCAGGGCTTCACGCCGCGCACCGCGGCGCGGCGCCTCTCCTGCCTGCGCCAGTTCTACCGGCACCTCTTCGCCGAGGGGCGGCGCGCGGACGACCCGACCAGCCGCCTGACCAGCCCGCGCCAGGGGCGCCCCCTGCCCAAGGTGCTGTCCGAGGACGAGGTCAAGGCGCTGATCGCCGCCGCCGGCCGCGCCCGCGGCCCCAAGGGCCTGCGCCTGCAGGCGCTGATCGAGCTGCTCTACGCCACGGGCCTGCGTGTCTCCGAGCTGGTGGCCCTGCCCGAGGCTGCGGTGGCGCGCGATCCCGCCGTGCTGGTGGTCCAGGGCAAGGGCGACAAGGAGCGCCTGGTACCGCTGAGCGAGCCGGCGCGCCGGGCCATCGCCGCCTATCGCGAGGCGCGGCCGACCTTCCTGCCGCGTGGGCGCGAGTCCCGCTGGCTCTTCCCCTCGCGCGGGGCGGCCGGGCACCTGACCCGGCAGCAGGTCGGCCTGCTGCTGAAGGAGCTGGCGCTGGCCGCCGGCCTGGATCCCAAGCGCCTGTCGCCGCACGTGCTGCGCCATGCCTTCGCCAGCCACCTGCTCGAGGGCGGCGCGGACCTCAGGGTGGTGCAGACCATGCTGGGCCACGCCGATATCTCGACCACGCAGATCTATACCCACGTGGCCAAGCAGCGGCTGAAGACGCTGGTGCAGACCCATCATCCACTGGCCGACCCCAGCCGCCGGCGCAAGCAGGCCTGAATCGGGCAGGGATAAACCCAAGTCCGGTTGACAAGGCCGGCGGAAGGCCTCAAGCAACCGCCCCAGTCGTCAACCCGCGGCCGGCGTGCGCCTTGGCGCGCGTCCAGGCATCCGCGACAGGGAAGGGAACCAGGACAAGATGAGCTTCACCCTCGTGCAGCAGGCGCCGGCGCGCCTGAACCGCTCCGAGCTGGCGGTGCCGGGCAGCAACTACGAGTTCATGGAGAAGGCCGCCAAGAGCGAGGCCGACGTGGTCTTCCTCGACCTCGAGGACGCCGTGGCGCCGGACGACAAGGTGCAGGCCCGCAAGAACATCGTGAAGGCGCTGAACGAGATCGACTTCGGCAAGAAGACCCTGTCGGTGCGCATCAACGGCCTCGACACCCACTACATGTACCGCGACGTGATCGACGTGATCGAGCAGGGCGGCGAGCGCCTGGACCTGATCATGATCCCCAAGGTCGGCACGCCGGCCGACGTCTATGCCGTCGACATGCTGATCACCCAGGCCGAGGACGCGGTCGGCCGCAAGAAGAAGATCGGCCTGGAGCTGATCATCGAGACGGCGCTCGGCATGGCCAACATCAACGAGATCGCCAGGTCCTCGAAGCGCCTGGAGTCGCTGCACTTCGGCGTCGCCGACTACGCCGCCTCGACCCGCGCGCGCACCACCGTCATCGGCGGGCCGAACCGGATGTACGGCGTGCTGACCGACAAGGAGGGCGACGCCGCCCGCGACTTCCACTGGGGCGACATGTGGCACTACGCCATCGCCCGCATCGTGGTAGCGGCGCGCGCCAACGGCCTCAGGCCCTGCGACGGCCCCTTCGGCGACTTCAAGGACCCCGAGGGCTTCAAGGCCCAGGCCTACCGTGCCGCGGTACTGGGCTGCGAGGGCAAGTGGGCCATCCACCCCAGCCAGATCGCCCTGGCGAACGAGGTCTACAGCCCCTCGGAGGCCGAGGTGACCAAGGCCAAGCGCATCCTGGAGGCCATGGCCCAGGCGCAGAAGGAGGGCAAGGGCGCCGTCGCGCTCGACGGCCGCCTGATCGACATCGCCTCGATCCGCCAGGCCGAGGTGCTGGTCGCCAAGGCCAGGCAGATCGCCGGCGCCTGAGGCCGGACCCCATGGACGGGCGCGCCGCCCTGCCCGACCTGCTGGCGGAGCTGCGCGCCCTCTATGGCCGGGAGCGCGCGGCGCACCCGGCCGAGCGTGACTTCTACGACGCCGTGCTGGCGGCGCTGGACGGCCCCGCCGACCGGCGGCCCGCGCGCGTGCAGAAGCCGGCCCTCGCCCTGCTGCCGGCGGCGCTGGCCGCCGCCGCGACGGGACCGCTGGCCGGCCTCGCCGCCGCCTTCGGCCCGGTCGAGCCGGCGCTGGCCTGGACGCAGAATCCCAACTACAGCGACGCCAAGATGGGCGACGGCTACATGGCCGGCTACGCCTATGCCGACCTGGTGGGGCCGCGTGGCCTCATCGCCTCGGACCGGGTCGCGATGGGCCTGCTGATCCTGGGGCCGCAGCGGCTCTATCCCGACCACAACCATCCGGCGGCCGAGCTCTATCACGTCGTCGCCGGCACGGCGGACTGGAGCCGCGACGGCGGCGCCTTCGCGGCGCAGCCACCGGGCCGCCGCATCTGGCATCCACCCTGGATGCGCCACGCCATGCGCATCGGGGCCGAGACGCTGCTGGCCTGGTACGCCTGGGTCGGGCCGGTGGACGTGGCGGCGAACCTGGTGAAGGCCTAGAACTGGCGCGCCTTTGCGCTTATTTTCCCGTCAGGGCCGGGCAAACCGGCCCCTGACCTGAGCGTGACCTGAGCAGCGAACGTAGGTACGGGGTTTGCCGTGGTGAACTTCCTGGACTTCGAGAAGCCGATCGCCGAGCTGGAAGGCAAGATCGCCGACCTGCGCCACCTGTCCGACAGCGACCAGGTGAACATCGCCGACGAGGTCTCCAAGCTGCAGGTCAAGGCCGAGCGCCTGCTGAAGACCACCTATGCCAAGCTGACGCCCTGGCAGAAGACCCAGGTGGCACGCCACCCCGACCGGCCGCACCTGCTGGACTACATCAAGGCGCTGATCGAGGACTTCACGCCCCTGGCCGGCGACCGCCTGTTCGGCGAGGACCGCGCCATCGTCGGCGGCCTCGGCCGCTTCCGCGGCCAGTCGGTCATGGTGATCGGCCAGGAAAAGGGCGCGGACATGCAGAGCCGCGTGAAGCACAACTTCGGCATGGCCAAGCCCGAGGGCTATCGCAAGGCGCAGCGCCTGATGAAGCTGGCCGAGCGCTTCCGCCTGCCGATCGTCACTTTCGTCGACACCGCCGGCGCCTATCCCGGCGTCGACGCCGAGGCACGCGGCCAGGCCGAGGCCATCGCCCGCTCCATCGAGGTCTGCCTCTCGGTCACCACGCCGCTGGTCGCCGTGGTGATCGGCGAGGGCGGCTCGGGCGGCGCCATCGCCCTGGCCGCCGCCGACCGCGTCTTCATGCTGGAGCACGCGGTCTATTCGGTGATCAGCCCCGAGGGCTGCGCCTCGATCCTCTGGCGCTCCGGCGAGCAGGCCAAGGAGGCGGCCGAGGCCCTGCGCCTCACCGCCGAGGACCTCTTGAAGCTGGGCGTCATCGACGGCGTGATCCAGGAGCCGCTGGGCGGCGCCCACCGCGCCCCGGACGAGGCCATGCGCGCCGTCGCCAACGCCATCGAGAGCGCGATCCGCGAGCTGAAGCGCGAGGAGGGCCCCGCCCTGGTCGCCGCCCGCCGCGAGAAGTTCCTGGCCATGGGCCAGAAGGGCCTGGGCTGAGGCACACCAGTCCTCTCACCCCTTGGTGACCCCTCTGCCACGACGTGGGGGAGGTCAGGGAGGGGGTGTCGGTTCAGCCCTCAACGCCACGGGTCGCATCAACCAACCGCCCCCTCCCTGACCTCCCCCGCGCTGCGCGCGGGAGAGGGGTTGAAGGCGCGGGCGCGCTTGAGTTAGCGCCGCTTCTCGATCGCGTCCCACACCAGCGCCGAGAGATTGGTGCCGTCGAAGCGGTCGATCTCCTGGATGCCGGTGGGCGAGGTCACGTTGATCTCGGTGAGGTAGGGGCCGATCACGTCGATGCCGACGAAGATCTGCCCCTGCGCGCGCAGCACCGGGCCGATGACGGCGCAGATCTCGCGCTCGCGGTCGGTCAGGGTCGATCTGTCCGGCCGGCCGCCGGCATGCATGTTGCTGCGCGCCTCGCCGGCCTGCGGCACGCGGTTGATGGCGCCCGCCGGCTCGCCGTCGATCAGGATGATGCGCTTGTCGCCCTGCCGCACCTCGGGCAGGTAGCGCTGCACGATCACCGGCTCGCGATAGAACTGGGTGAAGAGCTCGAGCAGCGAGCCGAGGTTCTCGTCGTCCGGCTTCAGGTGGAAGACGCCGGCGCCGCCGTTGCCGAACAGCGGCTTGACGATGATGTCCTTGTGCTCGCGCCGGAAGGCCAGGATCTCGTCCTTGGCCGAGGTGATGAGGGTCGGCGGCATGAGCTCGGGGAAGTGGGTCACCAGCAGCTTCTCGGGCGCGTTGCGCACCGCCACCGGATCGTTCACCACCAGGGTCTTCGGGTGGATGTGCTCCAGGATGTGGGTGGCGGTGATGTAGCCCATGTCGAAGGGCGGGTCCTGGCGCATCAGCACCACGTCGTAGTCGGTGAGTTCCACCGTCTGCAGCTCGCCCAGGGTGAAGTGACCGCCAGCCTGGCGCCTGACCTCGGTCGGCCAGCCGCGCGCCACCACCTTGCCGTGGCGCAGCGAAAGCTGCCGCGGCTGGTAGTAGAACAGCGTGTGGCCGCGCCGCCGCGCCTCCAGCATCAGGGCGAAGGTGGAATCGCCGTTGATGTTGATCGTCTCGATGGGGTCCATCTGGACCGCGACCTTGAGCGCCATGGGGCCTCCCCGTTCGTCCGCCGAGACCCTGCTGAGCCGCGGCCCGCTTGGCAAGCCGCCTGACGCCGCAAGGCCCTGCGACCCGGCGGCAAAGCCGGGCGGGTCAGTCGGCCTCGGTCCGCTCCAGCGCGACGCCGACGGCGTCGAAGACGGCGCGGGTGCCGGCGCTGCCGCCCAGCTCGCAGGTGACCAGCGTACCGGGGGCGAAGGCAGCCTCGACGGCGCGGCGCAGCAGGCGCGCGGCCCGGTGCGTCTCGGCGACGCCGTGGCGCCGGCCCAGCCATTCCAGCAGCATGGCGGCGGAGAGGATCATGGCGGTGGGATTGGCGAGGCCCCGGCCGGCGATGTCCGGCGCCGTGCCGTGGCAGGGCTGGAAGACCGCGTGCTCGTCGCCGATGTCGGCCGAGGGCGCGTAGCCCATGCCGCCCATCAGCGCCGCGCCGAGGTCGGAGAGGATGTCGCCGAACATGTTCTCGGTGACCGCCACGTCGATCTGCCAGGGCTTCTGCACCATGGTCGCGGCGAAGGCGTCGACGTAGGCATAGCTCGCCTCGACGCCGGGGAAGGCGCGGGCGCGCTCGGCGAAGATCTCGCGCCAGAAGACGAAGGCCTGGAAGACGTTGGCCTTGTCGACCGAGGTGACGCGCCGCTGGCCGCCGCGCTCCTCGGCCAGGCGGAAGGCGAAGTCGAAGAGCTTTTCCGAGGTCCGCCGCGTGATCACCAGCGTCTCGCGCGCCTCGCGGTCGCCGTCGCGCGTGCCCGGCGCCTGCGGCGCGAAGAGGCCCTCGGTCGACTCACGGATGATGACGTAGTCGGCACCCTCGGCGCGCGGGTCGCTCAGCACCGGGCGGACGCCCGGCAGCGGCTTCACCGGACGCACGCCGGCATAGAGCCCCAGCTCCATCCTGAGGTCGACCTGGGGCATGATCTCGCGTCCGTCGGGATAGCGCACCTCGGGCAGGCCCATGGCGGCCAGCAGGATGGCATCGGCGGCGCGGGCCGCGCGCAGCGCCGGGGCCGGCAGCGCGACGCCCTGGTCGCGGTAGGTGCCGGCGCCGGCCTGATAGGTCTCGCAGGTCAGCGAGAAACCGCCGACGCGGCGCACCGCCGCCTGCAGCAGCCGGACCGTCGGCTCGGTGATCTCCTGCCCGATGCCGTCGCCGGGAAAGACCGCGAGGCGAAAGTCGGCCAGATTGGTCATGTCTCTGCACTCCCGCGAAGGGGCCGGGCGCCCGGCCGGCCGAGGGTTCCCCATCGTGGCGAAGAACCGCCCTTGCACAGTGGAGTTTTCCCTATTTAAATCGATTTAGATAGACTGTTTGGAGGACGCCATGGCTGCAGGCAAGGTTGGACGGCTGCGGGGCAAGCGGGCCTTCGTCACCGCCGCCGGACAGGGCATCGGCCGGGCCACGACCGAGGCCTTCCTGGCCGAGGGCGCGAGCGTCCATGCCACGGACCTGTCGGACGAGCTGCTGGCGCGCCTGAAGGCGGAGTTGCCGGCGGTGACGGTCAGCCGCCTCGACGTGCGCGACACCGCGGCGGTCCAGGCCAAGGCAGCGGAGGTCGGCGCCGTCGACATCCTCTTCAACTGCGCCGGCTACGTGCACCAGGGCACGGTGCTGACCTGCGACGAGGCGGCCTGGGACTTCTCCTTCGACCTCAACGTGAAGTCGATGTGGCGCACGCTGCAGGCCTTCCTGCCGGCCATGCTGGCGGCCGGCGGCGGCTCCATCGTCAATATGGCCTCGGTGGTTTCCTCGCTGAAGGCGGCGCCCAACCGCTTCGCCTATGGCGCCACCAAGGCCGCGGTGATCGGCCTGACCAAGGCCGTGGCCATCGACTTCATCCGCCAGGGCATCCGCTGCAACGCCATCTGCCCCGGCACAGTGCAGAGCCCCAGCCTGGAGGAGCGCATCCACGCCCTTCCCGGCAGCTACGACCAGAACCGCGCCAACTTCGTCGCCCGCCAGCCCATGGGCCGCCTGGGCGAGGTCGCGGAGATCGCCGCCCTCGCGGTCTACCTGGCGAGCGACGAGAGCGCCTTCGTCACCGGCGCCGAGTTCAAGATCGACGGCGGCTTCGGGCTCTAGCCGAACCCTACTTCGGCGGGCCGTTCAGGCGGCGGAAGATGTCGACGATCTGCGTCATGTAGCGCTCGCCGTAGCCCATGTTGATGCCGAGCTTCAGGGTCTGCAGCACGCCGTCCGACACGGTGGTCGCCGCGTTGTACCGCGTCGCCAGCCGGTTGTAGTAGGTCAGGTCCTTCAGGCAGTTCGCCAGCGCGAACTTGTGCGCGTTCGGGTCGCCCTCCAGCAGGTACTTGGCGTAGCTCTGGAAGTTGCCGCAGTTGAGGCCCGAGTTGGTGACCACCTGGTGCAGCACGGCGGGATTGAGGCCGACCTGCTCGATCATGGCGAAGGCCTCGGACCAGATGGTCGAATAGCCGATGCCGATCAGGTTGTTGATCACCTTGACCGCGTGCGCCGAGCCGACCGGACCCTCGGTCGCGATGATCGCGTTGGCCCAGGTGGAGAGCAGCGGGCGGATGCGCTCCAGCAGTTCCGGCGGTCCGCCGACATAGGTGGTGAGCTCGCCGTTCCAGGCGTGCGCCGGGGTGCGCGACAGCGGCGCGTCGACCAGGGTGATGTCCTGCTCCGCCAGTGCGGTCGCCAGGCGCTGCGTCGAGGCCGGATCGGCGGTGGTGGAATCGATGATGGTGAGGCCGGGCCGCGCCGCCGGCAGGATCTCGGCCACCAGCGCCTCGACCTGCGGCGAGCCGGTGACGCAGAGCACGATGACGTCGGATCCGGCGGCCAGCTCGGCGGCCGAGGCGCACTCGACCGCGCCGCGCCTGACCAGGTCCTCCACCGCCTCGCGCTTGCGGTGCGCCATGACGCGCAGCGCGAAGCCCTTCTCCACGGCGTTCTTCGCCATGCCCCAGCCCATCAGGCCGGCGCCGATGAATCCGACGGTGGTCTTGCCGGGCGCGATCGCGCTGGTCGTCTGCGACATGGTTCCCCTCCCTGACCTGCGTTGCTGGGCTTTCTAAATCGATTTAAACTTGCCGAAACCCCTGGGTAAAGAGGTGACGCGATGCTGCTGGAGGGACGTGTGGCGCTGATCACCGGGGGCGCCTCGAAGCGCGGGCTGGGACAGGCGACGGCCCGGCTGTTCCGCGAGCACGGCGCCCGCGTCGTCATCGCCGACCTGGACCCCGCGGGGGCCGCGGCCATGGCGGCCGACCTGGGGCCGGACTGCCTGGGACTCGGTTGCGACGTGACGCGGCGACAGGACTGCGTGGCGGTGGCGGAGGCCACGCTCAAGGCCTGTGGCCGGATCGACGTGCTGATCAACAACGCCGGCGTCACCTCGCCGCTGCGCCTGCTGGAGGTCGACGAGGCCAGCTACGACAAGGTGATGGACACCTCGATGCGCGGCGCGCTGCTGATGACCCAGGCGGTGGCGCCGGCGATGATCGCCGCCAGGCGGGGCTCGATCATCAACATGTCCTCGGTCTCGGCGCAGCGCGGCGGCGGCGTCTTCGGCGGCTCGCACTACTCGGCCGCCAAGGCGGCAATGCTGGGCTACACCAAGGCCTGCGCACGCGAGCTGGGGCCGCACGGCGTGCGCGTCAATGCCATCTGTCCCGGCTTCATCGACACCGGGATCATGGGGCCGGCGCTGACGCCGGAGCTGCGGGCGCGGCTGGAGGCCGGCATCCCCCTGGGGCGCGCCGGCCGGGCCGAGGAGGTCGCCGGCTGCTGCCTCTTCCTCGCCTCGGACCTCTCCAGCTACTGCACCGGCACCGAGGTCGATCCCAACGGCGGCATGCACATCCACTAGGAGCGGAGGGCGCGGGCCATGCGAAACGGCGATGGCGGCCTTCGCCACGCCAGCGTGTCCTTGGAGCGGCGCGCCGGCGGCGATACCTTCAACGCCATCGTGACCCAGGACAGCGGCTTCACTTCCCCAACTTGCGCGGCCTGCGCGCCGGCGCCCAGGGCCCGGTGATGCGGACCCAGCGCCCGACGCAGCGGCAGATCGCCGAGAAGCTCGGCCTCTCGCCGGCCACGGTCTCGCTGGCGCTGCGCGACAGCCCGATGATCGCCGCCGAGACGCGGCGCCTGGTGCGCCAGGCGATCGAGGAATCGGGCTACGTCTACAACGTCTCCGCCGCCGCGCTGCGCACCGGGCGCAGCCGCATCGTCGGCGTCTCGTTCCACAACATCGCGCACCAGTTCTTCGCCGAGCTGCTGATCGCCATCGAGGAAACGCTGGGCGAGGCCGGCATCGCCGTCTTCTTGAACAATCACGGCGAGGACCCGACCAGCCTGTCGCGCTTCGTCGAGTCGCTGGCCGCCTTCGGCGCCGAGGCGCTGATCGTCTCGCCGCCGCCGCACGTCACCGCCGAGATCCTGGCGCCGCTGCGCGGCCGCGGCATGCCGATCGTCTATGTCTCGCGCCACATCCGCGGCGACGAGCAGGCCGACCGCGTGGTCAACGCCGACCAGCTCGCCATGCGCCGCGCCGCGCGCCGGCTGCTCGACCTGGGTCACCGCCGCATCGTGCTGATCGGCGGGCAGACCGGCACCACCGTCGCCGAGGACCGCGTCGCCGGCTTCCGCGCCGAGCTGGAGGAGGCCGGCATCGCCTGGTCGGACGAGCTCTGGCTGCGCTGCCGGCCACGCCTGACCGAGGGCGCGCGCGCCGCGCTCGCGGTCCTCGATCGCGCCGAGCGGCCGACGGGCCTCGTCTGCTTCAACGACCTCGTCGCCTTCGGCAGCATGAACGCGCTGCGCTCGCGTGGGCTGGAGCCGGGGCGCGACATCGCCGTGGTCGGCATCGGCGGCACCGACGAGGCGGCCGCGTTCTACCCCGGCCTCACCACCGTGCTCGACAACCCGGCGCGCATCGGCAAGCTCGCGGCCGAGATGCTGCTGGAGCGCCTGGCGACACCGGGCGCGCCGGCGCGGCATGTGGTGCTGGAGCCGAAGCTGGTGATCCGCGAAAGCTGCGGCGCGCCGATCGGGCCGCCGGCCTAGCTCACTCCTTCACCGCGCCGGTCATGGCGGCGACGTAGTGCTCGACGAAGAAGGCGTAGAGCACGACCAGCGGCAGCGAGCCGACCAATGCCCCGGCCATGATCGAGCCCCAGCGATAGATGTCGCCGTCGGTCAGCGAGGTGACGATGGCCACCGGCACGGTCTTGTTCGCCGTGTTGGAGATGAAGACCAGCGCGTAGATGAACTCGTTCCAGCAGAGCGTGAAGCAGAAGATGAAGGCCGAGATCAGGCCGGGGATCGACAGCGGCAGGATGATCTTGACCAGGATCTGCCAGCGCGAGGCGCCGTCGATCAGCGCGCATTCCTCCAGCTCGAAGGGGATGGTCTTGAAGTAGCCCATCAGCAGCCAGGTGGAGAAGGGGATGAGGATCGTCGGATAGGTGAGGATCAGCGCGAAGGGCGAGTCGAAGAGGCCGAAGTCGACGACGATCGAGGCCAGCGGGATGAAGAGGATCGAGGGCGGCACCAGGTAGGCGAGGAAGATGCCGAGGCCGACGAAGTTCGCCCCCTTGTAGCGGATCCGCACGATGGCATAGGCGGCGAGCGTGGAGGCGATGAGCGACAGGATGGTGGCGCCGATCGCCACCATCATGGTGTTCCACAGCCAGGTCGGATAGTCGGTCTCGAACAGCAGCGTCTCGATGTGCTTCAGCGTCGGATGCCAGGTCCACAAGGGATTCGTGGTGTCGAGGTCGATCAGCTCCTGGTCCGGTTTGATCGCGGTGAGCGACATCCAGTAGAAGGGGAAGAGCAGCACCAGCATGATGATGCCGAGCGGCAGCCAGAGCGTGACGAGGCGCGACATGCGCGTCTCGAGGTAGCTCATGCCCTCGCGGTAGTCGGCCTGGCCGGCGGTCTGGTCAGTCATTGCCTTCCCCGTGCTGCCACTTGCGCCGCTGCAGGCCGAACCAGGAGAACATGATCGCCGCCAGCAGGAAGGGGATCATGGCGGTGGAGATCGCCGCGCCCTCGCCCAGGTGCCCGCCGAGGATGCCGCGCTGGTAGCTCAAGGTCGCCATGAGGTGCGTGGCGTTCACCGGCCCGCCGCGGGTCAGCACCCAGATCAGCTGGAAGTCGGTGAAGGTGAAGAGCACCGAGAAGGTCATCACCACCGCGATGATCGGCGTGATCATCGGATAGGTGATGTGGCGGAACATCTGCCAGCGGTTGGCGCCGTCGATCACCGAGGCCTCGTAGAGCGACGCCGGCACGGTCTGCAGCCCGGCCAGCAGCGTGATGGCGACGAAGGGCACCCCGCGCCAGATGTTGGCGAAGATCACCGAGCCGCGCGCCAGGGTGCTGTCGCCCAGCCAGTTGATCTGCTCGGTCTCGCCGATGATGCCGAGGCCCTGCATCATCCAGGTGAGGATCGAGAACTGCGTGTCGAAGATCCACCAGAAGGCGATGGCCGAAAGCACGGTCGGCACGATGAAAGGGATCAGCACCACCGCCCGGATGATGGCCTTGAAAGGCATGTGCTTGTTCAGCAGCAGCGCCAGGTAGAGGCCGATGGCGAACTTGATGGTGCTGGCCACCACGGTATAGAGCAGCGTGTTGAAGACCGAGAGCCAGAAGACGCTGTCGCCGTTCTCCCAGAAGCGCCAGCCATCGGAGAAGTCGCCCAGCAGCCAGGTATAGTTCTCGAAGCCGACCCACTCGCCGGCGCCGCCGATGCGCGTGTCGGTGAAGGAGAGATAGATGCCGAGGCCCAGCGGGTAGGCCAGGAAGAGCAGCAGGAAGGCAGCCGCCGGCAGCATGAACCAGAAGCCCAGCCAGTTGCGGTTGGACTTGAGGGTCTGCCAGGAGGCGCCGCTGCTGCGGCCGGGCGCCAACGGCCGGGTGCGTTGAACGTCTGCCAAGGGGTGACCCGTCACCTCGCCCGGACGGGGCCCCGGATCGCCGGGGCCCCGCCGCGAGGCCTTGCCTAGCGATAGAGCCGCTGTGCCTGGCGCTCGGCGATCTTGATCGCCCCCTCCACCGACTCGCGGCCGGTGCAGGCGTTGGCGACCATGTCGAGCACGATGAAGTCGGCCAGCGCCGCGGCCGCCTTTTCGCCGACCGAGCCGGGATAGCCGGCGGTCAGCGTGCGCACGTCGGCGAACTTCGCCGCCGTCAGCTTCGGATCCGCCGCCCAGAAGGGCAGGTCCGCGTAGGCCTTCAGCGACTGCGTCAGGTAGCCGACGGCGCCGGCCGCCCAGGGGCCGTAGTTCTCGGCCTCCATCATGAACTGCATGAAGGCTTTCACCGCCTCGGGGTTCTTCGTGTACTTCATGCCGAGCAGCGGATAGCAGATGTGGAACTCGGTCGGCTTGCCGACCGGGCCGATCGGCCAGAAGGCATGGTCGATGTCCTCGGCGATCTCGGCCATCTTCGGCGCCGCCGCCTTGGCCGCGGCGTCGGCGTCGGCGGGCGGATTGGCACCCTTCTTGGCCGCGGCATAGATCGACACGCCGTTGTTGGTCAGCCACACCTCCTCGGCGAGGAAGGCCTTGTTGTTGAACGAGTCGTTCCACGAGGCCGTGCCCGGGATCCAGCTCTCGTAGAGCTGCTTGGCATAGTTCAGCGCCGCCGCCGTCTCGGGCGAGTTCAGCACCACCTTGTCGTTGACGTCGACCATGGAGCCGCCGAAGGCCCAGAGGCACCAGTGCACCCAGGCATTGCCGTCGCCCGAGGCGTGGCCCAGCGCCATGCCGGCCGGCTTGCCGATCTTCTGCAGGCCCTGGCAGAGCGCCAGGAAGCCGTCGGTATCCTCGGGCATCTTGCTGAAGCCGGCCGCCTGGATCGCCGACTTGCGGTAGTTGATGACGTTGGCGTTGTAGGCCACCGGGATGGCGATCCACTTGTCGCCCGACATGCCGTACTTGATCGCCGAGGGCGCCCAGCCGCCGTACTTCTTGCCGAGGTAGTCGGCGACGTCGCTGACGTCCATGCACTGGTCGGGGAAGAGGTGCGGCAGCGAATAGAGGCCCCAGAACATGTCGGGGCCGGAGCCGACGTTGGCCGCGACCGAGGCCTTGGGCTGCACGTCGTCCAGGCTCTCGTTCAGCACGTTCACCGGCACGCCGGTCGCCTCGGTGAAGGCGGCGACCAGCTTCATGAAGGCGTCCTCCTCGGACTGCACGAAGCGCTTCCAGCGCAGCAGCTCGAGCTTGGCGCCGGCTTCCGGCTTGTGCATCAGCTCGGTGGCGGCCCAGGCCTTGGCCCAGCCGACCAGGTCGGCGGCCAGGGCAAGGCCGCCAATCGCGGCGGTGTTCTTCAGGAGCGAACGACGCGTGATCATGGTTTCCTCCCTCCCTCTTATCGGCGTGGGGTGACCCCCTTGCCGGACGTGTTGGCCACTGGGCCGGCCGGCCCCGCGGCGGACTGGGCCTAGGCCCGAATGGCGCGCCCCGTGTCGGCGTCGAAGAGATGCAGCCGCGCGGGATCGGGGGCGAGGCGCAGGACCTCGCCCGGCGCCGGACGGTGCCGCTCGCGGAACACGGCGACGACGTCCTCCGCGCCGTGGCGGGCAAGAATCTGCACCTCCGCGCCCGTGGGCTCGGTGACCATCACCTTGGCGGCGAAGCCCTCCTCGCCCGAGACCAGGGTCATGTGCTCGGGCCGCATGCCGAGGACGGCCGGGCGGCCTTCTTCCAACCCCGGCAGGGGCGGCAGGGCGATGTGCTGTCCTTCGGCGGTGACGAAGCTGGGCCGGCCGTTCAGCGCGACACGGCCCTTCAGGAAGTTCATCGCCGGCGAGCCGATGAAGCCGGCGACGAAGATGTTGTCGGGCGCGTCGTAGAGGTCGAGCGGCGCGCCGATCTGCTCAACGTTGCCGCCCTGCATGACGACGATCTTGTCGGCCATGGTCATGGCCTCGATCTGGTCGTGGGTGACGTAGATCGTGGTGCCGCCGACCCGCTGGTGCAGGGCCTTGATCTCGGTGCGCATGGCGACGCGCAGCTTGGCATCCAGGTTGGACAGCGGCTCGTCGAACAGGAAGACCTGGGGGTCGCGCACAATGGCCCGCCCCATGGCGACGCGCTGGCGCTGGCCGCCGGAGAGCTGGCGCGGGAAGCGGTCCAGCAGCGGGGTCAGACCCAGGATCTCCGCCGCCTCGCGCACACGCTGCTCGACCTCGCTCCGCGGCGCCTTCCTGAGCGTCATGGAGAAGGCCATGTTGGCGAAGACCGTCATGTGCGGGTAGAGCGCGTAGTTCTGGAACACCATGGCGATGTCCCGCTCCTTCGGCGGGACCTGGTTCACGACCCGTTCGCCGATGGCCAGCTCGCCCGAGGTCACCGATTCCAGGCCGGCGATCATCCGCAGCAGGGTGGACTTGCCGCAGCCGGACGGGCCCACCAGCACGACGAACTCGCCATCCGCGATGTCGATGTCGACACCATGGATCACTTCGACCGGACCAAAGGACTTCCGCACATTGCGGACCGAAACGGTCGCCATGAAGCCTTGTGCTCTCCCTGTCCCGGCCCGGCTCTTTGGCCGGGTCCGATGCTCTTTCCCGGCAGTATGGGGTGGCCTTCGGAAGGGGGTCAATGATAAATCTAAATCGATTTAAGTATACAAGAGGGAGGCCCTTGGCCATGCGACCCGACATCCTGCAGGTGGCGCCGATGATGCCGGCGGTCGAGGCTGCGCTGGCCGAGGCCTATCGCGTCCACCGCCTGTGGGAAGCGCCCGATCAGGGGGTCTTCCTGGCCGCCCACGGTGGCGAGATCCGCGGCGTCGCCACGAACGGCCACTCCGGGTTGCCGCCGGCGGTGATGGCGGCGCTGCCGCGGCTCGAGGTCGTCGCCAGCTACGGCGTCGGCTACGACGCCATCGACATCCCGGCCTGCCGGGCGCGCGGTATCGGGGTCAGCAACACGCCGGACGTGCTGAACGACGCCGTGGCCGAGATCACCCTGGGGCTGATGATCGCGCTCTGCCGCCGCCTGCCGCAGGCCGACCGCTTCGTGCGCGAGGGGCGCTGGCTGAAAGGCGCCTTTCCGCTGACCGCCGAGTTGACCGGCGCCACGGCCGGCATCCTCGGCCTGGGGCGCATCGGCAAGGAGATCGCCCGGCGCCTGGTCGCCATGAAGATGCGGGTCCTATACCACGGGCGCCGGAAGCAGGCCGACCAACCCTATGAATTCTTTGACGATCTTACAAAGATGGCGCGCGCCAGCGACTGGCTGGTGGTGATCGCGCCAGGCTCGGCCGAGACGCGGGGCATCGTCACGCGCGGAGTGCTGGAGGCGCTGGGACCCAAGGGCTGCCTGGTCTCCATGGCCCGCGGCTCGCTGGTGGACGAGGCGGCGCTGGTCGAGCTCTTGGCCAATGGCGGCCTGGGCGGCGCCGCGCTGGACGTCTTCGTCGCCGAGCCCAAGGTGCCCGAGGCGCTCTTCGCCCTGGACAACGTCGTGCTCTCGCCGCACCAGGGCTCCGCCACGGAACGCACGCGCCGCGCCATGGGCGACCTGGTGGTCCGCAACCTGGCCGCCCACTTCGCCGGGCAGCCGCTGCTGACGCCCGTGACCTGACGGCGGGCTAGGCCGCCGGCTGGAGGTCGTCCTCCAGGAAGTAGCGGATGTTCTCCTCGAAGGAGTCATCGCCGCGGAAACCGAGGGCCAGCGCCTTTGCCGGGTTGAAGCGCGCCTTCCAGCCCAGGACGATGCGCTGGATCGCCGGGTCCGGCTCCCAGCGGATGCGGGCGACCGGCGCCTCGCCGGCGACCTTGCGCAGGGCTTCGACCATCGCGCCGATGGAGTGCGTGTGCCCCGGCAGGGCGAAGCAGCGGTTGGCGCCGAGGTCCGCTGCCTTGAGCTCGGCGCCGTGGATCAGGCTCTCGATGCAGCGGCGCGGCGAGAGGTACCAGTGCTCGAACTCCGGCCCGACGGGACAGACTGCTTCCTGTCCCTGCAGCGGCTCGCGGAAGATCGAGGACATGAAGGAGGAGGCCGCGCGGTTGGCCTTGCCCGGCCGCACCGTGATGGTCGGCAGGCGCAGGCCCCGCCCGTCGAGGAAGCCGCGCCGGGAGTAGTCGGTGAGCAGCAGTTCGGCCGCCGCCTTCTGCGTGCCGTAGGAGGTCTGCGGGTTCAGCGCCGTCCAGTCCTCGATCGGCTCCGGCACCTCGCCGCCATAGACCGCGATGGAGGAGGTGAAGACCACCACCGGGTTGCTGGCCAGCGCCCGCGCCGCCTCGAAGACGTTGCGCGAGCCCTCGAGGTTCACCGCCATGCCGAGGTCGAACTCGGCCTCGGCCTGGCCGGAGACCACGGCGGCCAGATGATAGATCACCGCGGGCCGCTCGGCCTGCAGCAGCGCGTCCACCGCCGCGCGCCGGGTGATGTCGAGCGCCACGCACCGCACCGGGAAGGGCGCGTCCAGCGCCGCCGGCGCCGCCAGGTCGGCCAGCACCAATGCCGTCACCGGCTGGCCGCGCAAGCTGCGGCGCGCCGCCAGCGCCTTGGCCAGCTTCTGGCCGAGGAAGCCGCCGCCGCCCAGGATCAGGACCTTCATGCCGTGGCGTCTCCTTCAGTGGTTGTCGCGCGGCAGCTGGCGCGAGACGCGCTGGTAGCCAGTGGCGAACTCCAGGCAGCCGCCTTCGGCCAGCTGGCCGACGAAGCGCCGCTGCAGCTCCTGCCAGGGAGTCTGGCTTTCCGGCATCCGCGGTGTCCAGGCGGCGCGACGCTTCTCCCACTCCGCCGGGTCGACCAGGGCCTCCAGCCGGCGGTTCGGGATGTCGAGGCGCACGGCATCGCCGGTGCGCAGCAGTGCCAGTCCGCCGCCGATCGCCGCCTCGGGCGAGGCGTTGAGGATCGAGGGCGACTCCGAGGTGCCGGACTGCCGCCCGTCGCCGACCGTGGGCAGGTGCTGCACGCCGGCGCGCAGCAGGTGGTCCGGCGGCTGCATGTTCACCACCTCGGCCGAACCGGGATAGCCCACCGGCCCGACGCCGCGGATGAAGAGGATGCAGTGCTCGTCGATGCCGAGCGCCGGGTCGTTGATGCGGTGGTGATAGTCCTCGGGCCCCTCGAAGACGATGGCCCGCGCCTCGAACACGCCTTCGCGGCCTGGGGTCGAGAGGAAGCGCTGCTGGAAGTCCGCCGAGATCACGCTGGTCTTCATCAGCGCCGTGTCGAAGAGGTTGCCGCTCAGCACCAGGAAGCCGGCCCGCTGGCGCAAGGGCTCGGCAACGGAGCGGATGACATTGAGGTCCTGGCTGCGGGCCGTGCCGATCGCCTCGGCCAGCGGCTTGCCGGTCACCGTCGGCGTCGAGCCGTCGAGCAGGCCGGCGGCCAGCATCTCGCCCATCACCGCCGGCAGGCCGCCGGCGCGGTAGTAGGATTCGCCGAGGAACTTGCCCGCCGGCTGCATGTTGACCAGCAGCGGCAGGGCGAAGCCCTCGCTCTCCCAGTCCTGGACCGAAAGGTTCACGCCGGCGTGGCGCGCGATGGCCTGGATGTGCGGCGGCGCGTTGGTCGAGCCGCCGATGCAGGTGTTGACGCGGATGGTGTTGATGAAGTTCTGCCGCGTCAGGATGGCCGAGGGGCGCAGGTCCTCGTGCACCAGCTCGACCGCGCGGCGGCCGGTGGCATAGGCCATGGCCATGCGCTCGCGGTAGGGCGCGGGGATCGCCGCGCAGCCCGGCAGCGACATGCCCAGCGCCTCGGCCAGGGCGTTCATGGTCGAGGCCGTGCCCATGGTGTTGCAGTGGCCGAGCGAGGGGGCCGAGGCGCAGACCCGCGCCATGAACTCCTCGTAGTCGATGGCCCCCTCGGACAGCAGGCGCCGGCTTTCCCACACGACCGTGCCGGAGCCGGCCAGCTCGCCGCGCCACCAGCCGTCCAGCATCGGCCCGCCGGACAGCACGATGGCCGGCAGGTCAACCGTGGCGGCGGCCATCAGCATGGCCGGCGTGGTCTTGTCGCAGCCGGTGGTCAGCACCACGCCGTCGACCGGGTAGCCGTGCAGCAGCTCGACCAGACCGAGGTAGGCGAGGTTGCGGTCCAGCGCGGCGGTCGGCCGCTTGCCGGTCTCCTGGATCGGATGGGTCGGGAACTCCAGCGGAATGCCGCCGGCGTCGCGGATGCCGGCCTTCACCCGGTCGGCGAGGATCTGGTGGATCTTGTTGCAGGGCGAAAGGTCGCTGCCGGACTGGGCAATGGCGACGATCGGCCGGCCGGCCTGCAGCTCGTCGCGGGTGAAGCTGTGGTTCAGGTAGCGCTCGATGTAGAGCGCCGTCATGCCTGGATTGTCCGGATTGTCGAACCACTCCTGGCTCCTGAAACGCTTGCCCTTGGCCTGGTTCGCCATGCTTTCCTCTCCTGCCCGACCGGGGGCGCCTTGCGCGGCGCCCCCCTGCCTGTCCTAAATCGATTTAGCGGCGCGCCAGAATCGCGGTCAAGGGTCGGAGGAAGGGAAAGCCATGAACAGCATCGATCTTGCCGGCCAGTCGGCCGTGGTCACCGGCGGGGCCCAGGGCATCGGCCGCGCCGTGGCGGCGCGCCTGGTTTCCAGCGGCGCCAGGGTCACCATCTGGGACCGCGACGCCGCGCTGGCGGAGCAGACCGCGGGCGAACTGAGGGCCGGCTTCGTCGCCCTCGACCTGACCGACTGGGCGGCGGTGCAGCGGGCCACGGCGGCGACGCTGGCGCAGGCGGGCCGCATCGACATCGCGGTGAACAACGCCGGCATCGCCGGGCTCAACGCGCCGCTCGCCGACTATCCGGTGGAGGAGTGGCGCCGCGTGGTCGCGACCGACCTGGACAGCGTCTTCTACTGCCTGAAGGCGGTGGCGCCGGTGATGCAGAAGCAGGGCTACGGGCGCATCGTCAACGTCGCCTCGATCGCCGGCAAGGAGGGCAACCCCAATGCCTGCGCCTATTCCGCCGCCAAGGCCGGCGTGATCGCGCTGACCAAGTCGCTGGGCAAGGAGCTGGCGGGCCAGGACATCGCGGTGAACTGCGTGACGCCAGCGGCGGCGCGCACCGCCATCTTCGACCAGATGACGCAGCAGCACATCGACTACATGCTCTCGAAGATCCCGCGCGGGCGCTTCGTCGAAGTCGACGAGGTCGCGGCCATGATCGCCTGGCTCTGCTCACGCGAATGCAGCTTCACCACCGCAGGGGTGTTCGACCTCTCGGGCGGGCGCGCGACCTACTGAGTGGATTTCACCGGCGGCGCGGCGTTCAGTTCGCCCGCCGCCGCAACAGGGCGCGCTGCCGCTCGGCCTCGGCGCGGACGCGGGGGTCGGGCGCCAGCTCGATGACCTGGCCGAGGGCCATGGCGGCGGCGGCCAGGTTCTCCAGCCTGAGATGCAGCTCCGCCGCCTCGGCCCAGAGGCTCCAGTCGCCGGGCGAGAGCAGCAGCATGGACTCCAGCGCCGCCAGGCCGGGCTGCAGGTGCCCCGCCTGCACGCGGCGCAGCTTGATGTTGTTCTGCAGCCTGAGCAGCACCTCGCGGTTGGTCATGGCCTCGGTGTGCTCGGCCGTCAGCTCGGCGCTGTCGCCGCCGATCGCCTTGGCCAGGCGCCGGAGGCCGGCGGCATCCAGCACCGCGCCGCCGTTGAAGGGGTCGAGGATCAGGCGCTGCGGCCCCTGCGAGAGGCGCACCAGCACGTGGCCGGGAAAGCGCAGCGCCTCGGCCTGCCAGCCCTGCACGCGGGCGCCGTGCAGGTAGAGGATGGCGAGGGCGACGGGGATGCCGCGCCGCCGGTCGATCACGCGCATCAGGTTGGCGTTCTGCGTGTCGTCGTAGGTCTGGCTGTCGCCGTCGTAGCCAAGCCGTCCGCGGATCGCCTCGTTCAGCGCCAGCGCGCGCGAGGCCAGCGTCGGCCCGGCGCTGTCGGCCACCAGGTCCGCCAGCTCGGTCAGGTGCGCGCGATAGCGCTCGAGCCCGACGCGCGGCCGGTCCAGCGCGGCCAGCAGCAGCGCCGTCTCGCCCAGGTCCAGCATCTCGTCCGGCTGGCTGCCCAGCGCCGCCAGCAGCGCCTCGACCTCCGCCCGGCCCAGGATGGCGCCGCGGCCCTCTTCGCTCATGTCGTCTCCCATGCGCCCATGATATGGCGCGGGCGGCGCCCGGGGGCCAGCAGCACGGCATCGAACCGCAGCGTCAGCGCCGCCAGGTCGGGCCGCCGCTGGAGGAAGGCCTCGGCGGCGCGGGCGATGCGCAGCTGCTGCGGGCGGCGGATCGCCTCGGCCGCGGCGGCCAGGGTCGGGCGCCGCTTCACCTCGACCAGCGCCAGCACGCCGCCGCGCCGCACCACCAGGTCGATCTCGCCCACCGGCGCGCGGAAGCCCCGCGCCACCAGCCGCCAGCCCTTGAGCCGCAGCCACCAGAGCGCCAGGCCCTCGCCGCGGCGGCCTGCCCTCTCGGCACGCCGGCGGCGCTCAGTCGCCGGCATGCGGCACCAGTTCCAGCGCGCGGGCATAGACCTGCCGCTTGGGCAGGCCAGTGGCGCCGGCCACGGCGGCCACCGCGTCGCGCAGGCTCATGCCGGCCAGCGCCTCGGCCAGCAGCGCGTCGAGGTCGTGCGCCTCGCGGCTCTCCGCGCCCGGCGGGCCGACCAGCACGACGATCTCGCCCTTCAGGGGTTCGCCGGCCGCGATGTCGGCGGCAAGACGGTCGAGGCGATCGGGCAGCACCTGCTCGAAGCGCTTGGTGAGCTCGCGCGCCACGGCGGCGGGGCGCGGACCCAACAGCGCCGCCAGGTCGGCCAGGGTCTCGGCCAGGCGGTGCGGCGCCTCGTAGAAGATCAGCGTCGCCGGCACGGCCTTGAGATCCTCGATGGCGCGACGGCGCTGCCCGGCCTTGGCCGGCAGGAAGCCGGCGAAGAGGAAGCGTTCGGCCGGCAGCCCGGAGAGCTGCAGCGCCGGCAGCGCCGCGCTCGGCCCCGGCAGGGCGGTGACCATGACGCCGGCGGCGCGGCAGGCCCGCACCAGCGCGAAGCCGGGGTCGGACAGCAGCGGCGTGCCGGCGTCGCTGACCAGCGCGACGCTGGCGCCGCCCTGCATCCGTGCCACCAGCCGGTCGGTGGCCGCCGGCCCCGAGTGCTCGTGCCAGGCGGTCAGGCGCTCCGCCCCGCCCAGGCCGTGCGCTGTCATCAGCTTGCGAGTCTGTCGCGTGTCCTCGCAGGCGACGAGAGTCGCGCCGCGCAGCACCTCGAGGGCGCGCAGCGTGATGTCCTTGAGGTTGCCGATCGGCGTTGCCACCAGGTAGAGGCCCGGCGCCAGCGCCTCGCTTGTGTCGTGCATGCCGCAGTTCGGCCCCGATTGCTGTGCAGCCTCAAGACTAGCAGGCCGGAGGCGGAACCTTCCAAGCCCGCGCCGCGCTGGAGATTGTGCAGTCTCGCCGGGGTGGCTAGGCTCGGTCGCAAGAATCGCCGAAGAGTTGGGAGGGCGGGAGCATGTCGACGCTGGTGCGGTGCCTGAAGACGCTGGCCGTGGCCACGGTGGCCCTGGGCCTGCTGGCCGGCTGCAAGACGACCAACCAGCCCAAGCCTACGACCAGCAGCGCGCCGTCAACCACGGCGACTGTGCCGGCCACGCCCACCACCCCGACCCGCGCGCTGCTGCCCGGCCAGCCGGTGCGGGTAGCGCTGCTGCTGCCACTGTCGGGCCGCGCCCAGCCGGCCGGCGAGGCGCTGCTGAACGCCGCGCAGCTCGCGCTGTTCGATGTCGGCGACAACACGCTGGAACTGATCGTCAAGGACACCGGCGACACCAACGAAGGCGCCGCCGCGGCGATGAACGCCGCCATCGGCGAAGGCGCGCAGCTGGTGCTGGGGCCGCTGTTCGGCAGCCAGATCGAGGCGGTGACGCCGATCGCCAAGGCCGCCAACATCAACATCATCTCCTTCTCCAACGACGAGACCAGGGCGGACGACGCCAACGTCTTCATCATGGGCCTCAGCCCCCGCGCCCAGGCCGAGCGCATCGTCGGCTACGCGGTCAGCCACGGCATGACGCAGGTGGCGGTGATCGCGCCCAACACGCAGTTCGGCCTGGAAAGCCTGGCCGGCGCCCAGGCGGCGGCCAGCGCCAACGGTGGCGGCGTGGTCGCCTCGGTGCTCTACGACACCAACAAGGTCGACCTGTCGGAAGAAGTGAAGCAGCTCGGCAACGGCTTCAGCGCCGTGCTGGCGCCGGACGCCGCCAAGCGCATGATCGGCCTGGCGCCGCTGCTGGCCTACTACGACATCGACCCGGCCAAGGTGAAGTACCTCGGCTCCTCGCTGTGGGACGACCCGCTGGTCGGCACCGAGCCGAACCTGATCGGCGCCTGGTTCCCCGCCGCCTCGCCGGCGCCCTGGGAGCTGTTCAAGGAGCGCTACATGCAGGCCTACGGCGCCGAGCCGCTGCGCATCGGCAGCCTGGGCTACGACGGCGTGGCGCTGGCCGCGACCCTGGTGAGCAATGCCCGCGCGGGCCGCGCCACCGAGGCCACCAGCACCCCTGGCCAGTGGATCGGCCTGGACCGCAACTCCATCGCCGCGCCCTCCGGCTTCGCCGGCGTCGATGGCATCTTCCGCTTCCGTCCCGACGGGCGGGTGGAGCGCGGCCTCGCCATCCTGGAGGTGCAGCGCGACCTCTTCCCCATCGTCGAGGACTCGCCGGCGGCCTTCCAGCCGCTGACGAACTAGACGCGGGTCCGCTGGCCCGCGGTCAACCGCCTAGCCAGATAGTCTGACCTCTGTCAGGCTGCCGCCCCTATTGCGGGCGGTGGCCGGACCGGCGCCCCCTTTCGCCAGCGTCACGACGCGCGCGCGGCACGACAGTGGGAAGGAGACACCTGGCATGAACCAGCGGATGAGGCGCCTCTTCGCCGTCCTGGGACTGGCCGCGCTGCTTGGCGCCTGCGCCGAGACGCCCCCGCCGCAGGAGGCCAGGACGCAGTCGGCGGCCCCCACGGCTTCGGCAGCGGCGAAGCCCAGCGGCCCCGGCGCGGCGATGCTGCCCAGCCGCTCGGTCTTCGACAACATCGCCAAGTCCGACGAGGAGGAGACGCTGGAGCAGGCGATCCGCACCGCCGGCATGGTGAACCGTCTGCGCAATGACGGACCCTTCACGCTCTTTGCGCCGAGCAACGCAGCCTTCGCCGCCCTGCCGGACGGCACACTGGACAAGCTGCTGGAGAAGGCCAACAAGCCGGCGCTGGTGAAGCTGCTGACCTATCACCTGCTCGACGTCGCGCTGGATTTGCCGGCGCTGCAGGATGCCATCGCCGCTGGCGGCGGCCGGGCCAATCTGACCACGGTGAACGGCGCGACGCTGACGGTGCTGCCGCTGGGCGGCGGCGACCTGCTGCTCGTCGATTCTGCCGGCAACCAGGCGAGACTCCTGGCTGCCGCCCTACCCGCCAGCAACGGCGTGATCTACATCATCGACGGGGTGCTGCGGCCGTGAGGCCGGCCCCGGGAGGAAACCGCATGTCCTTGCGCCCGCTGCTGCTCGCCACCCTGCTGCTGCTCGGCCTCGGCGGCTGCGCCACCACCGATGGCGGCGGGGGTCCGGCGGGCGACGGCGGCGTCGCGGTGGGCGACGGCCGCATGTCGCCGGACCTGGATCTCGTGAGCAACCTGCGGGCGGTTCCAGACTTCTCCACGCTGGTCGGCCTGCTGGATGCCAGCGGCCTCTCGGCGACCTTGCAGGGCGAGGGGCCCTATGCCCTCTTCGCGCCGACCGACGCGGCCTTCGCCGCGCTGCCGGCCGGCGCGCTGGACAGGCTGATGGACCCGGCCAACCGCGATGCGCTGG
>JAKOWB010000191.1 GCA_029781795.1 Pseudomonadota bacterium | reverse complement strand
AGGTCTCGACGGTGGCGGCAAAGGCCTCGGCACTGGCCGCGTCGCTGATCACGAACCAGGGCGAGAAGTCCTTGGGCCGGTTGGATTCCGCCCAGACCTCCAGCGTCACCGCGATGCGCCCCAACGGCTGCTTGGCGATGACGGCCTGGACCGAGGGATCGCGGAAGGCCTCGGCGATGCCCTGGACCTGCAGGCGGAACTCGCCGTCGTCGACCGAGCCCGAGGCATCGATCGCCAGCACCAGCTCCAGGTCAACGGTCATCAGCTCCGCCCGCGCCGCGCCCAGCGGCAGGCAGAGCGCCAGCCCCAGGGCCGCGAGGCGCTTCACCCCGGCATCTCCCCAGGCACGTTGCCGATACGGTCGGGCGCGATCAGCCGCACGGCGTCGTGCAGCCGCCGCCCGTCGGTGAAGCCGTAGGGCCGCTGGTCGCGCCAGGCGCGGTAGGGCTCGGCCAACACCAGGCCGCCGGCGGCGCGGGCCGCCAGCGCCGTCCCGCCCTCGGCGTGCAGCGCCAGGTAGCGGTCGCGGCTCCAGTGGTCATAGCCGCCGGGGTACCGCCGCATCAGGCGCATGTGATAGATCGCCGAGCGGGCGCGGCGCTCCAGCTTCAGGCCGGCGACCCAGGCGCTGCTCGCCGCCCAGACGCCTTGCGCCTCGGCCAGCAACGCGGCGGCCCGCGCCGGCTCGGCCAGCGCCAGGTTGGCGAGGCTGGTGGCACGCCGCGCGTCGTCGGCGGCGAAGATCTCGGCGGCGACCCGCGCGGCCTCCTGCCAGTGCTCGGCCGGGTCCTCGCGGCCCAGCAGCGAGAGCGCGGTGGCCGAGAGCTCCTCCCAGTAGAGTTCCACTTCGCTCCAGCCGGCCAGGGCCAGGGCGCGGGGGTCCATCTCGGCATAGTCGTCGAGGTCCGGCGGCAGCTCCTCGGGCTCGTCGGCCAAGCGCGTCATCCGCCGAGGTAGGCGCGCCGCACGTGCTCGTTCTCGTGCAGCTCGCTGGCGCGGCCGGCGAGTGCCACCGTGCCGGTC
>JAKOWB010000172.1 GCA_029781795.1 Pseudomonadota bacterium | reverse complement strand
CCTCGGCTGACGTGGTTGCCGATGTCGTTGTCTCGGTAGTCGCTGTCGCAGAGGCCGTGGCCTCGGCCACCGCGGTTCCAGCCGCCACGGCCCCGGAGGTCGAGGCCGTGGCTTGGCCAGTCCCGCCAGCGGTCTCGCCGGAGGCCGTGCCGCCACTCTCGCCGGTCGTCGTGCCGCCGGCCGCGGCGCTCTCGGTCGTTGCCGTCTCGCCCGCCGTGGCGCTACCGGTGGAAGCCGTGCCGGCCGCGACGTCGGTCGTGCCCGCTGGCGCCGGCGCCGGCGTTGTCGCTGCCGCCGCCGCTGCCGCCTTCAGGTCCGGCACCACCACCATGACCTCGCTGGCCGACGGCACCGTGGTGCCGTCGCCGGTCCTGGCCGCCAGGGACAGTGAACGGCTGCCCGGCGCCAGCGGCTGGTCGAGCACCAGGGCGAAGGATCCGTCGCTGCCCGCCCGCGCCGTGCCGAGCGCCGTCTCGCCGTCGAACAGCGTGACCTCGCTGCCGGCCGGCGCCCGGCCTGCCACCACGGTGGAGCCGTCCTTTTCGACGCGCACGATGTCAAAGGTCGGCGGCTGCGGCGCCGGCTGCGGCGCGGTCATGCCGCCACCGCCGCTGGTCTTCTGTTCACTGCTTCCGCTGGTGCCGCCACCGCTGGCCTGGTCGCTCGAGGACGTCGTGCCGGGCGCTGCCGTGCCAGTGCCGCCGCTCGGCGCCGTGCTGCCGCCGGCGGTCTGCTCGCCGCTCGCCGGGCGCGGCTCGGACGTACCGGCCGTGCTGGGCGCCGGCGCACCGGCCGCCGGCTGTTCCTCGCCGGCGGTCGGACCGGGTTGCATCTCGGCAGGCTCAAGCGCGAACCACAGGCCCACGCCCAGGCCAAGGGCCGCGACGATGGCCGCCACCAGCATCGAATTCCGCGTCATGCGCCTATCCTCGCCTAGCACCGGTCACCGCCGATGCCCCCCTCGGGATCTGGACCGACACTTTCACCGTAATGCCTGCCGGCGCCAGCGGCAATCGAAGCGGGCGCCGCCTTTTGATGGCCCCGGTAGGGGGCTTCGGCTGTCTTGGAGGCGCCATCTTGCGGGTATAGGGTCCCGCGCATGGAGCCCCTGTCCCGAGTCCCGCCCGCCCCCCCTGCCCCGGCCGCCCAGCTCCCCGCCAGTGTCTGCGTCTACTGTGGCAGCTCGAACCGCGCGCCGGCGGCGCACCAGGATCTCGCCCGCGACTGCGGCCGCCTGCTGGCCCGGGCCGGCATCGCCCTGATCTATGGCGGCGGGCGCATCGGCCTGATGGGCCGGGCCGCCGACGGCGCCCTGGCGGCCGGCGGCCAGGTCATCGGCATCATCCCCCGCTTCCTCACCCAGCGCGAGGTCGGCAACCTGGAGGTGACCGAACTGGTGGTCACCGAGACCATGCACGAGCGGAAGCGCATCATGGCCGAGCGGGCCGAGGCCTTCGTCGTGCTGCCGGGCGGGCTCGGCACCCTGGACGAGACCTTCGAGATCCTGACCTGGGCGCAGATCGGGCTGCACGACAAGCCGGTGGTGCTGCTCAATCCCGGCGGCTTCTGGGACCCCCTGCTGGCCATGCTGCGCCGCATGGTGGACAGCGCCTACGTGCGGCCCGAGCAGCAGGGACTGCTGCGCGTGGTCGACCGCCTGGAGGACCTGCTGCCCGCCCTGGGACGCGAGGTGCGGCCCGGCGGCCGCAGCCAGTTCGAGCGCGCCTGATCCCCTGTCCCGCCGCTTCTTGCACCGCAACAAATCCCTGCTAAGGTCCCGCGCGCACGGCTGATCCGAGGGAGCGAGCAGACATGGCCAAGATCAAGGTGAAGAACCCGATCGTCGAACTCGACGGCGACGAGATGACCCGCATCATCTGGGCCATGATCAAGGACAAGCTGATCCTTCCCTACCTCGACGTCGACCTGAAGTACTACGACCTCGGCATCGAGAAGCGCGACGAGACCGACGACAAGATCACGGTCGACGCCGCCGAGGCGATCAAGCGCTACGGCGTCGGCGTCAAGTGCGCCACCATCACCCCGGACGAGGCGCGGGTGAAGGAGTTCGGCCTGAAGCAGATGTGGAAGTCGCCCAACGGCACGATCCGCAACATCCTGGGCGGCACCATCTTCCGCGAGCCGATCATCTGCCGGAACGTGCCGCGCCTGGTGCCGGGCTGGACCCAGCCCATCGTGGTCGGCCGCCATGCCTTCGGCGACCAGTACCGCGCCACCGACTTCGTGGTCCCCGGCAAGGGCAGGCTGACCGTCACCTTCGAAGGCGCCGACGGCAAGAGGATCGAGAAGCAGGTCTACGACTTCCCGGGCGGCGGCGTCGCCATGGCGATGTACAACCTCGACGACTCGATCCGCGACTTCGCGCACGCCTCCTTCGCCTATGGCCTGCAGCGCGGCTATCCGGTCTACCTCTCGACCAAGAACACGATCCTCAAGGCCTACGACGGCCGCTTCAAGGACCTCTTCCAGGAGGTCTTCGACAAGGACTACGCCGCCAAGTTCAAGGCCGCCGGCATCACCTACGAGCACCGGCTGATCGACGACATGGTGGCCTCGGCGCTGAAGTGGGCCGGCGGCTACGTCTGGGCCTGCAAGAACTACGACGGCGACGTACAGTCCGACACCGTGGCCCAGGGCTTCGGCTCGCTCGGCCTCATGACCTCGGTACTGCTGACGCCGGACGGCAAGACGGTGGAGGCCGAGGCGGCGCACGGCACGGTGACGCGGCACTACCGCGAGCACCAGAAGGGCAAGGAGACCTCGACCAACCCCATCGCTTCGATCTACGCCTGGACCCGCGGCCTCGCCTTCCGCGGCCGCATGGACGAGACCCCGGCGGTGGTGAAGTTCGCCGAGACGCTGGAGCAGGTCTGCGTCGCCACGGTCGAAGGCGGACAGATGACCAAGGACCTCGCCCTGCTGATCAGCCCCGAGCAGCCTTGGCTCAACACCGGGCAGTTCCTCGACGCGCTCGACCGGAACATGCAGCAGGCCATGGGCTGAACCGGCCCGCCTGACTGCGCAGCATCGCTTCGAGCGGCGGCCCTTCGCGGGGCCGCCGCTTTGCTGTTGGCCCCGACAGCGGCGCTTGACGAACGCTCGCCGGCGCAACTGCTGGCGATAGCGCTTGCAAGACTTTCCCGCACCCTGTTACATCCCATACGGGTGAATTGAGGGGCGGTTACCATTTTATGTCGCGATTCTTCGGATCGGGCGCAATGCGCCTGCTGACCGCGCTGCTCTGCGCGGTCCTGCTCTCAGCCTGCGCCCAGCCGGCGCGCGTTTCGCAGATGACCGTCAGCAACATCGCCGGCGGCAGCGTCGCCGCCGATCCCAGCCTGCTGGGACTGCTTGGCGTCGACCAGGTGACCGGCGGCCAGGAGACAAATCCGCTCTGGACCAGCGAGGTCGGCAACCCCGAGTTCCGCGCCGCGCTGGAAAACTCGCTGCAGGCCAACGGCCTGCTGGCAAAGGACGCCGCGGCGGCGCCCTATCGCCTCACGGCGACGCTCGACAAGGTCGACCAGCCAGTCTTCGCCGGCAACACCACCGTCACCTCGGTCGTCACCTACCGCGTGACGGCCGCCGACGGGGCACCGTTCTTCGAGCAGAGCATCACCAAGTCCTTCACCGCGTCGATGAGCGAGTCCCTCTACGGCGTCGCCCGCCTGCGCCTGGCCAACGAAGGCTCCATCGCCGCCAACATCACGGCCTTCATCGAGGCCTTCATCGCGCACTGGCGCGACCACAAGCCCACCGCCTGACGGACAGGAGATATCCGATGCTTCGTCGTCCCGTTGCCTTGATCGCTCTGGGCCTGCTGCTCGCCGGCTGCGCCGGGCGGACCGCGCATCCGGTGGCCACGCAGCAGTCCTTCGACCAGGACATGGGCTGCGAGCAGCTGGCCAGCGAGTTCGACAGCAACAAGAAGTCGATCAACCGGCTGAACGAGGAGTTGGAAGGCCTCGACGGGCGCAACGCCGCCGTCATCGTGGTCGGCGTGCTGCTGGCCGGCCCGGGCATGCTCATGGCGCTGGACAACGGCAAGGCGGCGGAGACCGAGATCGTCGCCTTCAAGACCCGCAACCGGCACCTGGGCGAGCTTTCGGTGGCCAAGGACTGCGGCAACGAGGAACTGGCCGCCGCCGCGACCGCGCCCTTCACCGCCGCGCCGGCCAAGGGCGGCGAGGACGGCCAGTCGGCGCTGGCGACGCAGCCCGGCAGCACCGGCAGCGCCGGCACCACCACCAGCACGCTGACGCCCGAGGAGCAGGCCAGGCAGGCGGCCGACCTCGCCGCCGCACAGGGCGCCTTCGAGGCCTGGCTGTCGAGCAATCGGCCGGTGCTTGAGCGCGAGCTCATGGCCTACCTGCGCAAGACCGATCTGCACGGCGCCAGCAACGGCGCACAACAGATCGCCGCACTCTCCAGCACCAGGGTCAAAGCCCAGACCGAGACCGGCTATGTCGTTACCATCTCCTACACCCTGCGGCGGATCAGCGGCTGGGGCGAGACCTACAGCCACACCGACAGCTTCAGCCTGGAGATCGTCAACGACGCGCTGACCGGCATCGAGCTGGCAGCGGCGGCCAAGGTCGCGGCGACGCCGACCGCTTCAGCGGCCGCCGGCGCCGAACCGGCCGCCCCGCCGGACCTCGGCGCGGCGCAGGCCAGCTTCGAAGCCTGGCTCGCCGAGAACCAGGAGGCCTTCAAGACCGAGCTGACCCGCTATGGCCGCACGCGCGAGATCGACGGCCTCAACAGCAGTGCCGGCATGCGGCATGTCTCCACACTCACCAACATCAAGGTGCTGGAGCAGCGCGGCGAGGCCTATGTGGTGGAGATGAACTACGACACCGAGGGCGCGCAGGCCTACACCGCCCAGGCGACGCGCGGCGTGGTCAAGGTGCTGGTGACCCTGGCCGACGGCCGGCTGGTCGGCATCGATCCGGCCTAGGGCAGTCACCCCTCCCGGTCTGGACAGGGCGGCGGCGACGGGGGATAAGCGGGGCCCACCCGCACCCGGAGGCTACCCATAATGCTTCGTCGTCGGTTCCTCGCGGCCGTTTCCTCCCTGGCCGCGGTCCTGCTGGTCAAGGCGCCGTCCCTCCGCGCCAAGGACCTCGATCCCGAGAACACGCTGGTGCTGACCCTGAAGGACGGCACGGTGCTGATCGAGATGCTGCCGGCCCTGGCGCCGAAGCACGTCGCGCAGATCAAGACCCTGGTGCGCCGCGGCTTCTACGACGGCCTGAAGTGGCACCGTGTCATGGAAGGCTTCATGGCGCAGACCGGCGATCCCACCGGCACGGGTTCGGGCGACAGCGACCTGCCGAACATCCCGGCCGAGTTCACCATGGAGCCCTTCAAGCGCGGCACCGTCGGCATGGCCCGCACGCCCGATCCGAACAGCGCCAACTGCCAGTGGTTCATCTGCCTGGCCGACGCGCGCTTCCTCGACGGCAAGTACACCGTCTGGGGCCGCGTCGTGCAGGGGATGGAATTCGTCGACCTGATCAAGAAGGCGCCGCCGAACCGCCAGAGCGGCATGGTCGACAACCCCGACACCATCGTCACGCTGCGCGTCCTGAAGGACGTGCAGTAACCCCATCCCGAGAAAGGACCGCCGCATGGCTGAGACCCGCGACCCCGAGAACCACCTCGTCATCCAGCTCAAGGACGGTCCCGTCGTCGTCGAGCTGCTGCCCGACCTGGCGCCGAAGCATGTCGAGCGCATGAAGAAGCTGGCGCGCGCCGGCTTCTACGACGGTACCGTCTTCCATCGCGTGATGGACGGCTTCATGGCCCAGGGCGGCGATCCCACCGGTACCGGCACCGGCGGCTCGAAGGAGCCGAACCTGCCGGCCGAGTTCACCCGCGAGCCCTTCGTGCGCGGCACCTGCGGCATGGCCCGTTCGCAGAACCCCAACAGCGCCAACAGCCAGTTCTTCATCTGCTTCGCCGACGCCCGCTTCCTCGACGGCCAGTACACCGTCTGGGGCAAGGTGGTCGAGGGCATGGAGAACGTCGACAAGATCAAGAAGGCGCCGAGCCACGACCGCAGCGGCATGGTGCCCAATCCCGACAAGCTGGTGTCGATGAAGGTCCTGGCGGACGCCAAGTAGTTCTTCGTCCGCAGGCTTGCAACAAGGCCCTCCCCCCGCGGGGAGGGCCTTTCCTCTTGCGGGGTCCCTACTCCGGGATCACGTCGACGCCGACCTCGATGTCGTGGTCGCCGCCGCCGACCACCACGCCATTGATCGGCGCGACGTCGCCGTAGTCGCGGCCCCAGCCGACGGTCACATGCTCCTCGGCCGGCAGCAGGTCGTTGGTGGGGTCGAGGTCGACCCAGCCAAGGGGCGGCGCCCAGACGGCGAACCAGGCGTGGCTGGCGTCGGCGCCCTGCAGCTTCGGCTGGCCCGGCGGCGGGCGCGTCAGCAGGTAGCCGGAGACGTAGCGTGCCGGCAGGCCGCAGGCCCGCAGGCAGGCAATGGCCAGGTGCGCCAGGTCCTGGCAGACGCCGGCGCGGATCTCGAACACGCGGTCCACCGGCGTCGCCACGTCGGTCACCGTGGTGTCGTAGCGGAAGTCGCGGTGGATGCGCCGCATCAGGTCCGCGGCACCGGCGAGGTAGGGCCGGCCCGGCGGAAAGCTCGGCCGCGCATAGCCGGCAAGGTCCGCGGTGAACCAGGTATAGGCTGAATCGAAGAGATAGGGCACCACCGCCCGCGTCTCCTCGTCCGAGGGGGCCTCCAGCAGGTGCGTCACCTCTTCCCAGGGCAGGCTGGCGCCGGGGTCGGGCGGCGGGTCGCCGGCCACGATCACGTGGCTCTCGGCCAGGATCTCCAGCGTCTCGTGCGCCTCGTCCAGCGTCACCCATTCGGCCTGGTTGCCGAAGGCGTCGGGCCGCTTCACCAGCTCGGCCGGCTCTGGCGTCACCGTGACCGCCGTGCTCAGCACCTGCTGGCGCGGCGTCGCCCGCGGCTCCAGGTGCAGCAGGTGCTGCGAGTGCGATACCTCCTGCAGGTAGCGGTAGGTCGTGCGGTGGCGGACCAGGTAGTGCATCAGGCGAACTGCCCGCCGAAGGCGTCGAGCCGCGGCGCCGAGCCGGCGCGCCGGCTGGTCGAGTGCCGGAAATAGGTCTGGGTGATCACGTCGCTGAGGCGCATGGTGGAGTCCTGCACCAGCTGCAGCAGCTCGGCCAGCTGCTCGCGCCGGCCGCCGGCATCCTGCCGCGCCAGGCGCACGGGGTCGGCGTTGGCCAGGCGCTGCAGCAGCTGTGCCACGATCTTGCGGTCCTGGCCGCGTGCCTGGGTCATGTTGCTGCGCGGCAGCTGCGCGACGTGCGCCTGCAGCGTCTCGACCTGAAAGGCGACGCTGCGCGGGTTGGCCTCGTCCAGCAGCAGCAGGTCGATCACCGGCGCCGGCTGGAAGACGCCGAAATAGCGATAGCGATAGGTCATGCCGCTGTCCGCGACCTCCAGCAGCAGCTGCAGCTCGGGTACCTCGTCGCCCTCGGCCGCCACCAGCACCTGGCGCAGCAGCCAGGCGAGGTTGCCGGCGCGCTCGACGCGGCGCCCCAGTTCGAGGAAGAGGTAGTTGCGCCCGCGCGTGGTGTTCTCCGCCGCCAGGCCCGAGAGCGCGGCGGTGCGGCGGATCAGGCCGTCGAGGTAGCTCTGCGCGTCCACCGGGTCGGGCTCCTGCCCGCCGTCGAGATCCGGCTGCGGCAGGCCCTCGCCGCTGGTGAAGGAGAGGATGGACCGCCAGGTGTCGAGCGACAGGCGGTCGCGCACGGCCCAGCCGGTGCGCTGCACGCTGCCCAGCAGGCGCTGCAGCCCGAAGGAGCGGCGGCGGCTGAAGATCGCTGCCATCAACTCGTCGACCAACCGGGTCACGTCGGCGCTGGCAGCCTCGGCCGCCGCGGTCTCGCTGACCTGCGCCTGCGGCACCAGCAGGCGCCGCGCCAGGCCGGCGGCGGTGGCGCTGGCCGAGATGTTCACGTCGTCGCCCAGGCGGCGCAGCACGGCGCGCAGCAGGCGCACCAGCTGCTCGGCGCGCTCGGTGTAGCGGCCGAGCCAGAAGAGGTTGTCCATGGCGCGGCTCGGGGCCTCGTCGGCCTGGCGGCGGATCGGCAAGCTCTCGCCGACCTGGCGCAGCAGCGAGAAGTCGTCGGCCGGCCCCTCGCCCAGCACCCAGGTGTCCTTGCTGGCGCCGCCCGACTGCATGGTGACGGCGCGGTTCTCGTCGTCCGGCGCCACGCGGGTGAGGCCGCCCGGCATCACCACATAGCCCTGCGGCGTCCAGGCGACGAAGGCCCGCAGCGCCGCGGTGCGCGGCCGCAGGCGGCCCTCCTCCAGGATCGGCGCGGTGCCGAGCGGCAGCACCTCCTGCGCGACCAGAGTGGCGCCGCGGCGGTGCAACAGGTCCACCAGGCGATCACGCCCCGCCTCGCTCAGGTCGCGCCAGAAACGCGCGGTCGAGCCCTTGGCATAGAGCGGGCGCGTGTCGAAGGCGTCGCGGAAGACGTAGCGCTCGGGCTCGCCCAGCGCCGCGCGGCGATGCGTGGGGTTGCCGCACCAGAGCGCGGTCTCCGCGCTCAGCAGCAGCTCCTCGCCGAAGAGGGCGCGGCAGAGCGTCGGCAGCACCGCCGCCATGCCGGGGCTGCCGACCAGCCCGCCGCCCAGCGCGTTGGCGATCACCACCTTGCCGGCGCGCGCCGCCTCGGCCAGGCCCGGCACGCCGAGCTGGGAATCGCTGCGGAACTCGATCGGATCGGCGAAGTCGCTGTCGACGCGGCGCACGATCACGTCGATCGGCTCCAGCCCCGCCAGGGTCTTGAGGAACACGCCGCCTTCGCGCACCGCCAGGTCGTCGCCCTCGACCAGGGCCAGGCCCAGGTAGCGGGCGAGATAGGCGTGCTCGAAGTAGGCTTCGTTGTAGGGGCCGGGCGACAGCAGCACGCCGCGCGGCTGCGCCTGCGGCGAGAGGCCCAGCACCGCCTCGCGGAAGGCGGAGAAGAACTGCGCCACGCGGCGAACCTTGAGGTCGCGGAACAGCTCCGGGAAGGCCTGGCTGATGACGATGCGGTTTTCCAGCGCGTAGCCGGCGCCGGCCGGTGCGTCGGCGCGCTCGGCCAGCACCATCCAGCGCCCGTCCGGCGCGCGCGCCAGGTCGACGGCATAGAGATGCACGCGCACCCCGCCCGGCGGCGTCGCACCCATCAGCGGGCGCAGGAACTGCGGATGGCCCTCGACCAGGTGCGGCGGCAGCAGGCCGAGGGCGTGCAGGCGGCGCGGCCCGTAGACATCGGCCAGGATGGCATCGGCCAGGCGCGCGCGCTGGATCAGCCCGGCCTCCAGTCGCGCCCACTCCCTGGCGTCGATGATGTAGGGGACGAGGTCGAGTTCCCAGGGGCGCGCCTCGCCGCCGGCCTCGTCATAGACGTTGTAGGTGACGCCGTTCTCGCGCACCAGGCGGCGCGCGGCGGTGACCCGGCGCGCATGCTCGGTCGCGTCCAGCGCCGTCAGTTCCTTGAGCAGCGGCGCCCAGCCGGCGCGCGGCCTGCCGGCGGCGTCGAGCAGCGCGTCGTAACGTCCGGCTTCCGGACGATAGGCCGGCGCCGGGGCGGCAAGTGTGGCGGGCTCGGGCATCGGCAAGGGGGCGGCTCGGACTCGCTCGGGCTAAGGCAGGGTCACAGGAACCGCCGGAGGTCCAGCGTCAGCGGGAATTCCGGATGCACGTCGGGCGGCGCGGGATCGAAGCGCCCGCCGGTGAAGCCGAAGGGCTCGAAGCGCGCCAGCCGCCGGCCCTCCGCCTCGTAGGCATTGACCGGAAAGACAGTGTAGTTGCGCCCGCCGGGGTGCGCCACATGGTAGGTGCAGCCGCCGAGCGAGCGGCGGCGCCAGGCGTCCCAGATCTCGAAGGTCAGCGGCGCGTGCGGCGGGATCGTGGGGTGCAGCTCGTGCGCCGCGTTCCAGGCGCGGTAGCGCACGCCGGCCACCGCCTCGCCCTTGAGGCCGGTCGGCGTCAGCGGCGCGGCGTGGCCGTTGACCAGCACGCGATGGCGGCCCTCGGCAATGCCGGTGACCCGCACCTGCAGGCGCTCGACCGAGGAATCGACGAAGCGCACCGTGCCGCCGATCGCCCCCTCCTCGCCCATCACGTGCCAGGGCTCCAGCGCCTGGCGCAGCTCCAGCCCGACGCCCTCGTAGTCGACCTCGCCATAGACCGGGAAGCGAAACGCCCAGTGCGGGCGGAACCACTCGGCCTCGATCGGGAAGCCGGCGGCGGTCATGTCGGCGCAGACGTCGGCGATGTCCTGCCAGACGTAGTGCGGCAGCATGAAGCGGTCGTGCAGCGAGGTGCCCCAGCGGACCAGCGTGCCGCGATAGGGCTCGCGCCAGAAGCGGGCGATGAGGGCGCGCAGCAGCAGCGACTGCGCCAGGCTCATGCGCGCGTGCGGCGGCATCTCGAAGGCGCGGAACTCGACCAGGCCCAGGCGCCCGGTCGGGCCGTCCGGCGAATAGAGCTTGTCGATGCAGATTTCCGAGCGGTGCGTGTTGCCGGTCGCGTCGATCAGCAGGTTGCGGAAGATGCGGTCCACCAGCCAGGGCGGCGGCGGCAGGCCCTGCCCGCGTTCCCACTCACTTCTCTCCGGCACCTCCTTGAAGGCGATCTCCAGCTCGTAGAGCTGGTCGTGCCGCGCCTCGTCGACGCGCGGCGCCTGGCTGGTGGGGCCAATGAAGAGGCCGGAGAAGAGGTAGCTGAGCGCCGGGTGGTTCTGCCAGAAGGCCACCAGGCTCTTCAGCAGGTCGGGCCGGCGCAGGAAGGGGCTGTCGCCCGGCGTGGCGCCGCCGACCACGATGTGGTTGCCGCCGCCGGTGCCGGTGTGGCGCCCGTCGAGCATGAACTTCTCGGTGCCGAGGCGGCTCTGCCGCGCCTCGGCATAGATCGCCTCGGTGATCTCCACCTGCTCGCGCCAGGAGCGCGCCGGGTGGATGTTCACCTCGATCACGCCGGGGTCGGGCGTGACCTTGATGACATTGAGGCGCGGGTCGTAGGGCGGCGGATAGCCCTCGATGTGCAGCGGCTGGCCGAGTTCCGCCGCCGCGTCCTCGATCGCGGCGACGAGGTCGAGGTAGTCCTCGGTCGTCTCGGTCGGCGGCAGGAAGACGCAGAGCCGCCCGTCGCGCGGCTCCACCGTCAGCGCGGTGCGCACCGCCGTGCCGGCGCCCGGCTCCACCGGCGCCTGCTGCTCCAACTGCCGCACGCGCCGCAGCCAGTCCGGCTGGGCGATGGCGCCGGAAAGGAAGGGCTGGCGCGCCTGGTCGGGATCGGGTAGCGGCGGCAGCGGCTCCATCGGGTCGCGCGGGATCACCTGCGGATAGACGCTGGGCGGCAGCCAGGTGAGCGCGCCCAGCGGCAGGCGGAAACCGACCGGCGAATCGCCCGGCACCAGCATCAGCTTGCCGTCGCGCAGGGCCCAGACCTCGGAGCGCCAGCGCCGGCCGTCGCGCGCGTTCCAGCGCTGTACCGGCAGCACGAAGCCGGCCGGCATGCCGAGGCCGCGGGTGAAGACGCGGGCCAGGCGCGCGCGCTCCTCGCGGTCCTCCAGCTTGGAATCCAGCGGGTCGACGTTGACCGGCAGCGCGCGCTCGCGGTTGAGGTAGTGCCAGGGATCCTCGAAGGCCGGCACGGCATAGCCGGGCGCGAGGTCCAGGCGCTTGGCGACGCCCTCGGCCAGGCGATGCGCGTCCTCGATGGTCGGCGCCAGGTCGGCGCGTTCGCGCGCCACCAGGTCGGTATCGCGCCACAGCGGCCGCCCGTCGCCCCGCCAGTAGAGCCCGAAGGCCCAGCGCGGCAGCGTCTCGCCCGGATACCACTTGCCCTGGCCGTAGTGCAGCATGCCGCCCGGCGCGAAGCGGTCGCGCAGGCGCCGGATCAGCAGGTCGGCGAAGCCGCGCTTGGTCGGGCCGACCGCGGCGGTGGTCCACTCCGCCCCGTCCATGTCGTCGATCGAGACGAAGGTCGGCTCGCCGCCCATGGTCAGGCGCACGTCCTCGTCGCGCAGCACCTGGTCGACGCGCTCGCCCAGCGCCTCGATCCGCGCCCAGGTCTCCTCGTCATAGGGCTTGGTGACGCGCGGCGTCTCGTGCACGCGGGCCACCGACATCTCGTGGCCGAAGCTGACCTCGCACTCGTCCACCGCGCCGCTGATCGGCGCCGCCGCCACCGGGTCGGCGGCGCAGGCCAGCGGGATGTGCCCCTCGCCGGCGAAGAGGCCCGAGGTGGGGTCGAGCCCGACCCAGCCGGCGCCGGGCAGGAAGACCTCGCACCAGGCATGCAGGTCGGTGAAGTCGCGGTCGGTGCCGCTGGGCCCGTCCAGCGACTTCTGGTCGGGGGTGAGCTGGATCAGGTAGCCGGAGGCGAAGCGCGCGGCGAGGCCGAGGTGCCGCAGCATCTGCACCAGCAGCCAGGCGCTGTCGCGGCAGGAGCCGCTGCGCTTCTCCAGCGTTTCGTCCGGCGCCTGAATGCCGGGCTCCATGCGGATCAGGTAGCCGATGTCGTGCTGCAGCCGGGCATTCAGCTCGAAGAGGAAGCCCGTCGTCGGCCGCGGCGCGCGGCTGACGCCGGCCAGGTAGTCGTGGAAGCGCGCACCCAGTTCCAGCTTGCGCAGGTAGGGCTTGAGTTCGACCTCCAGCTCCGGCTCGTAGGCGAAGGGGAACTGCTCGGCCGAGGGTTCGAGGAAGAAGTCGAAGGGGTTGACGATGTCGAGCGCGGCGGTCAGGTCGACCGTCACGGTGAAGTGGTCGGTCTTCTCCGGAAAGACCACGCGCGCCAGCCAGTTGGACTGCGGGTCCTGCTGCCAGTTAAGGAAGTGTGGCTCGGGTGAGATCTGCAGCGAATAACTGACGATCGGCGTGCGGCAGTGCGGTGCCGGACGCAGCCGGATGACCTGCGGCGAGAGCCCGACCAGGCGGTCGTAGCGGTAGCTGGTGACGTGATGGATGGCAGCCTGGATCGTCATGGCGGGGGAGTATGGAGCGCCCCGCCGCCGCCCGCTAGTGCTGCGCTGCACAAATCGGCGGCGCGCGGACTGCCGGCCGCAGCGGGCTGTCCTTCCTGTTCACTTTCAGCGAACGCGGTGCGGACCCGAACTCCTGTCGTGGCTAGGTGCGGGGCATGCGCCGCGCCTTGCGGCAAGGATGGCCTGAGCAGGCGCCGGGGCCTTCAGTCCGCCAAACCTGCACCATACGCTTGACTGGTTACTGTATGATAACTATATTGACATATAGGTTAAATGTTACTATTTTTGGTTACTGCGCCATTTGAGAGGAGCAGGCTATGTATCTCGATCCCGAGCAACGCTTTCGCACCCTGCGCCCACTTGGCCAAGGCCAGGAAAATCACCCGGACGACGTCGAATCCCTGCGGCGGACGCTCGACGAACTGGGTCACTATCATCTGCCGAACGGAATGCCTGGCCGCTTCGACGAGCAAGTGGCGAGCCGGTTGCGCGGATTGCAGATGCGCCACGGGCTCAAGGCGGACGGCATCATACAGCCCGGCGGACCGACGCAGCAGATGCTGAATCACTTGCTCGCCGGTGGCGTGACCAGGCTGGTGCCGAACCCCGCAAGCACCCCGGACCGCATCTCCTTTCGACAGCGCCTCGCCCTGAAGGGGCCGGTCGGCGGACGCCGCCCCGCGCATCCTGACGATGAGGCTGTCGTCCGTCATGGCCTTGCCTTGCTCGGCGACTTACCGCTGGGCGCTGTTGTGCGCGGCAACCCGCTGCCTACCGACATCCTGCGTGCCGGCATCGTCCGCTTCCACCAGCGCCGCGGACTATCCGGCGGCGAGGTCATGGCCCCAGGCAGTCGAGGCGAGGCCATCCTGCGCAAGGAACTCGACATAGCGCACGGCGACAAGCTGCCGGAGGAGAGTAGCCGCTCGATTGCCGATCTGGGGCTCAAGGGTGACGGAGGCGGCGGACAGCCTCTGCTGCGCAGTGCGTCGGACCGAGAACAGGGTGGATCGGAGGGCTCGCGACCGAACAAGAGTCAGACTGAAATCGCTCAGGGGGAAAGTCCTGGGTGGCTCCAAGACCAGTTTGAAATTCTCGGTACAGAGCTTCCGCCTGACCGCAAGGCCCGCGTCACCGACACTGTCACAGCCATGAATGCCATTGGCTACGACGCACGAACTCATGGATTCGATGGCAATCTGCCTCCAATCGAAGATCGCCTTGACGTGCTGAGAGCCTACTACGAAGAGCAGAGGCTCGGTGTACGTCCGGAACTTTCGCCTGATGTAGTGAAGGCCATTCGCCGGATATATGCTTCCATTGACATAGACCCATCTTTCACAGATGTTCAAAAGGCGATGCAGGAAGAAGCTTTCAAATACATAGCCAACAACTCAGAAATTCGACAGAATCTGAAAGCTTGGCCCGCGCTGGATATTAATAAGCGGCGCGATGTTCTGAACAATGTGGCTTCTATTTTCTCTAAATATTTCCGACTCTCATTCGTCCCTGAAATCAAGCTCGGCACTCTACCAGGGCTCGATACCTACGCGGCATTCCAGACCGACGATTCTGGTACAGGTTATGGTTACATTCAGATTGACCCCACCAAACTAGAGGGCGGCTACCAGCTAACTATACTTAACGACTTAATGCATGAGCTTGGTCACGCATACCAACAGCACCTAATGTCAAATCTCTTCAAGAACAAGGTACCGGCTGAAGATCCCGTCAGATTTCAAACCGAACTTTTCGCCCTTAGCCGCGCTTTCTACAATACGTTGACAGTTCCATATCGGCGAGATGAAAATATATACTACGATGATCCAAATGAACGTCATGCACAGAAACTAAAAAATGATTGGAATCTCTTCGCGCAAACTCATTCCGATTGATAAGGCGAGAAGGGCTGCTCTTCACAAGGCAATTCAGCCGCGGCTTCGCCCTTGTGAGTCCAGCTTTGATCGAGCCACGCACCTAGAGACTGTTCTGTCCGGTAGTACTCTTGAGTAAAGGGTTCGTGCAGATCACGTCCGCCGGGGCCGTGAACGATTCGTCCGGCGCACAGTCCCCGGTCGATCAGGAACTGGCGGACAGCCAGGCAACGGTCGCGCGCCAGGCCCTTCTCCGCCTCGTCCGCCAGGCGTTCGCCCGCCACCTGGTCGCAGTTGAGGAAGAGGACGAAGCTCTCGTCGGGATGGATCCAATCGGCGAAGGTGTTGAGCAGGGCACGCGCATTGGCATCCAACTCGGCGCTGCCCCAGGCGAAGTACACGGCCTCGGGCAGGAAGAGGCGCTGCCGGTCGTCGTAGCGCGCGTAGTAGAGCAGGATGCCGTGGCGCTGGCCCAGCATGGGATTGCGCAGCGGCTCGGCCTCCCGGTAGGGCAGGCGCCGGCCGGCGGCGGTCGGCACGACAGTGATCCGGACGCTCTGCCGGCCCGCGTCCTCGGCCGCCTGCCCGTCCGCCGCCTGCCCGTCCGCCGCCGTCTGTGGCGGGACCAGGCGATGATGGAGCTGCCGTCCCGGCACGCCGAGGGAGCGGTAGACGGTGGCCACGGCGGCGCAGCGCTCGCCGGCCAAGTCATGCGCCGCGGCAGCGCCCAGAAATGTTTCCTCGGCGGCTGACCAGCCGCAGAACAGCGTCACCTCGTGGTTCGGCAGCAGGCGCAGGCGCTGCCCCTGCAGCAGCGCGACCTGTCGGCCATTGCGGTCGAGCGCGCCCTGCCCCGCGCCGAACATCACGCGGTCGGGCAGGCGCGTGATCTCGCTGTTGCGGAAGCCCGAGGGCCAGAGGTCCAGGGGCGAGGCGCCGTAGACCCAGCCCGCCGGGCCCTGTTGCCACACCGCCTCGGGCGGCGGCGAGCGAAAGTCGAGGACGCCCGGCTCGCCGCAGGCGGCGAGCAGCAGGCACAGCGGCAGGACGAAGCGCAGCATGGCGGCAGTCTACTACTTTTTGTAGCAGAAATATGGCGCCCCGCGTGCCGGGCTCAGGCCGCGGCGACGCGCGCCTCGGTCGGGGCCGGCAGGTCCTCGTGCGCGCGATGGCAGGCGACGAAGCGGCCCTCGACCTCGCGCAGCTCCGGCCGCTCCAGCTTGCAGATGTCGATGGCGAAGGGGCAGCGGCGGTGGAAGGCGCAACCGGGCGGCGGGTTCAGCGGGCTGGGCAGCTCGCCCTGCACCGGCAGGCGCTGGCGCTGGTGGCTGGGGTCGGTCGAGGGGGTCGAGGCCAGCAGCGCCCGGGTATAGGGGTGGCGCGGCGCCGAGAAGATGGCATCGCGCGTGCCCTGCTCCACCGCGCGGCCGAGGTACATGACCATGACGCGGCTGGCGATGTGGCGCACGACTGACAGATCGTGGCTGATGAAGAGGTAGGCCAGCTTCAGCTCGTCCTGCAGGTCGAGCAGCAGGTTCAGCAGCTTGCCCTGCACCGAGACGTCGAGCGCCGAGACCGGCTCGTCCGCCACCAGCAGCTTGGGGTTCATCACCAGGGCGCGGGCGATGGCGATGCGCTGGCGCTGGCCGCCGGAGAACATGTGGGGATAGCGGCCGAAGTGCTCGGGCCGGAGGCCGACCTTGGCCATCATGGCGCGCGCCTGCTCGTCGCGCTCGGCGCGGCTCAGGCCGGTGTTGATCGCCAGCGGCTCGCCGATGATGGAGCTGACCTTGCGGCGCGGGTTCAGCGAGCCATAGGGATCCTGGAAGACGATCTGCACGCCGAGGCGAAGCTGCTTCAGCTCCTGCCGCGTGGCATTGGCCACCGGCTTGCCGTCGAGCAGCAGCTCGCCCGCCGTCGGCGGCTCGATCATGGTGACCAGGCGCGCCAGGGTGGACTTGCCGCAGCCGGACTCGCCGACCACGGCCAGGGTCTTGCCGCGCTCCAGCGCGAAGGAGACACCGGCCAGGGCGCGCACCGTCGCCTTCTCGCCGAAGAGGCCGCGCTTGATCTCGTAGTGGCGGGTGAGGTCGCGGGCCTCGAGGACCAGGTCGCTCATGACGCGCTCTCCAGCATCTCGGGCTGGGTCACGCCGCCGCCGTCCTCGGGCTGCCCGCCGGCCAGCGGGCGGTGGCAGCGCACGCGGCCGTCGCCGTCGGGTGCCAGGGCCGGGCGCTCCTGCCAGCAGCGCTCTACCGCGAAGGCGCAGCGCGGCGCGAAGAGGCAGCCGGCCGGGCGGTCGTCGATGCCCGGCACCACGCCGGGAATGGTGCGCAGGCGCCGCTGCCCGAAGGAGCGCGCCGGCAGGGCGGACAGCAGCGCCGCGGCGTAGGGATGGCGCGGATCGGCGAAGAGGCGCCCGACCTCGCGCTCCTCCACCTGCTGGCCGGCGTACATGACGTTCACCCGCCGCGCCGTCTCGGCGATCACGCCCATGTCGTGGGTGATGAGGATGAGGGCCATGCCGCGCTCGCGCTGCAGGCGGGTCAGCAGGTCGAGGATCTGCGCCTGGATGGTGACGTCCAGCGCCGTGGTCGGCTCGTCGGCGATCAGCAGGCGCGGGCGGCAGGCCAGCGACATGGCGATCATCACGCGCTGGTTCATGCCGCCCGACATCTGGTGCGGGAAGGAGCTGAGGCGCCGCTCCGGGTCGGGGATGCCGACCAGGTTCATCAGCTCGACCGCCTGCTGGCGCAGCTGCCGCTTCGAACCGCCGAGGTGCGTCTTCATCGCCTCGATGATCTGGAAGCCGACGGTGAAGCAGGGATTGAGGCTGGTCATGGGCTCCTGGAAGATCATGGCCACGTCCTTGCCCACGAGCTTCCGCCGCTTCTCCGGCTTCAGGGTCAGCAGGTCGACCCCGTCGAAGCTGAGCGCGTCGGCCTCCACGGTCGCGGTCCAGGGCAGCAGGCCCATGACCGCCAGCATGGTCACGCTCTTGCCCGAGCCGGACTCGCCGACCACGCCCAGGATGTCGCCCTCGGCCACCGTCAGGTCGATGCCGTCGACGGCGCGGAAGGGACCGCGCGCCGTGGCGAAGGTGACCGAGAGGTTGCGGATCTCGAGCAACGCCATGGCTCTCAGCTCCGCTTCAGCTTCGGATCCAGCGCGTCGCGCAGGCCGTCGCCCATGAGGTTGAAGGCCAGCACCGAGATCAGGATCAGCAGGCCCGGCAGGGTCACCACCCACCACTTGTCGGTGGCGATGAACTCGCGCGCGTCGGCCAGCATGGTGCCCCACTCCGGCGTCGGCGGCTGCGCCCCCATGCCGAGGAAGCCCAGCGCCGCGGCGTCGAGCACCGCGGTGGAGAAGCTGAGCGTCGCCTGCACGATCATCGGCCCCATGCAGTTGGGCAGCACGGTGAGGAACATGAGGCGCCAGACCGAGGCGCCGGCGACCCGACTGGCGGTGACGTAGTCGCGCCGGAGTTCGCCCAGCGCCGAGGCGCGCGTCAGGCGCACGAAGTGCGGCAGCAGCGTCACCGCGATGGCGATCATCGCGTTCTCCAGCGAGGGCTTCTCGAACAGCGCTACCAGCACCAGCGCCAGCAGCAGGCTGGGAAAGGCCAGGATGATGTCCATCAACCTGAGGATGATGGTGGCGATGAAGCGCGGCGCGAAGGCGGCGACGAGGCCGAGCGAGACGCCGACCGAGATGGCGATCGAGACCACGATGCAGCCGATCAGCATGGAGTACTGCGCGCCCTTGATCAGGCGCGAGAGCATGTCGCGCCCGGTCGGATCGGTACCCAGCAGGAACTGGGACTCGCCGCCCTCCTGGAAGGCCGGCGGCCTCAGCTCGAGGCCGCGGTACTGCTGGTCCGGATCGTGCGGCACGATGAGGTCGGCGAAGATCGCCATGAAGATGATCAGCGCGACGATCACCAGGCCGGCGACGGCGCCCTTGTTCTCGCTGAAGTAGTGCCAGAACTCCTGCAGCGGGGTCAGCGGCTTCTGCGCGGCCTGCTCGACCTGGCGCACGGTGGCGGGGGTGGTGCCGTCGCTCATGCCGCTACCTCGCGTGCCGGATGCGGGGGTTGATCAGGCCGTAGAGCAGGTCGACCAGCAGGTTGACCAGCATGATGACGGTGGCGATCAGCAGCAGCGCCGCCTGCACCGTCACGTAGTCGCGCTTGCGGATGGCCTCCAGCACCCACTTGCCGACCCCGGGCCAGGAGAAGACCGTCTCGGTCAGGATGGCGCCGGCCATCAGCAGGCCGACCTGCAGGCCGATCACGGTGATGACCGGGATCAGCGCGTTCCGAAGCGCGTGCACCCAGACGATGCGGCGCGGCGACAGGCCCTTGGCCCGCGCGGTGCGGATGTAGTCCTCGCCCAGCACCTCCAGCATGGCCGAGCGGGTCTGCCGCGCCACCACGGCGAGCGGCACGGTGCCCAGCACGATGGCCGGCAGGATCAGGTGCCGCAGCGCCGAGACGAAGGCGTCCCAGTTGCCGACCAGCAGCGTGTCGAGCGTCAGGAAGCCGGTGTCCGGCTTGATGAAGTACTTGAGGTCGATGCGGCCGGACACCGGCGTCCAGCCGAGATAGTTGGGGTTGGAGAAGAGCAGGATCAGCAGCAGGCCCCACCAGAAGATCGGCATGGAATAGCCGGTGAGCGAGATGCCCATCATGGTGTGGTCGAAGATCGAGCCGCGCCGCCGGGCCGCCAGGATGCCGGCCGGCAGCCCGATGACAACAGCGAAGATCATGGCGAAGAAGGCCAGTTCCATCGTCGCCGGGAAGAGCTTGGTGAAGTCTTCCATGACCGGCTTGTGCGTGGCGTAGGAGACGCCGAGATCGCCGTTCAGCAGGTCGCCGATGAAGCTGGCGTACTGTTCATGCAGCGGGCGATCGAGGCCCATCTCGTGCATCAGCTTGGCGTGGCGCTCGGGGCTGACCCCGCGTTCGCCGGCGCGCACCTCGATCGGGTCGCCTGGAATCAGGCGAATGAAGAAGAAGGCGCAGAGCGTGACCCCGAGGAAGGTCGGGATCAGCAGGCCCAGACGCGTGACAATGAAGCGGATCATCCCCCGACGGAACGGCGGCCCCGGTTCCCTTGCTAAAGGACCCGGCCCCGCCACCCCGGATGGGGCGGCGGAGCCTGGCCTCGGGAACTCGTATCGCAGGGCCTTGCCGGCCCTTACTCCTTGATGTCGACGCCGTAGAAGATGTGCGCGCCGAAGGGCGAGATCTTGAAGTCGACCACTTCCTTGCGCACCGGCTTGAACACGACGGAGTGCGCGATGGTGATCCAGGGATCTTCCTTCTTGAAGACCACCTGAGCCTCCTCGTACAGCTTCGTGCGCTCGGCGACGTCGGCCGTCCGCTTGGCGGCGGTGACCAGATCGTTGAACTCCTTGTTGCACCAGCGCGCGCGGTTGGTGCCGTCCTTGGCCGCGTCGCAGCCGAGGAGCGTGTTCAGGAAGTTGTCCGGATCGCCGTTGTCGCCGGTCCAGCCCAGCAGCACGGTGTCGTGCTCGCCGGCCTTGGAGCGCTTCAGGTACTCGGCCCAGTCGAAGGTCACGATCTCGGCCGACACGCCGACCGCCGCCCAGTCGGCCTGGATCATCTCGGCCATGCGGCGGGCATTCGGGTTATAGGGGCGCTGCACCGGCATGGCCCAGATGTTGGTCTTCAGGTCCTTGACGCCGGCTTCTTCCAGCAGCTTCTTCGCTGCCGCCGGATCGTAGGGATCGTCGACCACATTGTTGTTGTAGGACCAGATGGTCGGCGGGATCGGGTTCTTCGCCGCCACGCCGGCGCCCTGGAACACGACGTCGATGATGGCCTGCTTGTTGACGGCCATCGCCAGCGCCTTGCGGACGCGGGTGTCGGTGAAGGGCGCCTTCTCGGTGTTGAAGGCGAGGTAGCCGACGTTCAGGCCTTCCTGCGTCATGAGGTTCACGTCGGGGTTCTTCGACATGGCCTCGAGGTCGGCAGGGTTCGGATAGGGCATCAGGTGGCATTCGCCGGCCTGCACCTTCTGCCAGCGCACCGAGGCGTCGGGCGTGATGGCATAGATCAGGTCGTCGATGGCGGCCTTGCCCTGGTAGTAGTCCGGGTTGGCCTGGTAGCGGATGACCGAATCGACCTGGTAGTCGACCAGCTGGAAGGGGCCGGTGCCGACCGGGTTGGTGTCCAGCTTCTCGGGCGTGCCCGCCGCCATCATCTTGTCGGCGTACTCGGCCGACATGATGGAGGCGAAGTCCATGCCGAGGTTGGCGATCATCGGCGCCTCGGGGGCATTCAGCACGAACTTGACCGTGTAGTCGTCGACCTTGTCGATCGACTTGATCAGGGTGTTCATGCCCATGCCTTCGAAGTACTCGTACCCGCCGCCGGAAATCCCGTGATAGGGATTGTTGGCGTCGAGCTGGCGCATGAAGCTGAACACCACGTCGTCGGCATTGAAGTCGCGGGTCGGCGTGAAGTCCGCCGTGGTCTGCCACTTCACGCCCTTGCGCAGGTGGAAGGTGTAGGTCATGCCGTCGTCCGACACGTCCCAGCTTTCCGCCAGGCCCGGCTCGATCCGGGTGGTACCGCGCTCGAAGTCGACGAGGCGGTTGTAGATCGGGCGCGAGGAGGCGTCGAAGGTCGTACCCGCGGTGAAGAGCTGCGGGTTGAAGCCCTCGGGGCTGCCTTCAGAGCAGAAGACCAGCGTCTTGGCCTCGACACCGGCCGAGAAAGCCAGGGTCATGGCCAGAGCGGCCGAAGCAAAGAGAATACGTTTCAAGGTTAGTCTCCCCAAAGTCCTCCGGGTTTGCTTGCTTTTGTTCCGGGCGGACGCTCGGCAAGCGGCGAGCGCCGCGATGCGAGGTCAAGCTAGGCGGCTTCTCTTGCAGCCGTCAATAGAGCGGAGGGAGCAGGACACACAACTGCGTGACCCCGCAGGCCCGCTGGCCACAGGATTTCATGCCGATATGCCCGTGATCACAGTGCGCGGCGCGCGGCGCGCGAACAGCCGGTCATGCCGCTTGCGCGAAAAGCGGGCTAGGCCGCCGCCAGCGCCTGCTCGATCGCTGCCAGCGCGGCCGCCGCCTGCGACCCGTCGGGGCCGCCGGCCTGGGCCAGGTCCGGCCGGCCGCCGCCGCCCTTGCCGCCCACCGCCTCGACCCCGGCGCGCACCAGCTTCACCGCGTCGAGGCGCCCGGTCAGGTCCTGGGTGACGCCGACCACCAGCGAGGCCTTGCCCTCGGCGGTGGCGACCAGTGCCACCACGCCCGAGCCGACCTGCTTCTTCAGCTCGTCGGCCAGCGGCTTCAGGTCCTTGGCCGGCACGTCGGGCAGCAGGCGGCCGATGAAACCGACGCCGCCGACCTGGCGCACCGCCTGGGCCTGCTGCGCGCCGCCGCCGGCCGCCAGCTTGCGCCGCAGCTCGCCGACCTCGCGCTCCAGACGCTTGCGTTCCTCGATCAGGGCGGCGACGCGGCCCGGCACCTCGGCCGGCGGCGCCTTCAGCGCGGCAGCCGCCTGCTCCAGGATCTCGCTCTGCCGCTCGGCCCATTCCAGCGCGCCCTCGCCGGTCACCGCCTCGAGGCGGCGCACGCCGGAGGCCAGGGCCGATTCCGACAGGATCTTGAAGAAGCCGATGTCGCCGGTGCGGCTGACGTGGGTGCCGCCGCAGAGCTCGACCGAATAGGAGGCGCCGGGCTTTTCCGGGTCGTCGCCGCCCATCGAAAGGACGCGCACCTCCTCGCCGTACTTCTCGCCGAAGAGGGCCATGGCGCCGGCGGCCACCGCCTCGTCCGGCGTCATCAGCGTGGTGCCGACCGGGCTGTTCTGGCGGATGCGCTGGTTGACCTCCTGCTCGATGGCCTTGAGGTCCTCCTCGGCGATCGCCGCCGGATGGCTGATGTCGAAGCGCAGGCGGTCGGGCGCGACCAGCGAGCCCTTCTGCGTGACATGCCCGCCGAGGCGGCGCCGGAGCGCGGCGTGCAGCAGGTGCGTCGCCGAATGGTTGGCGCGCAGCCGCGCGCGGCGCTGGCCGTCGACGCGCAGCTCCGCCGCCTCGCCGACGCTGACCGTGCCATGCGTGACGCGGCCCATATGAACATGCAGGTCGCCCAGCTTCTTGGCCGTGTCCTCGACCGCGATCTCGGCGCCCTTGGCGGTGAAGATCGCCCCGGCGTCGCCCATCTGGCCGCCGGACTCGCCGTAGAAGGGCGTCTGGTTCAGCACCAGGGCCACCTGGTCGCCGGCCTTGGCGCTCTGCACCGGCTGGCCGCCGACGACGATGGCCTTGACGATGCCCTCGGCGCTCTCGGTGTCGTAGCCCAGGAAGTCGGTGGCGCCGACCTGCTCGCGGATCTCGAACCAGACCTTCTCGGTCGCCGCCTCGCCGCTGCCGGCCCAGGCCGCGCGCGCCGCGGCGCGCTGGCGCTCCATCGCGGCGTCGAAGCCGGCCTGGTCCACCGTGCGGCCCTGGCCGCGCAGGATGTCCTGCGTCAGGTCGAGCGGGAAGCCGTAGGTGTCGTAGAGGCGGAAGGCGGTCTCGCCGTCCAGCGGCTGCGTCTCGCCCAGCCTGCCGGTCGCCTCGTCCAGGATCTTCAGGCCGCGGTCCAGCGTGTCCTTGAAGCGGGTCTCCTCCAGCTTCAGCGTCTCGCGCACCAGCGCCTCGGCGCGCTGCAGCTCGGGATAGGGCTGGCCCATGGCGGTCACCAGCGCCGGCACCAGGCGGTGCAGCAGCGGCTCGCGGCAGCCCAGCTTGTGCGCGTGGCGCATGGCGCGGCGCATGATGCGGCGCAGCACGTAGCCGCGCCCCTCGTTCGACGGCAGCACGCCGTCGGCGATGAGGAAGGCGGAGGAGCGCAGGTGGTCGGCGATGACGCGGTGCGAGACCGCGTGCGCGCCGTCCGGCGCCTGACCCGAGGCCTCGGCCGAGGCCTCGATCAGGAAGCGCATCAGGTCGATGTCGTAGTTGTCGTGCTTGCCCTGCAGCACGGCCGCCAGGCGCTCCAGCCCCATGCCGGTGTCGATCGAGGGACGCGGCAGCGGCACGCGCTGCTCCTTGGTCACCTGCTCGAACTGCATGAAGACCAGGTTCCAGATCTCGATGAAGCGGTCGCCGTCGGCGTCGGGGCTGCCCGGCGGGCCGCCCGGGATGCCCGGCCCGTGGTCGTAGAAGATCTCCGAGCAGGGGCCGCAGGGGCCGGTATCGCCCATGGCCCAGAAGTTGTCCGAGGTGGCGATGCGGATGATGCGCTCGTCCGGCAGGCCGGCGATCTTCTTCCAGTGGCCCGCCGCCTCGTCGTCGGTGTGGAAGACGGTGACCGAGAGCTTGTCCTTCGGCAGGCCGTACTCCCGGGTGATCAGGTTCCAGGCCAACTCGATCGCGCGCTCCTTGAAGTAGTCGCCGAACGAGAAGTTGCCCAGCATCTCGAAGAAGGTGTGGTGGCGCGCGGTGTAGCCGACGTTCTCCAGGTCGTTGTGCTTGCCGCCGGCGCGCACGCACTTCTGCGCCGTCGAGGCCCGCACGTAGTCGCGCTTCTCCTGGCCGGTGAAGACGTTCTTGAACTGCACCATGCCGCTGTTGGCGAACATCAGCGAGGGGTCGTTGCGCGGCACCAGCGGCGAGGAGGCGACGATGGCGTGGCCCTCGCGGCGGAAGTAGTCGAGGAAGCGGCTGCGGATCTCGGTCGTCGTCGTCATGGTCCTGCTGCCTGCCGGGCGCCCTGCCCGGCCCCTGGGTTCCCCTGCCCGGACAGCCTGCGGCCGCCGGGCCCGGAGGCCCTGATTCACTGGTTGCGCCAAAGAGCGGACGCGGGTTGTAGCGCCCGCGGCGGCCCGCTGTAAAGCAAGCGCGCCGCTGCGCCGGGCGCGGGGCCGGCCCTGCGGCGCACATGCGATGGCAATCCCGCCGCGGCCGATCGGACAGGCCATAATATGCCTGCGACCACGCACCCCTTGGCGGACCACGGGAACTTCGGCTAGAAGCGCGCGCCATGGACCAGCGTCTTTCTCGCTTGGCCGCCTGTCGCCGCGCGCTTGCCGGCCTGGCGACCCTCGCCCTCCTCGGCTCGGCGCTGCCGGCGCTGGCCGCCGACCCGACGCCCGCGCCGGCGCCCGCCCCGGCGCCCGCCGCCGCCGAGCCGCAACCCGACCCCAACACCACGCTGGGCGAGAAGTTCGGCGACTGGCAGCAGGTCTGCCAGAAGGTCTCCGAGAAGGACTCGCTCTGCGGCAACGTGCAGGAGGTGAAGACCAAGGAGGGCAAGCTCGCCCTCTGGGCCGCCTTCGGCTACTTCCAGGCCAACACCGGCCCGGTGCTGATCCTGCGCCTGCCCTACGACCTGATCGACCCGCCGGCCGGATTCCGCGTCGGCAACGGCATGCAGATCGCCATCGACGGCAGCGGGCAGATCTCCGTCCCGGTCGAGATCTGTGCCCCTGGCGGCTGCCAGCTGGGCATGATCCTCGAGGACAAGTTCGTCGCCGCCCTCAAGGGTGGCAACAAGCTGAACATCACCGTGCCGCTCTCCACCGGCCAGACCGCGACGATCAACCTCTCGCTGAAGGGCTTCACCGCCGCCTACGACGCGATGAAGAAGCCGCAGTAGGCAGCGCGCCGCCGGCAAGGCGACGAGCGAAACGACGAAGGGGCGGCCCCGCGGGGCCGCCCCTTTCTGCTTTGCATCCAAGGCCACTCTCCCACGGCTCGCCCGGGGGAGAGACCTGCAACGGTGCGCCCTACTCGTCGCCGCCGCTGGAGCCGCCGTCCTCTTCGCCCGCCAGCATGGCGCCGGCGACGCCGGTGGCGTTGGCCCGAACTTTCGCCTCGATGGAGTTGGCGACCTCGGGGTGCTCCCTGAGGAAGGTCTTGGTGTTCTCGCGGCCCTGCCCGATGCGCTGGCCGTCGTAGGAGAACCAGGCGCCGGACTTCTCGACGATGCCGGCCTTGACGCCAAGGTCGATCAGTTCGCCGGTCTTGGAGATGCCCTCGCCATAGGTGATGTCGAACTCCACCACCCGGAAGGGCGGCGCCATCTTGTTCTTCACCACCTTCACCTTGGTCTGGTTGCCGACCACGGTGTCCTTGTCCTTGATCGAGCCGATGCGGCGGATGTCGAGCCGTATCGAGGCATAGAACTTCAGCGCGTTGCCGCCGGTCGTGGTCTCCGGGTTGCCGAACATCACGCCGATCTTCATGCGGATCTGGTTGATGAAGATGACCAGGGTGTTGGACTTGGAGATCGAGGCGGTCAGCTTGCGCAGCGCCTGGCTCATCAGGCGGGCCTGCAGGCCGGGGAGCTGGTCGCCCATCTCGCCCTCCAGCTCGGCGCGCGGCACCAGGGCGGCGACCGAATCGACCACCAGCACGTCGACGGCGCCCGAGCGCACCAGCGTGTCGGCGATCTCCAGCGCCTGCTCGCCGGCGTCGGGCTGCGAGATCAGCAGCTCGTCGATGTTGACGCCCAGCTTGCGGGCGTAGGAGGGGTCGAGCGCGTGCTCGGCGTCGACGTAGGCGCAGGTGCCGCCGCTCTTCTGCGCCTCGGCCACGACATGCAGCGCCAGGGTGGTCTTGCCGGAGCTTTCCGGCCCGTAGATCTCGACGATGCGGCCCTTGGGCAGGCCGCCGATGCCGAGCGCGATGTCGAGCCCCAGCGAGCCGGTGGAGATCACCTCGGCCTCGACCTTCTGGCCTTCGCCGAGCTTCATCACCGAACCCTTGCCGAAGGCGCGCTCGATCTGCGACAGCGCCGCCTGCAATGCCTTCTGCTTGTCCACGCTTCCCCCTTCGACGAGCCGCAAACTGCTCTGAGACATGAAATCGGTCTCCTTATCCCATGCGTCGCCGCCCCCGGCAACGTCGGGTCAGTATCCTTTTTGTTCTCAAAAAATCAAGATCAAAAGTAGAACAGAACGGGAGCGAGCGGGGACCACTAGGGCTCGTTGTCCCCAGGGGTCTCGCCTACCAGCCATTCCACCCGGCTGCCGCCGCCGTCCTGCGCCAGCAGCGGCTGGAGTCGCGCCAGGAGGTCGCCGAGTACCCGGTCGAGCTGCCAGGGCGGGTTGACCAGCGCCAGGCCGCAGCCGTTGAGGCGGAAGGGCTGGTCCTCGGCGAAGATCGTCATTTCCGCCACCAGCAGGCGGCGCGGGATCACCCCGCGGATCGCCGCCAGCAGCGCCTCGGCCGGGGCCCGCTCCTTGATCGGATACCAGAGGGCATAGACCCCGGTCGGCCAGCGCCGGTAGGCCCGCGCCAGGGCCTTCACCAGCCGCGCCGCCTCGTCCGGCTGCTCGTAGGGCGGGTCGACCAGCACCAGTCCGCGCCGCTCCTTGGGCGGCAGCAGCGCCGGCAGCGCCTCGAAGCCGTCGCGCTGGTGGATCGCGACCCTGGGGTCGCGCCCCAGGTTGCGCCGCAGCAGGCCGCAGTCGTCGGGGTGCAGCTCGCAAAGCAGCAGCCGGTCCTGCGGCCGCAGCAGGCGCCGCGCCAGTTCCGGCGAGCCGGGATAGAACTGCAGGGCCCCGCGCGGGTTCAGCTCGGCCAGCACTCGCCAGTAGGGCGCCCCGCCCTGCCCCAGCGCCCCGCCCGGCGGCGGCCAGAGCCGCTGGATGCCGCGCGCCGCCTCGCCGGTCTTCTGCGCCTCGACGCCGGCCAGATCGTAGAGGCCGATGCCGGCGAAGGCATCCAGCACCGCCAGCGGCGCCGGCTTGGCCGTCAGGCGCTCCAGGATCAGCGCGACGGCGAGGTGCTTCATCACGTCGGCGAAGTTCCCGGCGTGATAGGCGTGGCGGTAGTTCATGGGCCGCGCTTGTTGCGCGTCTGCCAGGGCGTGGCAAGTCCCGCGGCTGTCGCCGTCGCCATCGAAGTGTCACTGGACAATTTTCATATTTCTAGAAATATAGAAGCATGAAACAGAACGATGCCGTGGCCGCGCTGGCCGCCCTCGCCCAGGAGACCCGCCTGGCCGTGTTCCGCCGCCTGGTCGTGGCCGGTGCCGTCGGACTGCCGGCCGGACAGCTCGCGGCCGAGCTGCGGGTGTCGCCACCGACGCTCAGCTTTCACCTGCAGCAGCTTGTCACCGCCGGCCTCGTACGCTCGCGCCGCAGCGGTCGCCAGATCATCTACGCCCTGGAGGTCGAGGCCATGCGCGGCCTGCTCGGCTTCCTGGCGCAGGACTGCTGCCAGGGCCATCCGGAACTCTGCGCTCCGTTTGCCGCCGCTACGTCCTGCTGCCCGCCGCCCGCCCGGACGCGGCGCGGAACACCCGCCTGACGCTTCATCCACTACCTTCCAGGCCAGCCATGCCCACCTCGCAGCCGCGGATCTTCAACGTCCTCTTCCTCTGCACCGGCAATTCCGCCCGCTCGATCATGGGCGAGGCGATCCTCGACCGCCTGGGTCAGGGCCATTTCCGCGCCTACTCCGCCGGCAGCCATCCCAAGGGCGCGGTGCATCCCTATGCGCTGGACCTGCTGCGGCGCTTCAACCACCCGGTCGAGGGCCTGCGCTCCAAGTCCTGGGACGAGTTCGCGGCGCCGGGCGCCCCGGCGCTGGATTTCGTCTTCACCGTCTGCGACAGCGCCGCCGCCGAGGCCTGCCCGGTCTGGCCGGGCCAGCCCATGACGGCGCACTGGGGCGTGCCCGATCCCGCGGCGGCAGAGGGCAACGAGGCCCTGAAGCGCGCCGCCTTCGCCGACGCCTACGGGCGGCTGCACAACCGCATCTCGATCCTCGTGTCCCTGCCACTCGCCTCGCTCGACCGTCTGGCGCTGCAGCGGCGGCTGGATGCCATCGGCCATGCGTGAGGCGGTCGCGCGACCCCGGCCGGCCGGGGGCATCGGCGGGTTCGAGAAGTGGCTGTCGCTCTGGGTCGCGCTCTCCATCGCCGCCGGCCTGCTGCTGGGCCGCGCCTTCCCCGGCCTCTTCGCCACGCTGGCGGGGTGGGAGGTCGCCCGGGTCAACCTGCCGGTCGCCGTGCTGATCTGGGCCATGGTCTATCCCATGATGGTGGCGGTCGACTTCGCCGCCGTGCGGCGCATCGGCGAGCGACCGAAGGGCCTGGTCATCACCCTGGCGGTCAACTGGCTGATCAAGCCCTTCACCATGGCCGGCCTCGCCGTGCTCTTCTTCGAGGGCCTCTTCGCCGGCTGGATCCAGCCGGCCGACGCGCAGCAGTACATCGCCGGCCTGATCCTGCTCGGCGCGGCGCCCTGTACCGCCATGGTCTTCGTCTGGTCGCAGCTCACCCGCGGCGATGCCACCTACACGCTGGTGCAGGTCTCGGTGAACGACCTGATCATGATCGTCGCCTTCGCGCCCATCGTCGCGCTGCTGCTGGGCGTCACCGACATCGCCGTGCCCTGGAACACGCTGCTGCTGTCGGTCGGGCTCTACGTGGTGATCCCGCTGGCCGCCGGCTGGCTGACCCGGCGACGCCTCGGCTCCGACGCGGCGGTCCGCGCCTTCACGCATCGCATCAAGCCGGCCTCGATCCTCGGCCTGCTGCTGACCGTGGTGCTGCTCTTCGGCTTCCAGGGCCAGGTGATCCTGGAGCAGCCGCTGGTCATCGCCCTGATCGCCGTGCCGCTGCTGCTGCAGTCCTACGGCATCTTCTGGCTGGGCTACCTCTGGGCCAGGCTCTGGCGCATTCCCTTCGACGTCGCCGCGCCCTGCGCGCTGATCGGCACCTCCAACTTCTTCGAGCTGGCGGTGGCCGTCGCCATCAGCCTCTTCGGCCTGCAGTCGGGCGCAGCCCTGGCCACGGTCGTCGGCGTGCTGGTCGAGGTGCCGGTGATGCTGTCCCTGGTGGCCTTGGCCAACCGCACGCGCCACTGGTTCCCCGGCAGCTAGTCAAGCAGGGCCAGGGCGTTCCCGCGGGCGATGGCGGCGCGCTCGGCCGGCGCCAGGGCGCTCTCGGCCACCGCGCGCACCGCGGCGGCAGCATCGAAGATCGGGCAGTCGCTGCCCAGCAGCACGCGCTCGGCGCCGAAGACCTGGGCCGCCAGCGCCAGGGCGCGCGGGCCGAAGGAGGCGCTGTCGACATAGACGCGCGGCGCCAGCGCCGAGGGCAAGGGATCGCCCGGCCGCCGCCCCGCCGCCACCTGGTCCATGCGCTCGACCAGGAAGGGCAGCACGCCGCCCAGGTTGATGACCTGCAGGGTGACGCGCGGGAAGCGCTCCATCAGGTCCGAGAAGATCAGCGTCAGCGTCGCCTGCGTCATGGCCGCCTGCAGCGCCACGCTGGAGCCGCGGTGGAGCTGCAGGTCGGCGAACTGCGCCGCCGCCTGCCCCAGCTCGCCGGGGCGCGGACCGGCATGCACCATGACGTGCGCGCCGAGGCTGTCGGCGGCGGCCAGCAGCGGCAGCAGCGCGTCCAGCCGCCGGCTCTCCAGCACGAAGTTTGCCGGCAGGATGAAACCCCGATGCCCCAGGGACCCACAGGCGCGTTCCAGCTCGGCCACGGCGGCCTCGGGATCGGCATAGGGCAGCCCGGCCAGCGTGGCGAAGCGCGCCGGGTGCGCCTGCCGCACCGCCGCCAGCTCGTCGTTGCAGTCGCGGATCAGCGGCAGCGCCTCCGCCGCCGGCAAGGCGTCAGCGCCCAGCGCGCCGGGGAAGGTGATGAGCTGCCGCTCGATGCCGGCGGCATCGAGCAGAGCTACGCGCGCCGCCGCCTCGCCCATCACCGGGGTCACCGGGAAACGCGCCGTCGGCGCCACCAGCCAGCGCTTGCCGCCGCCGTCGCGCTCGACGAAGGGCGGCGTGTCGCGGCGCTCCAGCGCCCGCATCAGCGTCTCGCCATAGAAATGCGCGTGCATGTCGATGGCGCCGGTCATCGCGGTGGCTCCAGCGGCAGCGCGGCATCCGCGCCCTCGCACCAGGCGGTGAAGCGCTCGCGCAGGACGCCGATCTCGGCGCCGAGGTCGCGCGGGCTTTCCACCGGCGGCACCGCTGCGCGCAGCGTCTCGAGCAGCGGCACGAGGGGCGGCGCGGGCGCGCGCCCATCGAGCCACAGCGCCTGGCTCGCCACCACGCCGAGGATCGCCAGGCAGGCGTCGAGGTCGCGGGCCAGCGCCTCCTCGCGCTCCCAGGCCAGGAAGGACGGCAGGAAGAGGTCGCTCTGGAACACGCCGCCATCGTCCATCGGCAGCAGCGTCGGGCGCGCCGCCTCGCTCATGCGCTGGCGGAACCAGGCATAGGCGTGGGTCAGGCGGCGCACGCCGGTCACCTGGCCCGGCGCCGAGAGGCCGAGGGAGTGGCCGTTGAACTCCGCCAGCATCAGCTTGTCGACGTGGCGCGAGGCCAGGGTGGCGATGTCGACCCAGGCGAAGCCGACAGCGTCGCTGGCCGGCGCCAGCGTGGCATTGTGATAGCCCCCGGTCGCCAGCGTGCGGCCCAGGGGATGCTCCGGCGTCGGCGGCAGGAAGACCGGGTTGTCGCCGATCGACTGCAGGGCGAAGCGCGCCGCCTCGGCCAGCTGCGCGCCGGCGCGCCAGGCCTGGGCCAGCACGCGCGGCACGATCCGCCACGAGACCGGCGCCTGGTAGCTGCGCCGCCCCTCGACCGCGGCGCCGGCCAGGCAGCGGCCGACGGCGGCCAGCGCCGCGCCCTCGGCCGGGTCGGGCAGCAGGTCGGCGTGGACCGGGTCGAAGGGATCGAGCGGCGCGCGCGCGGCCTCGACCGACAGCGCCAGGATGTGGGCCGCCAGCCAGCGCCGGCGCGCGGCGCGCAGCGCCGTGTCGGCGGCCAGCGCACCGGCGGCGGGGCAGCCGTTCTGCAGCGCGCCGCCCTCCTTCTCCTCCAGCCCCGGCCCCAGCAGCGGGTACAGCAGGGCGACGAGCTGGTCGACCTCGCCCGAGGCCATCAGCGCCTCGCGCCCCAGGGTCGGCAGCGGCCGGCCGTCAAGCATTTCGGCGACGCGCCGGGCGATCACCGGGCGCACCGCGGCCTCGCCCTCCAGCAGCGTGGTCAGGCGCGCGAAGAGGATGCCGCGCACGATGCGCGCCGGCAGCGGCGGGCCCATGTCGATGCCGTGGTGATAGGGCGGGCGCTCGGCCTGCTGTCGCCGCCCCGCGGCGTCGAGCTGCTTGCCCGCGGCGTCGCCGAAGCCGCTGGTGACGCTATAGACGACGGGCGGCGGGTCCTGCGCCAGGAAGGCCATGAAAGCGGCGCGCCGCTCGGCCATGCGCCGCTCGGCGGCGGGCGCGATGGCCACCGCCTCGCCCGCCCAGGCGACGCGGCGGAAGCTTTCCAGCGTGAAGTCGCCGCGGCGATCCAGCGTGACGGTCATGCGCGCCCTCAGCTCTTGTAGGTGAAGGCTTCGGCGAAGCGGCCGGCGATGTAGTCCGAGACGCGGACCGGCGGGTGCAGCGGCGCCATCCCCTCCGGCAGCGCCATGTCCCGCGGGTCGACCAGCGTGTCGCCGTGCGGATCGTGGAACACCACCATGGAGTAGCGGTCGCGGCCCGAGGCGTTGACCACCCGATGCGGCGTGGAGACGAAGCGCTCGTTCGACCAGCGCGCCAGCAGGTCGCCGATGTTGATGACGAAGCTGTCGTCGATCGGCGTCGCCGCGATCCAATCGCCGCCGCGGCCCTTGACCTGCAGCCCGCCGGTGTCGTCCTGCCACAGCAGCGTCAGGCAGCCATAGTCGGTGTGCGGGGCGACGCCGAACTGGTCGGCCGGCGACTGCGGACCCTGCGCCGGATAGTGGATGATGCCGCCGCGCGACAAGGGCTTGCGGTAGCTGGCGGCGAAGAAGCTCTCCTCGAGGCCCAGGCTGACGGCGATGGCGCCGAGGATGCGGTCGCCGCAGGCCATGACAGCGGTGAACCAGTCGTAGAGCGCGCCGCGCAAGCCGGGCGGCGTCGCCGGCCATTGGTTCGGCCCCATCAGCGGCCGGCCGGCCATGACCTCGGGGTCGCTGGCCGGAAGCTCCAGCCCCCACTTGAAGCTCTCCTTCAGGTCGGGGTGCCCCTTGCCGTACATGCGCGCGTCGCCGATCGGGATGTAGCCGCGGTGGCGGCGATTCACCTGCACCTCGCGCTTGGCGGCATCCGGCAGCGCGAAGAAGGTCCTGGCCTGGGACAGGGCCCGCTCGCGCAGCGCCGGCGGGATGCCGTGGTCCTTGACGTAGAAGAAGCCGACCTGCTCGCTGGCGCGGCGGATCGCCTCGGCGATGACCGCCGTGGTGCCGGCGCCACCCCGGCCCAGGCCGCCGATGCCGATCACGGGGATTTCCGAAAGCGCGAGCTGCCGGACGGTCGCGGTCATGGCCGGGTCTCCTGGGGGCTGAGGGTCATTGCGGAAAGTCGCGGGCCACGAGGCGCTGGAGCTCCTCGCGGAAGGACTGCGCCACGGGCGAGAGCGAACGGCCGCGCCGCTGCAGCAGGCCGACGTCGCGTTCGATCACCGGCTCGACCACCGGTCGGAAGACCAGCTCGCCCAGCGACATGGCGCGCAGCGCCGTTTCGGGCAGGGCGGTGACGCCGAGGCCACGCTCCACCATGGCGGCCAGCACGGCGGAATGCGTCGCCTCGTGCGTGGCGCGGATGGCCATCTCGTGCGGCCGCAGCGCCGATTCGACGATCTCGCGGATCTGCGTGCCGCGCGCCAGCGCGACGAAGGGCTGGCGCAGCAGCTCGCGCCAGGTGACGCGGCGGCGGCGGGCCAGGGCGTGCCCCGCCGGCAGCAGCGCGCAGTAGCGGTCCACCGCCATGTGGGTGAACTCCAGGTCCTCGTGCAGGCCGTGCGAGCCGCAGATGCCGAGGTCGGCCTCGCCGATCAGCAGGCTCTGCTGCACGCCGCGGCTGGAGAAGTCGAGCACCTTCACCGCGACGTTGGGGAAGCGCGCGCTGTACTCCGCGATCACCCGCGGCAGCACCCAGGAGGCGAAGGAATAGACGCTGGAGACCACGACCTGGCCACGCCGCCCCTCGGCCACCGCGCGCACGTCGCTGAGGGTAGCCGCCACGTCCTCCAGGATGCGTGTCGCGGCGCGCAGCAGGTCGCGGCCGACGGCGGTCAGCTCCACCCGCCGCGTGGTGCGGTCGAACAGCGTGACGCCCAGCGCGGTCTCGATCTGCTGGATCGTGGTCGAGAGGGTCGACTGGGACAGGCTCAGCTCGCGGGCGGCGGCGCGGTAGCTGCCGGCGTGTGCCAGCGCGACGAAGGCCTGCATCTGCCGGAAGGAGATGTTGAGCGGCTTCATCGCGGCTGGCTCCGCCGCAGCAGCCAGTCGACCACCAGGTTTACCCCGACGGTCAGCAGCGCCAGGGCCAGCGCCGGGAACAGCGGCACCAGCAGGCCGAACGAGATGGCGTTGGCGTTGTCGCGCACCATGCCGCCCCAGTCGGCCTGCGGCGGCTGCAGCCCGAGGCCGAGGAAGGAGAGCGAGGAGATGAAGAGGCTGGCGAAGCAGAAGCGCAGCCCGAACTCGGCCACCAGGGGCGGCAGCGCGTTGGGCAGCACCTCGTGGCGCATCACCCACCAGATGCGTTCGCCGCGCAGGCGCGCCGCCTCGACATAGTCCATCACCGCGATGTCGCGGGCGACGGCGCGCGACAGGCGGAAGACGCGCGTCGAATCCAGCAGCGCGACGACGGCCACCAGCGCCGGGATCGACGAGCCGGTGATGGTCAGCACCACCAGCGACAGGATCAGCGTCGGGAAGGCCATCACCACGTCGATGCCGCGCCCCAGCGCCTGGTCCACCCAGCCGCCCACCACCGCGGCGGTCAGCCCCAGCAGGGTGCCGACCAGGAAGGAGATGGCGGTGATCAGCAGGGCCAGCAGGACGGTGTTCTGCGCGCCGTAGAGCAGGCGGCTCAGCATGTCGCGGCCCAGGTTGTCGGTGCCGAGCCAGTGCGCGGCCGAGGGCGGCTGCCAGACGTCGGCGACGATGTCGGTCTCGCCAAAGGGCGCGATTTCCGGGCCGGCCAGGGCGGCGAAGAGGTTCAAGAGGATGATGGTCAGGCCGACACGGGCCGCCAGGGTAAGGCGCCGGTTCATCGCCGCCTCACTTCGGGTGCCTGAGGCGCGGGTTGGCCAGCACCGCCAGCACGTCCGCCATCAGGTTCAGCAGGATGTAGACGCTGGCGAAAAGCAGCCCGCAGGCCTGCACCAGCGGGATGTCGCGCTTGGCCACGCCGTCGACCATCAGCTTGCCCATGCCGGGATAGCTGAAGACCACCTCGACCACTACGACGCCGACCACCAGGTAGGCCAGGGTCAGCATGACGACCGAGATGATCGGCGCCAGCGCGTTGGGCAGGGCGTGCACCACCACGATGCGGGCGCGGCTGACGCCCTTCAACAGCGCGGTCTCGATGTAAGGCTGCGCCAGCACCGGGATGATCGAGGCGCGGGTCATGCGCAGCGTGTGCGCCGCCACCACCGCGGTCAGCGTCAGGCAGGGCAGCGCGATGGTGCGAAGCTGCTCCAGCAGGTCCATGCGCTGGGTCAGGCGCGACAGCGCGGGGAAGAGTCCGGCGTGAACCGAGAGCAGGTAGACCAGGATATAGCCGATCAGGAATTCCGGCGCCGAGATGGCGATGAGCGAGCTGACCGAGAGCCCGCGGTCCAGCGCGCGGTCCTGGTGCAGCGCCGCCAGCAGGCCGAGCGCCAGCGACAGCGGGATGGCGACCAACGCGGCGGTGCCGGCCAGGAAGAAGGTGTTGCCGAGGCGGGCGCCAACCAGCTCGGCCACCGGCTTGCCGCTCGCCAGCGACAGGCCGAGGTCGCCCCGCAGCAGCCCGCCGATCCAGTCGAGATAGCGCTGCAGCGGCGGGACGTCGAGGCCGAGGTCGTGGCGCAGGGCGGCGACGGCTTCCGGCGTCGCCTCCTGCCCCAGGATCGACTGGGCGACGTCGCCCGGCAGGATCTCCGTGCCGAGGAAGATCAGCAGGGAGACGACGAGAAGGGTGACGCAGCCCCAGAAGATGCGCTGACCGATCAAGGACCAGAGCAAGCCCGCGCCCCCCTTCCCGCCCGGCCGGCCGCTCAGGCCAGCCAGCAGCGCTCCGCCGCGCGGCAGCCCGAGAGGGCGAAGTTGCCCGGCTCGTAGCCGCCGACATTGGCCCTGGCCGCGTCGATGTAGTCGTAGAACATCGCGATCAGGGCGCCGCCATCCTCGTGAATCATCAACTGCATGTCGTGGTACATCTGCTTGCGCTTGGCGAGGTCGAGCTCGCCGCGCGCCGCGACCAGCAGCTGGTCGAAGGCCGGCCGCACCCAGTGCGTGTCGTTGTAGGCGGCATCCGACTTGTAGGCCGTGGTCAGCATGATGTTGGCGGTCGGGCGCCCGCCCCAGGAGGCGACGACGAAGGGCTTCTTGCGCCAGACGTCGGACCAGTAGCCGTCGGCCGGCTCGCGCTGCACCTCGATCTGGATGCCGCACTTGGCCGCCTGCTCCTTGTAGAGCACGGCGGCGTCGACCGCCTCGGCGAAGGCCGCCTCGGAGGTGTGCAGCGTGATCGGGCCGTCGTAGCCGCCCTTCTTCCAGTGGAACTTCGCCTTGTCCGGGTCATAGACGCGCTGCGGGATGTCGGCCGCGAACATGGGGTCGCTGGAGGCGATGGGGTGATCGTTGCCGAGCCGCCCATAGCCGCGCAGGATCTTGCTCAGCACCTCCTCGCGATCGACCGCGTACTTCAGCGCCAGGCGGACGTCCAGGTTGTCGAAGGGCGCGGTGTCCGAGAGCATGCAGAAGGAACGGTGCGCATAGCCGGCGGTGCGGAAGACCTGGATGTCCGGCGACTGCTTCAAGAGCTCCAGGGTCTTCAGGTCGACGCGCTCGATCAGGTGGATCTCGCCGGTCTGCAGGC
>JAKOWB010000152.1 GCA_029781795.1 Pseudomonadota bacterium | reverse complement strand
GCCGGCCCGTTCTGATTGAATGAACACGTCCGCGGGTCGCCCCGGCTTTGCCGATAGCGACACGAAACGAACCAATCAAGGCGCCAACGCGCGCCAGGCCCGGCAGCACTTCGGACGTGCCATCAAGCCGGACCTTCATGGGAAGAGGAGGCTGACCCTCATGCGTTTCAAGGTGCTTTGTGCCGCCTCGGCGGTGGCGCTGGCTCTTCTGGCCAATGCCGCGCAGGCGGCCGATCCGGCGTCCTGCAAGGCCGTGCGCTTCTCCGACGTGGGCTGGACCGACATCCAGGCCACCACCGGCGTCGCCACGGTGATCCTCAAGGGCCTGGGCTACGAGCCCGAGGTGCAGGTGCTTTCGGTCCCGGTGACCTACCAGTCGCTGCAGAACAAGGACATCGATGTCTTCCTGGGCAACTGGATGCCCTCGATGGCGGGCGACGTGAAGCCCTTCCATGACAACGGCTCGGTCGAGGACCTCGGGGTCAACCTGACCGGCGCCGGCTACGGCCTGGTGGTGCCGGACTACGTCGCGGCGATGGGCGTGAAGGATCTCTCCGATCTCTCCAAGCACGCCGACGCCTTCGACAAGAAGATCTACGGCATCGAGCCGGGCAACGACGGTAACCGCCTGGTGCTCGGCATGATCGACGACCCGGCCAACAACCTGAAGGGCTGGGAGCTGGTGGAATCGTCCGAGCAGGGCATGCTGGCCCAGGCGCAGCGCGCCATGGATGCCAAGCAGGCCATCGTCTTCCTGGGCTGGACGCCGCACCCGATCATGGGCCGCATGAACCTGGTGTATCTCACCGGCATGGGCGACACCGGCTTCGGCGAGGCCACGGTCATCACCAACGTGCGCGCCGGCTATGCCAAGGAGTGCCCGAACGTCGGCAAGCTCTTGTCGAACCTCAAGTTCGACCTGGCCTCCGAGGGCGCCATGATGGATGCCATCCTGACCGACGGCAAGGACGCCGAGACGGCGGCCACCGAGTGGCTGAAGGCGAATCCCGGCGCGCTCGACGCTTGGCTCGCCGGCGTGACCACGATGGACGGCGGCGACGGCATGGCCGCGGTGAAGCAGAGCCTGGGCCTCTAAGGGGCCGGGCTCTCGCAGCGATGACGACGGCGGCCAGGTCCGGTTTCCCGGGCCTGGCCGCTGCCGCATGAGGGGAGGGGCCGGGCGATGGAAGAGTGGTTCGAGGGCTGGAAGATCCCGCTGGGCAAGTGGATCGACGGCCTGGTGAAGTGGATCAGCACCAACCTGCAGGACGTGATCAACGCGATCTCGTCCGCCATCAAGGTGACGATCGACGGCACGGTCGACCTGCTGCAGTGGTGTCCGCCGCTGCTGCTGATCGCCCTTATCGCCGGCCTCGCCTGGTACCTGCAGCGCTCCATCGTGCTGACCATCGGCACGGTGCTGTCGCTGCTGCTGATCGTGAACCTCGGCTACTGGGACGCGACGGTGGAGACGCTGGGCCTGATCCTCTGGGCGACGCTGGTCTCCATGGTGGTCGGCGTGCCGCTCGGCATCGCCGCGGCGCACCGGCCCTGGCTCTGGACCGCGATGCGGCCGGTGCTGGACCTGATGCAGACCATCCCGACCTTCGTCTATCTGATCCCGACGCTGGTGCTCTTCGGCCTCGGCGTGGTGCCGGGCCTGATCTCCACCGTGGTCTTCGCCATCCCGGCGCCCATCCGCCTCACCTACCTCGGCATCTCGGCGGTGCCCAAGCCGCTGATCGAGGCCGGCGAGGCCTTCGGCGCGACGCGCCGGCAGCTGCTCTACAAGGTGGAGATCCCGCAGGCGCTGCCGACCATCATGGCCGGCGTCAACCAGTGCATCATGCTCTCGCTGTCGATGGTGGTGATCGCCGCCCTGGTCGGCGCCAATGGCCTCGGCAAGCCGGTGGTGCGGGCGCTGAACTCGGTGAACGGGCCGATGGGCTACGAGTCGGGCCTGGCCATCGTCATCATCGCCATCCTGCTCGACCGCATCTGCAAGCAGCGCAGCAAGGGAGGCGGCAATGACTAAGGACATTGCTGTCGAGTTCAAGAACGTCGACATCGTCTTCGGCAAGAAGCAGGCCGAGGCCATCGCCATGCTGGACTCCGGCAAGCACCGGGGCGAGATCCTGGAGGCGACGGGCTGTGTCATCGGCGTCGCCGGCGCCTCGGTCGCCATCGAGCGCGGCGAGATCTGCGTGCTGATGGGGCTCTCGGGCTCCGGCAAGTCGACCCTGCTGCGCGCCGTCAACGGCCTCAACAAGGTGACGCGCGGCGAGGTCTGGGTGAACCACGACCAGGGCCGCACCGACGTCGCGCACTGCGACGAGGGCACGCTGCGCCAGCTCCGCCGCGGCAAGGTCGCCATGGTGTTCCAGCAGTTCGCGCTGCTGCCCTGGCGCACGGTGCACGAGAACGTCGGCCTGGGGCTGGAGCTGAAGGGCATGCCCAAGGCCGAACGCGACCGCATCGTCGACGAGAAGCTCAAGCTGGTGCGGCTGGAGCAGTGGGCCGGCAAGTACGGCCACCAGCTCTCCGGCGGCATGCAGCAGCGCGTCGGCCTCGCCCGCGCCTTCGCCACCGACGCCGACATCCTCTTGATGGACGAGCCCTTCTCGGCGCTCGACCCGCTGATCCGCGAGCACCTGCAGGACGAGCTGCTGGAGCTGCAGCAGACGGTGAAGAAGACCATCGTCTTCGTCAGCCACGACCTGGACGAGGCGCTGAAGATCGGCACCCATATCGCCATCATGGAGGGCGGCCGCATCGTGCAGTACGGCGAGCCCGAGGAGATCGTGCTGAACCCGGCCAACGGCTACGTCGCCGACTTCGTCGCCCACATGAACCCGCTGAAGGTGCTGACCGGCGGCTCGCTGATGACGCCGGTGGAGAAGCTGGCGCGCCGCGACGGGGCGCTGCTGCTGGATGCGCGCGGCCACTACGCCGCGACGCTGGACGGCGGCGGCGGCCTTTCCGGCGCCAGCCACGAGGGCCGGCCCTTGGCACCGCGCGCCTGGGAGGACGGCGAGGTGCCGGCGGTGGGCGAGGGGACCTGCTTCGTCGTCGGCACCGCGATCAAGATGCGCGACGTGATCCGCCTGCGCCAGGCCTCGGGCAACCCGGTCCTGCTGCAGGCGGACGGCAAGCTCGCAGGCGTCGTCGGCGACGACGAGATCTATGGCGGCATCCTGCGGCAGACCCGCGCGGACGAGACGCCGGCGGACGAGACGCCAGGCGAGTCTGCCGCGGCACAGTGACCGGGAGAGAGCATGTCCGCTATCAGGGGGTTGCTGTTCGACAAGGACGGCACGCTGCTGGATTTCAACGCCACCTGGCCGCCGATCTATGACCGCGTGGCGCTGGAACTCGCCGCCGGCGACATGGAACTGGCCCGGCGGCTGCTGGAGCACGGCGGGCGCGACCCGCTGTCCGGCCGCTACCGCGCCGGCTCGCTGCTGGCGCAGGGCAACACCGACGACATCGCCGACCAGTGGGGGCCCATGCTGCCGGCCTGGCAGCGGCACGAGCTGATCGAACGCATGGACCGCCTGTTCGCCGAGGAGGGCGTCGTCGCCTCGGCCCCGGTGCTCGACCTCGCCGCCTTCTTCACCCGCCTCAAGGCGCGCGGCCTCAAGCTCGGCATCGCCACCAGCGACAACGAGCGCGCGACGCGGGCCATCCTCGACCGCTTCCAGACGCTGCACCTGCTGGACTTCATCGCCGGCTACGACAGCGGCCACGGCGCCAAGCCGACGCCCGGCATGGTGCGGGGCTTCTGCGACGCGGTCGGCCTGCCGCCGGCCGCGGTGGCGATGATCGGCGACAACCGGCACGACATGGAGATGGGCCACCGCGCCGGCTGCGGCGCCATGATCGGCGTGCTGACCGGTACCTCGGCGGCCGAGGACCTGTCGCCGCTCGCCACCGTGGTGCTGGATTCCATCGCCGCGCTGGAGGCCTGGCTGGACAGCGAGTCGGCGGCATGAGCCGGCCGGCCGTGCTGATCGCCGGCGCCGGGCCCACGGGCCTCGCCGCCGCGGTCGAGCTGGCACGGCGCCGCGTTCCGCTGCGCATCTTCGAGCGCGAGCGCCAGCGGGTGCCCTGGTCCAAGGCCCTGGCGGTCAACCCGCGCAGCCTGGCGCTGCTCCGCCCCAGCGGCGTCACCGAGCGCCTGCTGGCCGAGGGACGGCGCCTGACCGGGATGGAGATCTGGGATGGCGGCACGCGGCGCCTGCGGCTTCGCCTCGACCGCCTGCCGCAGCCCTATCCCTTCATCCTCTCGCTGCCGCAGAGCCGCACCGAGGCGATCCTTGAGCAGGTGCTGGCCGAGCAGGGCCACCAGGTCGAGCGCGGTGTCACGCTGGAGCTGGCATCCGGCGGCCTGCAGGCGCGCCATGACGACGGCCGCGTCGAAGCCTTGCCCGACGGTCCGGTGCTGGCGGCCGAGGGCGCGCACTCCGGCCTGCGCAAGGCGCTGGGCATCGGCTATCCCGGCCACCGCGACGACGAGGATTTCCGCCTCGCCGACGCCGAGCTCGACTGGTCCTTCGACCCCGACAGCCTGATCGTGCTGCTGACGCCGCGCGGGCTGCTGGCCACCATACCGCTGCCGGGCAAGCTCCGGCGTCTCATCGCCATTGGCCAGGATCCGCTGACCTTGCTGCCGGCCGGCACCGGCGTCGGGACGGTGCCCTGGACCTCGCAGTTCACCGTCAGCTACCGCCTGGCCGAGCGCTACAGCGAGGGGCGCGTGCATCTGGCCGGCGACGCGGCGCACATCCACTCGCCGGTCGGCGGCCGGGGCATGAACCTCGGCATCGAGGACGCCTGCGTCTTCGCCCTGCTGGCCAGCCAGGACCGGCTGGACGCCTACGGTGCGCTCCGCCGTCCGGTGGCGCAGCGCGTGCTGGCGGCGACCGAGCGCTTTACCGGCCTGGTGACGCTGCGAAATCCGCTGCTGCGCCTGCTGCGCAACCACCTGGTCCTGCCGCTGATGGGCACCGCCCTGGTGCAGCGCCGCCTGGTGCCCGCCGTCGCCGGTCTCAACTACCCCAACCCGGTCGAGGCGTTGGAGCGCGGGAGTGCCTGAACGCTGAGCACAGCCGGCGGCACGGGAGCCCTTCGCAGGCAGCTCCTCACCCAACCCTCTCCTCAAGTCTGAGGAGAGGGCTTTGTATGAGCTACCCCGGATAGGGCTCGCTGGCGCGGCAGAGTTCCTCGACGCGCTTCAGCACGCGGGCCTTCACCGCCGGGTCGCGCCCGCCGTCGTCCAGCAGGTCGGCGACCATGTGGCCGATCTCGGCGAAGGTCGCCTCGCCGAAGCCGCGGCTGGTGCCGCTGGGGCTGCCCAGGCGCAGGCCGACCCACTCGGCCGGATTGCTGCTGTCGAAGGGCACCGGGTTCTTGTTGCAGGTCAGGTTGGCGGCATAGAGCAGGTCCTGCGCCTGCTGGCCCTTGAGGCCCCGGTTCGAGACGTCGATCAGGATCAGGTGCGTGTCGGTGCCGCCGCTGATCACTGTGATGCCGCGCGCCACCAGCGTCGCGGCCAGCGCGTGGGCGTTGGCGACGACGCGGCCGATGTAGGCGCGGAACGCGGGCTTCAGCGCCTCGGCCAGGGCCACGGCCTTGCCGGCCACCGCCGGCAGGTGCACGCCGCCCTGCACGCCGGGGAAGACGCTGGCCTGCAGCTTTCGCGTCAGGTCCTCGCGGTTGGTCAGGATCAGCCCGGCGCGCGGCCCGCGCAGCGTCTTGGTGGTGGTGCTGGTCACCACGTCGGCGATCGGCAGCGGCGAGGGATGGTGCCCCGTCGCCACCAGTCCGGCGATGTGGGCGATGTCGACCAGAAAGTACGCGCCGACCTTGTCGGCGATGGCGCGCAGCCGCTGGAAGTCGATGACGCGCGGATAGGCCGAGCCGCCGGTGATCAGCAGCTTGGGCCGGAACGCGAGCGCCTGGGCCTCGATGGCGTCATAGTCCAGCCGCCCGGTCTCGCGCGCGACGCCATAGCCCTCGGCGGTGAACCAGCGGCCGGAGTAGCTGGGCGCGGCGCCGTGCGACAGGTGGCCGCCGGCCGCCAGGCTCATCGACAGCACGCGGTCGTGCGGCTGCAGCAGGGCGAGGAAGACCGCCTGGTTCGCCTGGGTGCCGGAATGCGGCTGCACGTTGGCATAGGCGCAGTTGAAGAGCTGCTTGGCGCGGTCGATGGCGGCCTGCTCCACCACGTCGGCGAAGTCGGCGCCGCCGTGGTAGCGCTTGCCCGGATAGCCCTCGAGCGACTTGTTGGTGATGACCGAGCCCAGGGCCTCCAGCACCGCCGGGCTGACGGTGTTCTCGGACGCCATCAGTTCGATCTGCCGGTTCTGCCGGCGGCGCTCGTCCTCGAGCGCCCGGAAGATCAGCGGGTCCTGCTGGGCAAGGGGGGAGCGGTTCTCGAGCGACGAGACGGCGGTACGCAGGTCGTCCACGGGAGGAAGCCTCGCAGCGGCTCAGCGGCCCCCGCGGGACACAGGAGGAGAGGCGGGCGCCGGACGGCTAGAACTGTGCCCTGCGGCGGCGGCGGCGACCACCCTCGTCGCCTGCATCGCTGCCCGGCTCCAGACCGAAGAGTCCCAGCTTCAAGGTGGCGTCGGACACCTGGCCGAGGCGCGCCACCACGGCCTCCAGGCTGGGCGCGGCGCCGGGCTCATAGCCCTCCAGCGAGGCCTTCATGGCGGCGACGTGCGCCGGCGTGGTGCCGCAGCAGCCGCCGACGATGCGCGCCCCGGCATCGCGCGCCAGGCGGGCGTAGTCGGCCATCAGCTCCGGCGTGCCGGAATACTTGATCTGGCCGTCGACCCAGGCCGGCACGCCGCAGTTCGACTTGGCGACGATCACGTCGCCCGGCCGGGCCGCCGCGTGGATGCCGAGCAGCGCCGCCACCAGTTCCGAGGCGCCGACGCCGCAGTTGCCGCCATAGCCGGCCAGCGGCACCGCCAGCTCGTGCGCCAGGGCGGTCCACTGCTGCGGCGTCACGCCCATCATGGTGCGCCCGTTGGTGTCGAAGGAAACGGTGCAGACCACCGGCAGGCCGGTGCTGGCGGCGCCCTCGACCGCGGCCCGGATCTCGTCGGGGCTCGACATGGTTTCGATCCAGAGCACGTCGGCGCCGCCCTCGGCCAGGCCCTCGGCCTGCGCCTTGAAGGCGGCGACGCCCTCGGCGTGGCTCAGCGGCCCCAGGGGTTCGAATAGATCGCCGGTCGGCCCCATGGAGCCCGCCACCACCACCGGGCGGCCGGCCTTGGCGGAGACCTCCTTCAGCAGCGCGGCGCCCAGGCGGTTGATCGCATGCACCCGCCCTTCGGCGCCGTGCAGCTTCAGCCGGTTGGCCGTGCCGCCGAAGGTGTTGGTCAGCACGACGTCGCTGCCGGCCTCGATGAAGTCCTGGTAGTGCGCGCGGATCTGGTCCGGCCGCTGCTCGTTCCACAGGTCCGGCGCCTCGCCGGTCTCCAGGCCCCGGGCGAAGAGGTTGGTGCCGGTCGCGCCGTCGGCCAGCAGCCAGGGCCGCTCAGCCAGCAGGGAAAGGAAAAGATTGTCCATGGGACCGCTGCCTTCAGGAGGACTCGTGAAGGCCATTATAGCCACGCCAGCCGGCCGGCAAGGGCAAGGAAGAAAAACTTGCGACCGACCGGACGCCCTCACCCTGTCCCTCTCCCGCCGAAAGCGGGAGAGGGGACGCCCTGGCTGGCAGTCCCCGTTAGCCTCCCTCTCCCGCTTTCGGCGGGAGAGGGTAGGGTGAGGGCCCTCGGTTTCTCGTCAGGCCCTCAGCGCCGCGTTGTCCGGGTCGTAGGGGCTCTCGGCGACGATCCGCGCCGGGCGGAGCTGGTCGAGGATGCGCACCTTGACCTCGCGGCCGACGGTGGCGAGGTCGCTCTTCACGTAGCCCAGCATGATCGACTTCTTGACGTGGTGGCCATAGCCGCCGGCGGTGCCGCGGCCGATCACCTCGCCGTCGAGGAACACCGGCTCGTTGCCGAAGCTGTCGGCGTCGTCGGCGTCGACCTCGATGGTGCAGTAGCGGTTGGGCACGCCCTTCTGCTGCTGCGCCACCAGCGCGTCGCGGCCGGTGAAGTTGCCCTTGTTGAGGCGCACGAAGCGGTCCATCGAGGCTTCCAGGATGGTGTTCTCGGCGTTCAGGTCCGTGCCCCACAGGCGGTAGGACTTCTCCAGCCGCATGGAGTCCATGGCGCGCAGGCCGCAGTTGGCGATGTCGTACTTCTGTCCCGCCGCCATCAGCGCCTCGTAGAGGTGGATCTGGTACTCGATGGGGTGGTGCAGCTCCCAGCCGAGCGAGCCGACGAAGTTGACGCGCAGCGCCTTGACGCCGGGCGCGAAGCCGACCGGGATCTCCTGCGCCGTCAGCCAGGGGAAGGCGGCGTTGGAGAGGTCGGCGTCGGCCAGTGTCTGCAGCACGTCGCGGGCATGCGGGCCGGCGACGATCAGCACGCCCAGCGTGGTGGTCAGGTCCTTGACGAAGACCGAGCCGTCCTTGGGCGAGGTCTTGACGAAGAAGTCCCAGTCGATGTCGTGCGCCGCGCCCGGGCCGACGATATAGAAGCGCTCGCCGTACATGCCGTCCGCCATGCGGGTGATGGTGTACTCCGAGCGCACCGAGCCCGAGGGGAAGAGCGAGTGGGCGAGGCTCATGCGCCCCACGGTCTTGGGGATCGTGTTGGCGACGATGCTATCCAGCCAGGCGCGCGCGCCCGGTCCCTCGACCTCGTACTTGGCGAAGGAGGAAAGCTCCATCAGGCCGACGCGCTCGCGCATCGCCTTCACCTCGTTGCCGACGTGGGCGAACCAGTTGGAGCGGCGGAAGGAGTAGTCGTCCTTGCGTTCCACCCCCTTGGGCGCGAACCAGTTCGGCCGCTCCCAGCCGAAGCGCTGGCCCCAGACGGCGCCGGCCTTGTCCAGGCGGTCATAGATCGGCGGCGCCTTGGCCGGGCGGGCGGCCGGGCGCTCCTCCATCGGGTAGTGGATGATGAAGACGTGCTCGTAGGCCTCTTCGTTCTTGATCTTGGCGAACTTCTTGGTGGTGACGCCGAAGCGCCGCGGATCGACGCCGGTCATGTCGACCGTCGGCTGGCCGTCGACCATCCACTCGGTGAGCTGCCAGCCGGCGCCGCCGGCCGCGGTGATGCCGAAGGAATGCCCCTCGCTGATCCAGAAGTTCGGCAGGCCGAAGGCCGGGCCGACCATGGGATTGCCGTCCGGGGTATAGGAGATCGGGCCGTTGACGATGTCCTTGATGCCGGCGCTCTCGAACGATGGGACCCGGTGGATGCAGGCCTCGACGTGGACCATCAGGCGCTCCAGGTCGCCGGGGAAGAGGTCCTTCTCGAAGCCGGCGTCGACGCCGTCGATGAAGCGCGCCGGGGCGTGCTTCTCGTAGGGGCCGAGGATCCAGCCGTTGCGCTCCTCGCGCAGGTAGTACTGCGAATCCGACTCGCGCAGCACCGGCAGCTCCTTGGCGCCGCTGTCGCGGTATTCCTTCAGCTTCGCGTCGACGTCGGTGACGATGTACTGGTGCTCGACCGGGATCGCCGGGATCTCCAGGCCGACCATCCTGGCCGTGGTGCGGGCGTAGTTGCCGGTGGTGCAGACCACGTGCTCGCAGGTGATGTTGCCCTTGGCGGTCTTCACCACCCACTCGCCCGAGGCATTGCGCTCGATCCCGGTGCAGGGCGTGTGCTGGTAGATCTCGGCCCCGCGCATGCGCGCGCCCTTCGCCAGGGCCATGGTCACGTCGACCGGCGCGATGTGGCCGTCGGTCGGGTGCCACAGGGCGCCGACCAGGCCGTCCGGGTTGATCAGCGGCCAGAGCTTCTTGATCTCGTCGACGCCGATCAGGTGGCTCTCCACCCCGATGGTGTCGGCCGTGCACTGGTAGTTGCGGTACTCGTCCATGCGGTCGCGGTTGCGGGCGAGGCGCAGGTTGCCGGTGTTGTGGAACGACACGGCCTGGCCGGTCTCGGCCTCCAGCGACTTGTAGAGCTCGACCGAGTACTGGTGCAGCTGGCCGACCGAGTAGCTCATGTTGAACAGCGGCAGCAGGCCGGCCGCGTGCCAGGTGGAACCGGCGGTCAGCTCGGTGCGCTCCAGCAGCACCACGTCGGTCCAGCCCTTCTTGGCCAGGTGATAGAGCGTCGAGACGCCGTTGACGCCGCCGCCAATCACCACCACGCGCGCATGGGTCTTCATCGGATAGTCCAGCCTCCCTGAAATCCGCCGCTACCTTTGCCGCAAGGCCGCTGGGCTTCCGTTGCACCCGCGACAAGGGCCCGCCGGTTGGCGACACGGGGGCAGACTAACCAACCCTCCCCCTTGGGGGAGGGTTGTTCAGCCCGCCAGAGTTCTGCGCCTTCGTTGGATCGCGCCCTGCAGATGCGTCCAGACGCCATCCAGGTTGGCCAGAATCTCGTTGTTCCAGTACCGCACCACCTCGATGCCCAGAGCATTCAATCGCGCGGTCCGCAGTTCATCTTTGGTTGAGTCCGCATGCTGGCCGCCGTCGACCTCCACGCAAAGCCGCAGCGCTTCGCAGTAGAAGTCCAGCGTTAAGGGGCCGACAGGATGTTGCCGGCGGAACCGCAACCCGTCGAGCTTGCCGTTCCGCAGGGCATTCCAGAGCTGCCGCTCGGCCTCGGTCTCGTTGCGTCGCAGCCGGCGAGCACGCGCTACGTTGGATTTCATGCGCGGAAGGCTAGCAGTATCCCGACCAACTGACCCTCCCCCTTGGGGGAGGGTGGCGACCGCAGGGAGCCGGGTGAGGGATGTTGGTGCGATTGCAGAGGGGCGACACCAGCCTCCCTCACCCGCTCGCTCTCGCTCGCACCCTCCCCCAAGGGGGAGGGTTCCTCTTACCCAGCCACCACCGCGACGCCGAATTCCCGCCCGGCGTCTTCCAGCCAGCGGTAGAGGTACTCGGCGAAGGAGCGGCGGACCAGCAGGCGGAAGCCGCCGTCGGGCAGCGCCCAGAGCACGACCGTCGCCTTGGCGACCAGCGTGCCGGCGGCGTCGCCGGGCTGGAAGACCGCCGGGTGCAGGTCCAGCGGGCAGCCCTTGGCCAGCACCGTGCGGGCCTTCGGGCCACTGATCGCCAGGGTGCAGTAGTTCTCGCTGACGTCGGTGATGCCGGCGAAGTGTCCCTGGCAGGCCGCGGCCAGGCGCTCGGCCAGCGCCGGGCCTTCGCCGCCGGCGGCCAGCCACTCGTCGGGGCCGATGCCGATCAGCGTGGCCGCGCCGGCCGAGGCGGTCTTGCCGACCCCGGGCAGGGCGGCGCCCAGCGCGCCCTCCAGCGCCTGGCGCGCGGCCATGTCGTCGCGCCGGGCGCGCAGGTTCACCGCGCCGGCGAAGCGAATCTCGCCGAGGCCGAGGCCGGCATCGCCCAGCGACTCCCGGGCCTGGGCGGGCAGGGCGAGATGGTCGAGCGGCGCCTGCCGCATGAAGGTCAGATCAGCCACGCAGCCGCACCCCTTCCTTGTCCCAGAAGACCGTCTCGCCGACCTTGCAGGGCACCACCTTGCCGTTCAGCAGCGGCGCATGCAGCGTCTGGCCCATGCGGGCGCGCCCGCCCTTGACCAGTGCCAGCGCGATGGAGCGTCCGAGGTTCGGGCTCCAGTAGCTCGAGGTGACATGGCCGAGCTGCGTCATGGGCTTCGGCTCCTTGGGGTCGGCCACCAGGTGGGCACCCTCGGGCAGCACCTCGTTCGGGTCCTCGGTCAGGATGCCGACGAGCTGCTTGCGGTCGGTCTTGGCCATGTCGCTGCGATAGAGCGAGCGCTTGCCGACGAAGTCCTTGGTCTTGGAGACCATGCCCTCCATCCCCAGGTCGAGGGGATTGATCGAGCCGTCGGTCTCCTGCCCGACGATGATGAAGCCCTTCTCGGCGCGCAGCACGTGCATCGCCTCGGTGCCGTAGGGCGTGACGCCGTACTTGGCGCCGGCGGTCATCAGCGCCTCCCACAGCGCCAGGCCCATCGAGGGGGCGACGTTGATCTCCCAGGAACCCTCGCCGGTGAAGGAGATGCGGAAGATGCGCGCCGGCTGGCCCAGCACCTCGCCGTGGCGCACCGACATGAAGGGGAAGGCCTCGGTCGAGAGGTCCAGGTTCGGCGCCACCTCCTGGATCAGGGTGCGCGCCTTGGGACCCGCCACCTGCACCGTCGCCCATTGCTCGGTGACCGAGGTCAGGAAGACCTTGAGGTGCGGCCACTCGGTCTGCAGGTACTCCTCAAGGTGGTTCAGCACCGGGGCGGCGTTGCCGGTCGTGGTGTGCATCAGGAAGTGGTCGGGGGCGAGGCGCGCGGTCACGCCGTCGTCCATCACCATGCCGTCCTCCTTCAGCATCAGGCCGTAGCGGCAGCGCCCGACCTCCAGCTTCAGGAAGGCGTTGGTGTAGATGCGGTTGATGAACTCGGCCGCGTCCGGCCCCTTGATGTCGATCTTGCCCAGGGTCGAGGCGTCGAGCAGGCCGACGCTCTCGCGCACCGCCTTGACCTCGCGGTTCACCGCCGCGTGGATGTCCTCGCCCTGCTTCGGGTAGTACCAGGCGCGGCGCCACTGGCCGACGTTCTCGAACTTCGCGCCGTTCGATTCGTGCCAGGGATCCATCGGCGTCTTGCGCAAGGGGTCCAGCAGGTCGTCGGCGTCGCGTCCCATGAAGGCGCCGAAGGAGACCGGGGCATAGGGCGCGCGGAAGGTCGTGGTGCCGACCTCCGGGATCGGCTTCGCCAGGGTCTCGGCGACCAGGGTCAGGGCGTTGAGGTTCGAGGTCTTGCCCTGGTCCGTCGCCATGCCGGTGGTGGTGTAGCGCTTCAGGTGCTCGATCGAGACATAGCCCTCGCGCAGCGCCAGCTTCAAATCGGCGGCGGTGACGTCGTTTTGCTGGTCGATGAAGTGCTTGCCCTTGTGCCCCAGCGGCTTGTCCGAGGGGATGAGCCACAGCGCGCGCAGCGGCAGGAAGTCCTCGTCCGCCGCCGCCGGCGCCTCGCCCTGGCCGCCGCCGGCCAGGTGCCCCTCGGCCAGCGCGGCGCCGAGGCCCCAGGTGCCGTTGCAGGCGCCGACCGAGACCTGGTTCGGCTGGCCCGCCTGGCCCGGGCGGAACCACTGGTGGGCCTCGTCCCAGGCCAGCTTGCCCTTGGCCTGGCTGAAGAGGTGCACGGTCGGCGTGAAGCCGCCGGCGTTCAGCACCAGGTCGCAGGCGATGGACTCGACCGGCTGGCCGATGCCCTGGCCGTTGGCCGCCAGCGGCGCGATCTTCACGCCCGACACGCGCAGCTTGCCCTCGACGGCGATCACGCCGTGGTCGGCCAGCACGCGGATGCCCGCGGCCTCGGCCTTGTCGGTCAGCAGCCCGTCGGGGTTCTGCCGCAGGTCGACGACGGCGGCGATCTCGACGCCCGCGGCCTTCAGGTCCAGCGCGGCGCCATAGGCGCTGTCGTTGTTGGTGACGATGACGGCCTTGTTGCCGGGCTTCACCGCCCAGCGGTTGACGAAGGCCTGCGCCGCGCCGGCCAGCATCACGCCCGGGCGGTCGTTGTCGCGGAAGCAGAGCGGCCGCTCCAGCGCGCCGGTGGCCAGCACGACCTGCCTGGCGCGCAGCTTCACCAGCCGGTGGCGCGCCGCATCCTTCGGCACGGCGCCGGCCGGCAGGTGGTCGGTCAGGTTCTGCCAAAGGCCGAGGAAGTTGTGGTCGAAGTAGGCGAAGGCGATGGTGCGGGTCATCACCTCGACATTGGGCAGGCCGGCGAGCTCGGCGGCGGCGGCCTTGACCCAGTCCTCGGCCGGCTGGCCGGCGATCACCTGGTCCCGCTGCGTCAACAGCCAGCCGCCCAGCTCGTGGTCCAGCTCGGCCAGCACCACGCGCTTGCCGGCGCGGCCCGCCGCCAGCGCGGCGGCGAGGCCGGCGGCGCCGCCGCCGACCACCAGCACCTCGCAGTGCGCGAAGGTCTTGTCGTAGCGCGCCTCGTCGCGGCCGGTCGGCGCCTTGCCGAGGCCGGCGGCCTTGCGGATGAACTTCTCCCAGAACAGCCAGCCCTTGGTCGAGGGCGGCCACATGAAGGTCTTGTAGTAGAAGCCCGACGGCAGGACCTTCGAGACCAGCGAGTTCATCGCGCCGAAGTCGAAGCCGAGCGAGGGCCAGCGGTTCTGCGACTGCGCCTCCAGTCCCTCGACCAGCTCGCAGACCGTGGCCTTGACGTTGGGCTCGGTCGCCGGGTCGCGGCCGACCTGGATCAGCGCGTTCGGCTCCTCGATGCCGGCGGTGACGATGCCGCGCGGGCGGTGGTACTTGAAGCTGCGGCCGACCAGGTGGATGCCGTTGGCCAGCAGGGCCGAGGCGACGCTGTCGCCGGCGAAGCCCTGCAGCTTGCGCCCGTCGAAGCTGAAGCTGACCGGCCGGCCGCGGTCGATGCGCCCGCCCGCCGCCAGGCGGAAGGGCTGCGTCATGGTGGCGGGGGTCGAGGTATCAGACATAGGTCTTGCGCTCCACGGCGGGCGGCTGGGTCCCGGCCTCGTAGCTGGCGAGGATCTGGTAGCTGACGGTGTCGCGGATGACGTTGAACCAGCGCCGGCAGCCCTGGGCGTGCATCCAGCGCTCGGCGAAGACGCCCTTCACGTTGCTGCGCCAGTAGACGTAGTTCGCCCACTCGGCATCGGACAGCTTCTCGGGCTCGGTCGGGCGCGCGATGTGCGCCTCGCCGCCATAGGAGAATTCGATCTCGGCGCGTTCGCCGCAGTAGGGGCAGGGGATCAGCAGCATGGGCCTTGGTCCTAGTGCGCGACGGCGGCGGCGCCGTGCTCGTCGATCAGGAAGCCGGAGACGAAGCGGTCGAGCTTGAAGGCGGCGTTCAGCGGGTGCGGCTCGCCGGTGGCGATGGTGTGGGCGAAGACGTTGCCCGAGCCCGGGGTGGCCTTGAAGCCGCCGGTGCCCCAGCCGCAGTTGATGAACAGGCCCTCGACCGGGGTCTTGGAGATGATGGGCGAGGCGTCGGGGCAGACGTCGACGATGCCGCCCCAGTTGCGCAGCATCCGCATGCGGCGGAACAGCGGGAAGAGCTCGCAGATCGCCGCCAGCGTCTCCTCCTGCACGTGGATCGAGCCGCGCTGGCCATAGCCGATGTAGTGGTCGACGCCGGCGCCGATCACCAGCTCGCCCTTGTCCGACTGGCTGATGTAGGCGTGTACCGCGTTCGACATGACGACGCAGGTGACGCAGGGCTTCACCGGCTCGCTGACCAGCGCCTGCAGCGGCAGGCTCATCAGCGGCAGGCGGAAGCCGGCCAGGGTGGCCAGCACGGTGGAATGGCCGGCGGCGACGATGCCGACCTTCTTGGCCTTGATTAGGCCGCGCGCCGTGCGCACGCCGGTGACCCGGCCGCCCTCGATTTCGAAGCCCTCGACCGGGCAGTTCTGGATGATGTCGACACCCATGGCGTCGGCGCCGCGGGCATAGCCCCAGGCCACCGCGTCGTGCCGCGCCGTGCCGCCGCGCCGCTGCAGGCTGGCGCCCAGCACCGGGTAGCGGCCGCCGCCGCGCAGGTCGATGGCGGGGCAGAAGTCCTTGACCTGCTGCGGGCTCAAGAGCTCGCTGTCGATGCCGTTCAGGCGGTTGGCGTTGATGCGCCGCGACAGCTCGCGCAGGTCGTGCTGGTTGTGCGCCAGGTTCATCACCCCGCGCTGGCTGAACATGACGTTGTAGTTCAGCTCCTGGCTGAGGCCCTCCCACAGCTTCAGCGCGTGCTCATAGAGCAGCGCCGACTGGTCCCACAGGTAGTTGGAGCGGACGATGGTGGTGTTGCGCCCGGTGTTGCCGCCGCCCAACCAGCCGCGCTCGATGACCGCGATGTTGGTCATCTTGTGCTCCTTGGCGAGGTAGTAGGCGGTGGCGAGGCCGTGGCCGCCGCCGCCGACGATCACCGCGTCGTACTCGGCCTTGGGCTCCGGCTGGCGCCAGGCCTTCTGCCAGTTCTCGTGATAGGAGAAGGCGTTGCGGATCAGGCTGAAGAGCGAATAGCGCTGGGACATCGGGCTGCCTGGACCGGGGTGAAGGGATACGCGCAAGAGGCCACGCGCGGGCGGCCGGCGCAAGGCCGGAGACCCCCTGCGACAGCTTGTCGGCAGGGTGCTGACACCGCGTTTGGGGGCTTGCGAGCCCGCGCCGGGAAATTATCATTCCGCGACAGCCGCCCGCCCACCCTGGCCAGTTCGCGACAACCCCGGGCCTGGCGGCCCACTCCGGAAAGGTGCGGTTCTGCCCGTGCTCGGTTCACAGCCCCGTCGTCTGCCGCAGCGCCTGGCCTTCGTGCTGGTGCCGCGTTTTTCCATGATCGCCTTCACCGGCGCGGTCGAGCCGCTGCGCCTGGCCAACCGCGCCGCCGGCAAGCAGCTCTACGACTGGAAGCTCTATTCCGTGGACGGCAAGCCGGTCACCGCCTCCAACGGCATCGTGCTGCACCCGGCCGGGCCGATCGACCTGGCGGCCGACGCCGACGCCGTGGTGGTCTGCAGCGGCATCGACGTGCAGCTCTTCGACGACAAGCGCCTCGCCGGCTGGCTGCGCGGCATGGACCGCAAGGGCGCCGACATCGGCGCGCTCTGCACCGGCAGCCACATCCTGGCGCGCGCCGGGCTGCTCGACGGCTACCACTGCACCATCCACTGGGAGAACCTGGCCGGCTTCGCCGAGGACTTCCCCGAGCTGGAGGTCACGCCCGAGCTCTTCGAGATCGACCGCAACCGCTTCACCTGCTCGGGCGGCACCGCGGCGATCGACATGATGCTGAACGTCATCAGCCTGCAGCACGGCTACGAACTGGCGGCCCAGGTCGCCGACCAGTTCATGCACGAGCGCATCCGCGACCGCCACGACCAGCAGCGCATGAGCCTGCCGGCCCGCCTCGGCGTGCGCCATCCCAAGCTGCTCTCGATCATCGAGATCATGGAGAAGAACCTGGAGGAGCCGCTGGCCCGCGGCGAGCTGGCCGAGCACGCCGGCCTCTCCACCCGCCAGCTCGAGCGGCTGTTCCGCAAGTACCTGAACCGCTCGCCGGCGCGCTACTACCTCGAGCTCCGCCTCAACCGCGCGCGCCTGCTGCTGCTGCAGACCAACATGAGCGTGATCGACGTGGCGCTGGCCTGCGGCTTCGTCTCGGCCTCGCACTTCTCCAAGTGCTATCGCGACTTCTTCGGCCGCACGCCGCGCAAGGAGCGCGGGCTGCCCAGCCTGCCGGGCGAACTGGACGGCGCCGAGGCGGCGTGAGCGCGCTCGCCGGCTGGGATTCCGGCGCGCCGGCCGATCCGGTCGAGATCCGCCGTTATCGCCTGGAGCGCCTGCGCCGCCTGACCGGCGAGGCGGGCCTCGCCGCCATCCTGGTCACCGATCCGGTCAACCTGCGCTATGCCACCGGCACGCGGAACATGCAGGTCTGGACCCTGCACAACCTCTGCCGCTACGCGCTGGTGCCGGCCGAGGGGCCGGTGACGATCTGGGAGCTGCCGTCCTCCGCCCACCTCTCGCGCGGGTTGGAGACGCTGGACGAGATCCGCCCCTCGCTGGCCTGGGACTACATGTCGGTCGGCCCGCGCGGGACCGAGATGGCGCGACGCCTCGCCGCCGAGCTGGCCGACCTGGTGCGCCGCGTCGGCGGTGGCGAGCGGCGCCTCGGCATCGACCGCGCCGACCTGCCGCTGACCGAGGCGCTGGCCGAGGCCGGCGTGGTCGCGGTCGACGCCAAGGCGGTACTGGAGCGCGCGCGGGCGATCAAGTCGGCGGCCGAGGTGCGCTCCTTTCTCGCCTCGCTGCGCACCACCGAGGTGGCGATCGCCGAGCTGCGCGCCGCCGCCCGGCCCGGCATGAGCGAGCAGGAGGCGCTGGCCGTCCTCATCGCCGGCTCGATCCGCCGCGGCGGCGAGTATCCCGAGACCCGGCTGCTGACCAGCGGGCCGCGCACCAACCCCTGGTTCCAGGAAACCGGCGCGCGGCTGATGCAGGCCGGCGACCTGCTCTCCTTCGACACCGACCTGATCGGGCCCGATGGCTGGTACACCGACCTCTCGCGCTCCTTCGTGATCGGCGAGACGCGGCCCAGCGACGCGCAGCGCCGGCTCTACGACCTGGCGCGCCGGCAGCTCGCCACCAACATCCCGCTGCTGCGCGCCGGCACCGGCTTCTTCGAGCTGACCGAGAAGGCCTTCCAGCTGCCCGACGACTGCAAGCCCAACCGCTACGCCGACATCGCGCACGGCTGCGGCCTCGGCGTCGAGTATCCGCTGCTCTGGTACGCCGAGGACGCCGAGTGGGGCGCCTACGACGGCGTGCTGGAGGCCGGCATGATCGTCTGCGTCGAAAGCTACATCGGCGCCGTCGGCGGCCGCGAGGGCGTGAAGCTGGAAGAGCCCGTGCTGATCACCGAGACCGGCCCGGTGGTGCTGTCGGCGACGCCGTTCGAGGAGGCGATGGCCTGATTGACCCTCTCCCTTGGGAGAGGGTGGCGACCGCAGGGAGCCGGGTGAGGGAGGTTGGTGAGAATGGCGGGTGCCGCACCAACCTCCCTCACCCGCTCGCGTCCGCTCGCACCCTCTCCCAAGGGAGAGGGTTCGTTGGCGCCTAGCCTGGCACCCCGAACAGCCGGTCGAGGAAGCCCGTGAACCAGGCGCCGACGCCCTCGTCGTGCGCCGCGGCGCGCCGGTCCTGCTCGTCCTTGGTCTGCACGCCGGGCTTGCCCCAGGGCGCCCAGGGCTTCTGCTGCCAGCGCTGGAAGGTCTCGGCCGTCTGCTCCGGATGGAACTGGAAGCCGAAGGTCTTCTCGGCCAGCTGCATCGCCTGGTTGCGGTAGGCGCGGCTGCTGGCCAGCAGGGTCGCACCCTCGGGCAGGGCGAAGGTGTGGTAGTGCATCTGCGGCACGGCCAGGCCGGCCGGGATGTGGGCCGCGCCCTCGTTGGTCGGCTCCAGCTCGTACCAGCCGAACTCCTGCTCGCCCGCGGGGTGCGGGCCGACCTCGGCGCCATAGGCATGTGCCAGGATCTGCGCGCCCATGCAGATGCCGAGCGTCGGCAGCCCGGCCTCGCTGCACTGGCGCATCCAGCGCGCCTCGTCGGCGATGAAGGGATAGCGCTCGACCTCGGGGATCGGCTGGCCGCCGCCATAGACGATGGTGCCGGCCACGCCATCGGTCGTCTCCGGCAGGCTGTCGCCGGCATAGGGCATCCGCCAGTCGAGGTCGAAGCCGCGCGCCGCCAGATGCTGCGAGGCGCGATCGTCGTTGCGGTCGTTGTGGTGCTTCACCAGCACGATGCGTTTCGCTGCGGTTGGGCGTTTGGTCATGGCGGGGTCCTCTCTAGTCGGCCAGCCAGCGGTCGAGGAAGCCCTCGAACCACAGGCGCATGCGCTCGTCGTGCAGGCGCGCATCCTCCACCTGCTTCTCGCGGCTCTGTGCGCCGAGGCGCGTGCAGGCGTCCGGCACCTCGTCCAGCCAGCGCTGGAAGGTCGGCGGCGCCACCTCGGGGTGGAACTGCAGGCCATAGGCGTGGCGGCCGTGGCGCATGGCCTGGTTCTTGAAGTCCGGGCCGGTGGCCAGGTGCTCGGCGCCCCGGGGCAGCTCCCAGCCCTCCTGGTGCCACTGGTACATGTGCAGCGGCTCGCTCATGAAGCTCTCGTCGACGCCGGTCGGCAGGATGCGCACGAAGCCCAGCTCGTAGCGCTTGTCCGGCAGCGGGCCGACCTTGGCGCCCAGCGCCGTGGCCATGAGCTGCGAGCCCAGGCAGATGCCGAGGTAGGGCTTGTCCGCCGCCAGCCAGCGGCCGATGTAGTCGACCTCGACGCGCAGGTGCGGGAAGGCGGGACTGTCCAGGTCGCTGGAGAGCATTTCGGCCCCGCCATAGACCACCAGCGCATCGTGCTCGCCGAGTGCCGGCAGGCTCTCGCCGCCGGCCGGGCGCACCCAGGTCACCTGATGGCCGCGGGTCTTGAGATAGGCCGAGCCGCGGTCGTCGCGCTGGCTGACCGCGTGATCGATGAAAAGGACCCGCTTGCTCATCGTGCCCCGTCGCTCTGCCGGGCGCGGAGGAAGGCGCCCATGTGGAACTCGTTCTGCGCCTGGCCATAGGCCAGGCGCGGCGCCACCGGGCAGGCCCGGCGCGCGCGGCAGCCACCTTGCAGGCAGTCCGCGCCGGCCGGAACCGAGATGTGCGCAGCGCAGGCTTGCGTGTCGTAGCGGGTGACGCCGTCCACCAGGGCGAAGGCGCCGACCGGGCAGGCGGAGAGGCAGGGCTTGCCGGAACAGCTCTCGCAGGGGCTGGCCAGGACCTCGCGCGGCGGCAGGCCGGCCGGCACGGCGGCCAGGGCCAGCGCGCCGCGATAGCTGTGCCAGAGGCCGTGGCGCGGATGGATGTAGAGGCCGAGCGGCGAGGGCGCCACCGGCTCGGCCTTGGCTGCCCAGCGCTGGAAGGGCAGCCAGGGCGGCCCGCCGAAGGGAAAGAGCGGCCGGGCGCCGAAGCGCTCGGCCAGCGCCGTTACCACCCGCCGCGACCAGCGGTCCAGCGGATGCGGCTGGCCGTCGGCATACTCGGGCGAAGCCGAGAAGGCCGGCCAGAGCGAACCGCCGACCGCGCCCAGCAGCGCCAGGGCGCCGGCCGGGCGCCCTGGCGCCAGCTCCGGCACGCCGTCCGCCGGCGCCACGGCGAAGCCGCCGCGCGCCGCCAGCCCGGCGGCTTCCGACGCCGCAACGATCTCCTGCCAGTCAGCCACACATCTCTCCAACTTCCCGAACCAAAATCCGCTATATTGAACTTGCCGCAGGGCGACTTTATTGTCATCTATTCGACACAACCGTCCAGCCGCTCCCGTCGCCATCCAGCCATGCAGGCCGCCTCACCCCAGCGCATCGAGCCCGAGCACTTCGGCTTCCTGCTGCTGCCGCGCTTCTCCTCCATGCCCTTCACCTCGGCGATGGAGGCGCTGCGCGCCGCCAACCGCCTCTCGGGCAAGCCGCTCTATTCCTGGAGCGTGATCTGCCCGGACAACGAGCCGGCCGTCGCTTCCTCGGGCGTGCGCGTGCTGCCCGACTTCACCGTCGACCAGGTCGACCGCATCGACAACCTCGTCGTGGTCACTGGCATGGAGGCCGAGCGCATCAACGACCGACGGGTCTTCAACTTCCTGCGCCGCATCGCGCGCCAGGGCAGCCGCGTCGGCGCCATCTCCACCGGCTCCTACATCCTGGCGCGCTGCGGCCTGCTCGACGGCTATCGCTGCACCATCCACTGGGAGAACATCCCCGGCTTCAAGGAGGCCTTCCCGCAGCTCGAGGTGACCGACGAGCTCTTCGAGGTCGACCGCAACCGCTTCACCTGCGCCGGCGGCACCGCGGCCCTCGACCTCATGCTCTCGATCATCGCCCTGGCGCATGGCCGCGAGCTCGCGACCGGCTGCGCCGAGGCCTTCATGCACGAGCGCATCCGCGACCGCCACGACCCGCAGCGCATGGCGCTGCGCGCCCGCATCGGCGTCTCGCACCCCAAGCTGCTGAAAGTGATCGAGCTGATGGAGGGCTCGCTGGAGGAGCCGCTGCCGCGCAGCCAGCTCGCCCGCAAGACCGGCCTCTCCACCCGCCAGCTCGAACGGCTCTTCCGCAAGTACCTGCAGCGCACGCCGACCCGCTACTACCTCGAGCTCCGCCTGCAGAAGGCCCGCACCCTGCTGCTGCAGACCTCGCTCTCGGTGCTCGACGTGGCGCTCGCCTGCGGCTTCGTCTCCGCCTCGCACTTCTCCAAGTGCTACCGCGAGTTCTACGCCAAGACGCCGAGGCAGGAGCGGCAGTTGGAGGGGTGATGCGCTAGGCGTCCTCGTCGGGCGATGGTTCGTTTGCCGCGGCGATGCGGTCCAAAGCCCGCCGCAGGATCGCCTCCAGGCAACTATCGAGGCTCAGCAGCACCTCGTTGTTCCAGAAGCGCAGGACATTGAGACCGCAGGCTTCGAGGACCGCCGTGCGACGCAAGTCGTCAGGACCGCCATGCTGGCTGCCATCGACCTCAACGACGAGGCGGGCTTCCGGACAATAGAAGTCGAGTGTGTAGGGTGGGTGGGGATGCTGGCGCCGGAACTTCAAACCCTGCAGGCGGCGGTCACGTAGCGCGAGCCAGAGCTTGCGTTCGGCGTCCGTCGTATCCCGGCGCAGACGGCGAGAGCGCTCGCGTGTGGTTGGGGATGGACCACGCATCTACAATCTATGGACGATACTCGGAAGGGTGTCACCGCCATTGATCCAGCGGTCCCCTCTCTCCCGCGAAGCGGGGAGAGGGACAGGGTGAGGGGCAGTTGCGATGGAAAGTCCGGACTCCGGTGCGACGAGCCGCGCCGAGACGCCCCTCACCCCAACCCTCTCCCCGCTGGGGCGGGGAGAGGGGGCATTTGCTCACCCACCCGCTCGCCACCCACTTCCCCGCCAGCCTCGCTTCGGCTACAAAGTTGTATATACAACTTCGAGGCCGCCCCATGTCGCTGCTCCTCACCCCCGGTGCCGTCGAGCTTTCCAGCCTCTACCGCTTCTGGCGCGCGCCGGAGACGCTGGGGAGCGTGGATCTGGACCCGGCCGCCTGGCCGCAGGTGGAGGCCGCGGCGGCGGTGGTCACCGCCATGCTGGACTCCGGCAAGACGGTCTATGGCGTCAACACCGGCTTCGGCATCCTGGCGCGGCAGAAGATCGGCCGCGCCGACGTGGCCGAGCTGCAGCGCCGCCTGGTGCTGTCGCACTGCGCCGGCGTCGGCGAGCCGCTGTCGGACCGCACCGTCCGCCTGATCCTGCTGCTCAAGGTCGCCAGCCTGGCGCGTGGCCATTCGGGCGTGCGCCGCGTGGTGGTCGAGCGCCTGCTGGCGCTGCTGCAACATGACGCGCTGCCGCTGATCCCGGGCCAGGGCTCGGTCGGGGCCTCCGGCGATCTGGCGCCGCTCGCGGCCATGAGCGCAGCCTTGATCGGCCACGGCGAGATCCGCCTGAAGGGCGAGCGCCTGGCGGCCGGCGAGGCGCTGCGGCGCCTCGGCCTCGCGCCGCTGGAGCTGGCGGCCAAGGAGGGCCTGGCGCTGCTGAACGGCACGCAGGTCTCCACCGCCCTGGCGCTGGAGGGCCTGTTCCGCGCCGAGGAGCTGGCGGCCACGGCGCTGGTCGCCGGCGCGCTCTCGGTCGACGCCTGCGCCGGCTCCGACACGCCCTTCGATCCGCGCATCCACGCGGTGCGCGGCCACGGCGGGCAGATCGCCGCCGCCGCCGCGCTGCGCCGCCTGCTGGCCGGCAGCGCCATCCGCGACTCGCACCGCGAGGGCGACCCGCGGGTGCAGGACCCCTATTGCCTGCGCTGCCAGCCGCAGGTCATGGGCGCGGTGCTGGAGACGATCAACGCCGCGCGCGGCCTGCTGCTGACCGAGGCCAACGCCGTCTCCGACAACCCGCTGGTCTTCCCGGCCGAGAACGAGATGCTGTCGGGCGGCAACTTCCATGCCGAGCCGGTGGGCTTCGCCGCCGACATGCTGGCCCTCGCCATCGCCGAGACCGGCGCCATCGCCGAGCGCCGCGTCGCCATGCTGACCGACGCCACGCTGTCGGGGCTGCCGGCCTTCCTGATCGCCGAGCCGGGCCTCAACTCCGGCTTCATGATCGCGCACGTCACCGCCGCCGCCCTGGCCAGCGAGAACAAGCAGATGTCGCACCCGGCGGTGGTCGATTCGCTGCCGACCTCGGCCAACCAGGAGGACCACGTCTCCATGGCGACGCATGGCGCCCGGCGCCTCGGCCCCATGGCGGCCAACAGCGGCCGCATCCTGGCGATCGAGCTGCTGGCCGCGGTGCAGGGCATCGAGCTGCGCCGCCCGCTGCGCACCAGCCCGGCGCTGCAGGCGGCCGAGGCGGCGGTGCGCGAGCGCGTCGCCTTCCTCAAGGACGACCGTGCTTTCACCCCCGACATCGAGGCCATCTTCGGCCTGGTCGAGAGCGGCTGGTTCCTCGAGCGCGCCTGGACCGCGAACGAGCGCGGCCTCTAGGCCACCACGACCTTGGCCAGGAAGCTGGCACCGTAGAGTTCCTGCACCTGCAGGACGCGGCGGTTGGGCGAGCTGGGCCAGGGGTCGCGCACCACGAACTCGACGATCTGCTGGTTGCCCCAGCGATCCTCGGCATAGGTCGCCGCGGTCAGCACCGTGGCGTGGCCGACGGCGCCGTTGATCAGCGGGTTGTTGCCGTAGAGCTCGTTCAGGATGTCGCCGGCGCCGGCGCCGACCATGAGGCGCGTGGTCAGGTCCGGCAGCGCCTGGGCATAGGCGCGGAAGGGCCGGCCGTAGGCGTCGATCCAGTCGCCCTGGATGGCATAGAGGATGGCCCCGGCGTCGGCCGTGGTGCAGACCTCGGCGCCATAGACCCGGCGCACGATCTCCTCCTGCGCGACGTCGCGGCCGTGCAGCGCGAAGACCGCCTGGATGCAGGCCGCCCAGCACCAGTATTCGCAGCGCTGGCGCACCGTCTCGATCTCGCCGATGCGCAGGCCCACGGTGCAGTAGCGCAGACCCTGCTGGTCGTAGGTCGAGCACTCGCCGTCGGCGAGCGCGGGACGACCGGCGAAGGGCGTGGCGGCTAGCGCGGCACCGCCCAGGGCCAGGGCGGGGGCACGGCGGAGCAACTGGCGGCGCGACAGCATGCGGGCTCTCCCCTGTCAGGTGCGTCGAGGGCGCCATGAAGCCGGCGAATTATGGCGCCGCCGGGTCCGCGCAATGCCCGCTTTCGGCCGCTTCAGTGACGCAGGCCACAGAAGGGGCCTACAGCCAGTTCTCCCACACCGCCTCGGCCGAGGAGGCGATGGCGTAGACGCCGAAGCCGACGATCAGCACGCCGGACCAGCGCTTGATCACCGGCATCCACTCGAAGCCGATGCGCCCGCGCGCCAGCACCACGATGGCCGAGATGGCGATCCACCAGACGGCGGAGCCGAGGAAGACCCCGGCCACCAGGATGCCGGCCGTGGCGTAGTCCATCTGCGCGCTGGCCAGGCCCAGGCTGGCGAAGACCGTCAGGAACGACAGGATGGTGATGGGGTTGGTCAGGGTCAGCGTGAAGGTGGTGAAGAAGGTGCTGAAGAGGCCCATCTTGCTGACCGCCTTGTCGGCGGTCTGCCGGCGGCTGAGGATGAGGCTGATGCCGAGGCCGATCAGGATCACGCCGCCGAAGAAGCGGATCGGGTCCTCGTGCGAGACCAGCCAGTCGGCCACCACGGCGACGCCGAAGCCGGCGACGGCGCCGAAGAAGGCGTCGGCGATGGCCGCGCCGAGGCCGGCCGCGAGGCCGCCGGCCGCACCGTAGTACATGGCGCGCTTGACGCAGAGCACCGCCACCGGCCCGACGGGCGCGGCGATGAAGAGGCCGGCGGCCAGGCCCTTCAGGAAGATCAGGATCCACTCGGTCAAGGGGACCGGTCTCTCAAATGGCTTCGTGGTCGGCGACAACGGCGGCGGTCGCGGGCTCCCGAAGCCACACGGCGCTTCCCTCGCGGCCGGACACTAGCCGCCGACGGCGCCGGAGGCAAATGCGCGGGGTGGGGCGGCCGTCGCCTCGCGGCGCAGCCTTCGAGACCGGCACACGCGCACGCTCCTCAGGGCGCGGGCGGTGTCCATTCCCCGCGTTCGCCCCCGCCTCGCGCCGAGGTGCGGAGCGAAGCGGGGCCTCGAAGGACGGGCCAGAGGCGCCCGCCCACTCACGCGAAGGCGTCGGGCATCTCCGCCTTGCGTCGGGTCATGTACTCGTTCAGCGCCTCGTCGAGGCCGGGGTCGAGGGCCGGCGCCTCGTAGTCGGCCAGCATCTTCTTGAACAGGGTGTTGGCGCGCTTCGTCGCGTCCTGCTCGCCCTCGGCGAGCCACTGCTCGAAGGAATTGTTGTCGGCGATGGAGGAGCGGTAGAAGGCGGTCTCGAAGTTCGCCTGGGTGTGGGCGCAGCCGAGGAAGTGCTTGCCGGGGCCGACCTCGCGGATGGCGTCCATCGCCTGGCCGTTCTCGGACATGTCGATGCCCTGGGCCATGGTCTGCATCATGCCGAGCTGGTCGGTGTCCATGACGAACTTCTCGTAGGACGAGACCAGTCCGCCCTCCAGCCAGCCGGCCGAGTGCAGCACGAAGTTGACGCCGCCCAGCAGGGTCGGGATCAGGGTCTGCGCCGACTCGTAGGCCGCCTGCGCGTCCGCCGCCTTGGAGCCGCAGAGCGAGCCGCCGGAGCGGAAGGGCACGCCCAGGCGCCGGGCCAGCGCGCCCATGCCATAGAGCACCAGAGCCGGCTCCGGCGTGCCGAAGGTCGGCGCGCCCGACTGCATCGACATGGAGGAGGCGAAGGAGCCGAGGATCACCGGCGCGCCGCGCCGGACCAGCTGCGCCGTCGCCATGCCGCAGAGCGCCTCGGCCAGGGTCTGCGTCATGGTGCCGGCCACGGTGCAGGGCGACATGGCGCCCGACAGGATGAAGGGCGTGGTGATGACCGCCTGGTTGTGGCGGGCATAGACCTTGAGGGCGCCCAGCATGGTCTCGTCCCACACCATGGGCGAGTTGGCGTTGATCAGGCTGGTGCAGACCGTGTTGTTCTCGACGAAGTCGTCGCCGAACACGATCTTCAGCATGGCGACGGTATCCTCGGCCCGCTCCGGCGCCGTCACCGATCCCATGATCGGCTTGTCGCTGTACTTCAGGTGGGCATAGACCATGTCGAGGTGGCGCTTGTTCACCGGCACGTCGACCGGCTCGCAGACCGTGCCGCCCGAGTGGTGCATCGCCGGCGTCATGTAGGCCAGCTTCACGAAGTTCTGGAAGTCGGCGATGGTGCCGTAGCGGCGGCCGCCGTCCTGGTCGCGCACGAAGGGCGGGCCATAGACCGGCGCGAAGACCGTGGCCTTGCCGCCGATCTCCACCGTGCGCTCGGGGTTGCGGCCGTACTGGGTGAAGGTCTTGGGCGCGTGGTCCATCACCAGCTTGCGGCAGAGGCCGCGCGGGAAGTGGATGCGCTCGCCCTTCACGTCGGCACCGGCGTCGCGCCAGAGCTGCAGGATCTCCTCGTCGCCGCGGAAGTCGATGCCGACCTCCTCCAGCACCGTGTCGGCGTTGGCCTCGATGATCTCCAGCGATTCCGTCGTCAGCACCTCGTAGTTCGGGATCTTGCGGACGATGTACTTCAGCTGCTGGATCGGGCCGCCGCGGCGCAGGGCGCGGCGCGCGTCGGCACCGCCGCGGGCACGGCGGCGCCCCCCGTCAGCAGGGGCCTCGGCGGGGGTGGTGACGGCAGGCTCGCTCATGGCCGGAATCCTCTAAGGGAAGGGCGGTTTTCGGCCGGAGTGTGGTGCGGGGCCTTTGGGCCCTCTGTCGGACTAGCGACGCGGCGGCGTCGGAACGCGGCGTGGCGGGCGGCCGCTACTCGACCATCCAGGTCGGGCCCCGTCGCAGCAGGGCCTGCAGGTCGGCGGGGGCGCGGCCGTGCGCCTCCTCGCCCTGGCGGGCGACGCCGGCCTCGTAGGTCGGGCCGGGCACGTCGTAGAGTACGCCGAAGGCGACCGGGAAGGCCGGGGCGTCGAGCGCCGCCAGCAGGCCGGCCAGCGCTCGGTCGGTCTGGTCGTGGACCAGGACGTCGGCCTCGGTCACGCCGTTCTCGCCCAGGGTCACGCTCTCCAGCGCCAGCGTGCCGGGCTTCAGGCGCAGGCCCTTCTTGCCGCCGGCATAGAGCAGCGGCTTGCCATGCTCGACGAAGAGCTGGCGCTCGGCCGACTGGGCGCGGTCGGTGATGTGCTCGAAGGCGTTGTCGTTATAGACGATGCAGTTCTGCAGGATCTCGACCAGCGCCGCGCCCTTGTGCGCGTGCGCCCGCTTCAGGATCTCCGGCAGGTGCTTCTGCGCCGTGTCGAAGGAGCGGGCGATGAAGCGCGCGCCGCAACCCAGCGCGAAGGCCAGGGCCGAGACCGGCAGGTCGACCGAGCCCTGCGGCGTCGAGGGCGACCGGGTGCCGACCCGGCTGGTCGGCGAGTACTGGCCCTTGGTCAGGCCGTAGATCTCGTTGTTGAACAGCAGGATCTGCAGGTCGACGTTGCGGCGCAGGGCGTGCAGCAGGTGGTTGCCGCCGATCGACAGCATGTCGCCGTCGCCGCCCACCACCCAGACATCCAGGGTCGGGTTGGCCAGCTTCACCCCGGTCGCCACCGCCGGCGCGCGGCCGTGGATGGTGTGGAAGCCATAGGTCGCGAGGTAGTAGGGGAAGCGCGCGGCGCAGCCGATGCCCGAGATGAAGACGGTCTGGGCGGGATCGGACTGCAGGTCGGCCAGCGTCTTCTGCACCGCCTTCAGGATGGCGTAGTCGCCGCAGCCGGGGCACCAGCGCACCTCCTGGTCGGTGGCGTAGTCCTTGGGCTGGCGGGCGATGGGGCTCTGCACGTTCATGGGGCCGCCTCAAGCGCCAGGATGGCGTCCTCGATCTCGGTGATGCGGAAGGGCCGGCCGGCGATCTTGGTCAGGGGCTCGGCCGGTACCAGGTACTGCGCGCGCAGCAGGGTGACGAGCTGGCCGTTGTTCATCTCCGGCACCAGCACGCGGCGATAGCCCTTCAGCAGGGCGCCGAGGTTGGCCGGCAGCGGCCAGATGTGCCTGAGGTGGATGTGCGCCACCGAATGGCCCTTGGCCAGCAGGTTGCCGACGGCGCGGCTGATCGGCCCGAAGGTGGAGCCCCAGCCGACCACGGCGATCTCGCCGCCCGCGGGGCCCTGCTCGACGCCCTGCGGGGGGATGTCGCGGGCGATGCCGTCGATCTTCGCCGCCCGCGTCTTGGTCATGCGGTGGTGGTTCTCCGGCTCGTAGGAGATGTTGCCGGTGTCGTAGTCGCGCTCGATGCCGCCGATGCGGTGCTCGAGGCCCGGCGTGCCGGGCTTGGCCCAGGCGCGCGCCAGGGTTTCAGGATCGCGCAGGAAGGGCGAGAAGCCGGCCGGGTCCTGGCGGAAGCTGACCGGGAAGGGCGCGTAGTCGGCGAGGCTGGGGATCTTCCAGGGCTCGCTGGCATTGGCCAGGTAGCCGTCGGTCAAGAGGATCACCGGCGTCATGTAGCGGGTGGCCAGGCGCACGGCCTCGACCGCGCAGTCGAAGCAGTCGCCGGGCGAGCGCGCGGCGATGACCGGCAGCGGCGCGTCGGCGTTGCGGCCCCAGACGGCCTGGTAGAGGTCGGACTGCTCGGTCTTGGTCGGCAGGCCGGTCGAGGGCCCGCCGCGCTGCGAGTTCACGATCACCAGCGGCAGCTCGCAGGCGATGGCGAGGCCGATGGCCTCGGTCTTCAGCGCCAGGCCCGGGCCGGAGGAGGAGGTGACGCCGAGCGAGCCGGCATAGGAGGCGCCGATGGCGGCGGCCACGGCGGCGATCTCGTCCTCCGCCTGGAAGGTCGCGACCTCGAAGTTGCGCATGCCGGCAAGCGTGTGCAGCAGCGCCGAGGCCGGGGTGATGGGATAGCCGCAGAACCACAGCGGCAGCCTGGCGAGTTGCCCGCCCAGCACCAGGCCCCAGGCCAGCGCCTCGGTGCCGGTGACGTTGCGGTAGAGGCCGGGGGCGATCTCGGCCTTGGGCACCGAGTAGGCCAGGTGGTCGCCGCCGAGCTCGGCCGTCTCGCCGAAGGCGTGGCCGGCGGCCAGCGCGGCCAGGTTCGCCTCCAGGATCGCCGGCTCCTTGCCGAAGCGGCGCTGCAGGTAGTCGACGGTGGGCTGGCGCGGCCGGTCGAACATCCAGTCGATGAGGCCCAGCGCCCACATGTTCTTGCAGCGCAGGGCGTCCTTCTTGCCGAGGCCGGAGGGCTTCACCGCCTCCAGCGTCTGCGCCGACATGTCGACCTCGAGCACGCGGAAGCCGGCGAGGCTGCCATCGGCCAGCGGGTTCGCCTTGTAGCCGGCCTTCTCCAGGTTCTTCTCGCTGAAGGCGCCCTTGTCGACGATCAGCAGGCCGCCGGGCTTCACGTCCTTCAAGGTGACCTTGAGCGCGGCGGGATTCATCGCCACCAGCACGTCGACCAGGTCGCCGGCGGTCTTGATCTCGCGCGCGCCGAAATTGATCTGGAAGGCGGAGACGCCGAAGGTCGTGCCGATCGGGGCGCGGATCTCGGCCGGGAAGTCGGGGAAGGTCGCGAGGTCGTTGCCCGCCAGCGCCGTCGCCAGGGTGAACTGTCCGCCGGTCAGCTGCATGCCGTCGCCGGAATCGCCGGCGAAGCGCACCACGGCGCTCTCCAGCCGCTGGCGCTCGATCCCCTCCTGCCGCTCGGCGGTCGCAGTCTGCATCCAAGTCCTTCCACCTTTTCGGGCCGCCCGCATAGCAGAAACCCGCCAGGGGCGGAAGGGAAGCGGGGTCGCAGGGTCGGTCGGTCGCGCCTATTCGCGACTTCGGTCTTGCAAGCGGCCTGGCGCTCCGACTAAGGTGACAAGTAACTTGTCATTTCAGTTGGTACACACGAACCGATGCGACGACCGCAACAGACCCTGCATCTGGCACGCTTGGTGACCGATATCCGGCGCCTTTTCCAGCAGTTGAAAACCCTGGCCGATGAGCTGCATGCAGATCTCGGCGTGAACGCATCGCAGCGTGCGGTACTCGAGGCGCTGGAGGCTGAGGGCCCCGCCAGCGTTGCCACCCTGGCCCGCCGGAAGCGAGTGTCGCGTCAGCACATCCAAGTGCTGGTCGACGCCCTGGTCGGCCGTGACCTCGTCGCGCTGCAGCCCAATCCGGCGCATCAGCGCTCGCCGCTGGTGGCGCTGAGTGACGACGGTGCGGCGATCTTCAATGCCTTGCGGCAGCGCGAGGCGCCGATCCTGGCACGCCTTGCAGCATCGATCGATGGCGACGCTCTCGCGACCACCATGGCGACCCTCGGCAGCCTGTCCCTCCTGCTTTCGGCCGAAATCGGCCAGTTACGGGCCGCTTCCTCTACCAAACTTGAAAAGGAGACCCTGTAATGCGGCAGTTCCTCGTCGGTCGCTCTCTTTGGCATCGCAGTCTGCTGCTCGCCGGCCAGGCCCTGCTTGCCGCCGTCGCCTTGACTTGGACATGGAATGAGATCGCGGTGGAGCTCTTCACGGCGCCGCCCGCCGCCTTTCGCCATGGCCTATCCGCCGTCGTGCTGGTGCTGGTGGTGGCGTGCACGGTTCAGGCAGCGTGGCGAATGATCAGTCACCGGCAGGAGTGATGCGTGCGGCGCTGTACCGGCAGTTCGGCCGGCCCAGCGGCCCGCTCGGCCACTTGGCAGGCTGGATCATGGCGCGCCGCCCCTCGAATCGGGCGCGCAATCGCTGGGCCGTCGAACTGCTGGATCCCTGCCCGGGTGAACGCGTGCTGGAGATCGGCAGCGGGCCGGGACTGAGCCTGGTGGCATTGGCGTCGCGGATCGGCACGGGTCGCGTCGTGGGCCTGGACCACTCCGACGTAATGCTGCGCCAGGCCCATCGCCGCGTCACCCGGGCCGGCATGTCTGCCAGGGTCGACCTCTGGCCTGGCGGACTGGAGCGGCTGGGTCAGCTGGCGGTTCCCTTCGACCGGGCCTGCTCGGTCAATGTGGTGCAGTTCTGGTCGGATCGCCGGGACGCTCTGTCCCGCATTCATCGCGCGCTGCGGTCCGGCGCCGTGCTGGTGACACTCTATCAGCCGCGCCACCGCGGCGCGACGCGGCGGGATGCCGAGGCACTGGCCGACGAATTGCTGCGCGACGTCGCGGCGGCCGGTTTCCGCGAGCCGGAAATCCATTGGCTCGAACTGCGCCCGGTACCGGCAGTGGCGCTGCGTTGCCGCGCGTGACGCCTCGGTTCTAGCGCGACATGCTCCGCCCCGGCGGCGGGCCGGTATAGCGGGCGCGGGGCCGGATCAGGCGGCCGTCGGCGAGCTGCTCCAGGGCATGGGCGATCCAGCCGGCGCTGCGGGCGATGGCGAAGAGCGCGATCTCGTGCCCGGCCGGCAACCCAAGGGCGCGCACCAGCACCGCCAGGGCAAAGTCGATGTTGGGCCGGAGGCCCGTGGCCTCGGCCACCAGCGCCGGCAGGCGGCGGGTCATCTCGCCGCCCAGCCCCTTGGCGGCCAGCGCGGCCAGCAGGTCGGCGGCGCGCGGGTCGCCCTGCGGATAGAGCGGATGGCCGAAGCCGTGGAAGGCCTCGCCCAGGGCCACGCGCTCGCGCACCCGCGCCGCCAGGTCGCCGGCGGCGAGCCCGGCCAGCATGTGCGCCGCCAGCGGCCCGGCGCCGCCGTGCGCCGGTCCCTTCAGCGCCACCAGCCCGGCGACCACGGCGTCATAGAGCGTCAGGCCGGTGGAGGCGGCGCAGCGCACGGTGTAGGCCGAGGCGTTCAGCTCGTGGTCGGCCAACAGCACCAGGGCACGGCGCAGCAGCGCCTCGGCGGCGGGGTTCCCTGGCGCCCAGGCCGCCGCCACCTGTCGGTGCAGCGGCAGGGCGGCGGGCGCGATGCCCAGGATCGCCGCCGCGACCAACCGCAGGACGCGCCCGCCGAGCAGCAGCCGACCCTCGGCCGAGCGGTGGAAGGCGCGCGGGTCGGCCTCGCTGGCCAGCGCCAGTACCGCCACCGCGCGCGCCACCGGCGGGGCCTCCCGCGTGGCGGCCAGGACCGCCTGCATCGTGGGACTGACCGGCGGCAGGTTGTCGGCGGCGAAGGGATCGCTCTCGGCGCCCCAGAGCAAGGTGGCCGCCTGCTCCAGGCTGGCGACGCCGGCCAGCGGCAGGGCGCGCACGCCGCGATAGACCGGGCCGTCCTCTGCCAGGGTCGAAATGGCCGACTCCACCACCGGCGCGGCGGTCTCGCCCGCCTTGCCCGGCGTCGCCGGCGCCCGCTGCCGCTTCAGCGCACGCACGTCGTCGGCGCGGTAGCGCCGGTTGCGCGAGCCGGGCTGCGCCTCCGAGCGGATCAGGCCGCGACTGACATAGGCGTAGAGGCTGGCCGGTGTGATGGCGAGTTCGCTGGCCGCCTGGCGGGCGGTGAGATAGGGCGGTTCGGCCGGCTTGACTGACATATTGACTAGCTTAATCAAGATTGATCGGATTTGCCAGTGGGCGTCTCCTGCTGCGATGCAGCAAGGAGGTCTCTCCATGTCCGTCCAGACCCTTCCCCTCGCCGGCCTCGACGGCGTCGTCGCCGCGCAGACCGCCCTCAGCCATGTCGCGGGCGAAAGCGGCGAACTGATCATTGCCGGCCAGCGGGTCGGCGATCTTGCCGCCAGCGAGAGTTTCGAGGGCGTGGCCGCCCGCCTGCTGGCGCTGGCCAGCGCCCAGCCGCTCGATCCGGCCCAATTCCGCCGCCAGCTCGGCCAGGCCCGTGTCGCCGCCTTCATGCGCCTGGCGGCGCTGCTGCCGGCGCTGGATGGAATGGCGCCCGTGGCGGCCCTGCGCGCCGGCATCGCCGCCCAACGGCCGGTCGCCGGCCTGCCGGACACGGCGGTACTCCTGGGCGCCCTGCCGGTGCTGGTCGCCGCCCTGGTGCGGCAGGGGCGCGGGCAGGCACCGCTGCCGCCCGACCCGGCGCTGGGCCAGGCGGCCGACACGCTGCGCATGCTGCGCGGCGAGGTGGCGGGCGTGGGCGAGGTCAGGGCGCTCGACGCCTACCTGGTGACGGTCAGCGACCACGGCCTCAACGCCTCGACCTTCGCGGCGCGCGTGGTGGCCTCGACCCACGCCGATCTCTTCATGGCGGTCACGGCCGCCTACTGCGCCCTCACCGGGCCGCTGCACGGCGGCGCGCCGGGACCGGTGCTCGACATGCTGGAAGCCATCGGCACGGCGGCGAACATCCGGCCCTGGATCGACGGCGCGCTGGCGCGCGGCGAGCGGCTGATGGGCTTCGGCCACCGCATCTACCAGGTGCGCGACCCGCGCGCCGAGGTGCTGCGCGCGGCGGTGGAGCGGCTCGGCGCCGGCGGTGCCGACCTCGGCTTCGCCGCGGCGGTGGAGGGCTATGCGCGGGAGGCCCTGGCACGCGCCAAGCCGCAGCGGCGCCTCGATACCAACGTCGAGTTCTATACCGCGATCCTGCTGGACGCCCTGGGCATCCCGCGCGCGGCCTTCACCCCGGTCTTCGCCCTGGCCCGCACCGCCGGCTGGATCGCCCACGCGCTGGAACAGCAGCGCAGCGGCCGCCTGCTCCGCCCGGCCTCGCTCTACACCGGCGCGCTGCCGGGGTGAAGGGGCGGAGGCGCCGGCCTGTGCTAGCCTTGCCGCTGCGGGACTGTGAGCGGGGCACGGGCATGCGGAACTTCCTTGTCGCCATCCTTCTGCTGTTCATCCCGGTCGGCACGGCCAGCGCGCAGACCTGGAGCGCCCTGAAGGAGCAGGCTGTCCTCGATCTGCTGCAGCGCTATGTCGCGAGTGGCGTCCCATCGATCGCGGTGGGCATTACCCTGCGCGGGACGGCGGTGCTCGAAAGTGCCGTCGGCGAGGCCGCGCCAGGCCTCGCGGCCACGGGGCACACGGCCTATCGCATCGGCTCGGTCACCAAGCAGTTCACCGCCGCCGCGGTGCTGGCCCTGCAGGAGGACGGCGCGACTGTGCGCTACAACGGCCGCCGCTTCACCATCGACGAGCCGGTGACCAGCTTCTTCGAGGGGCTCGACCGCTGGGGTCCCCTGCCGGTGCGCGCGCTGCTGACTATGACCGCGGGACTGCCGGACTATCTGCACTATCCGCCACCCGGCTACTCGGTGGCGGGCCCGATTGCGCCGGACGTGCTGCGCGGCTGGATCAAGCAGATGCCGATAGCGCCCGGTCCCTGGCAGTACTGCAACAGCTGCTACTCGCTGCTCGCCGACGTGGTCGCCAATCTGTCGAGCGGCGCGAGCTTCGGCGACTATCACGACTACCTGCGGCGGCGAATCTTCGCGCCGGCCGGAATGACCGAAAGCTTCTTCGTCGGCGAGGACAGCCCCGAAATCCCACAGGCGATGGGGCATGGCAGCTTGACGGGTTCGATGCCGTCCTGGGCGCGCGGCGCCGGCGACATCGTGACGACGGCCGCCGACATGAACCGCTGGAACCTGGCCTTCTTCGGTGGCCGGATCCTCTCGCCCCAGGGCGTGGCGACACTGCTTGCACCCTCGACTGCGGGCTATGGCATGGGGTGGTTCGCCAACGGCGCCGGACAGTGGTGGCACGAAGGCCAGATCGGCGGTTTCAAGGCGATGAACGCCGCGTTCCGCAGCTTCGACGGCCAGGGCATCGTCACCATCTCGCTGATGACCAACAGCGAGCGGTTCGAGAACCTGCCGCAGGTCGCGCAGCAGATCTTCCAGATACTCATCAACTGATGCCGGCGACCGCCGCTACCCTGCCTCGCCCTTGCGGCCGTCGCGCTTGGCCAGGGTGATGAGCTGCGCCTCGCGCTGCTTGAACTGGGTGATGTCGGTGAAGACGGCGATGCAATCGCCCTCGGGCGTGCGATGGTCGATGACGCTGAACCAGGCACCGTCGGCCATGCGCTGCTCGGCCGCCTCGCCCAGCGCGCGCAGGCGCAGGCGGCGGGCCACCCAGGCCTCCAGCGACAGGCCGTCCAGGCTGACCCGGCCGGTACGGCCGATCAGGTTCAGGAACTCCTCGTAGGTCATGCCCGGCTGGATCTTCGCCTCGTCGCCCGGCAGGTGCAGGGCGCGGAAGCGCTCGTTGCACATGATCAGGCGGTCGTTCCGGTTGAACAGGGCGAAGGCCTCGCTGACGCTCTCCACCGCGCGCAGCAGGCGGAGCTGCGCGGCGGCGGCGCGGCTCTCCGCCTCGCGCGCCAGGGTGATGTCGCTGGCCGTGCCGCGATAGCCGAGGAAGACCTCGTCCTCGTCGAACAGCGGCTTGCCCGAGGCCTTGATCCAGCGGAAACGGCCGCGCCCCAGGTCCATGCGGAAGATGTACTCGCGGAAGGGGCGCCGGTCCTCCAGGTCGCCGAGGAAGAGCTCGGCGTGCTCGCGGTCGTGCTCCAGGTCGATCAGCTCGGCGAAGCTGCGGCCCTTGAACCAGGTGGGGTCGAGGCCCGAGGCATCGCGCACGCGGTCCGAGACATAGGCGAAGCGGCCCATCTCGTCGCTTTCCCAGAACCAGTCCGAGGCCGCGTCGGCCATGTCGCGGAAGCGTTCCTCGCTGGCCTCGACCTGCAGCATGGCGGCCTCGCGCCGCGCCGCCTCGCGCCCCAGGGCGCGGCCGAACAGCACCACGGCGCCGACCGCGGCGACCGCGACCAGACCGGCGCCGACGAACAGCCACAGGTAGCGGTCGCGCCAGACCAGCGTGACGTTGTCCATGTCCTGGCCGGCGGCGATGGCCAGGCCGAAGAGCTGCAGCGTGCGCCAGGCGACCATGCGCTCGCCGCTCTCCTGCTCGTCGCCCTGGCTGATGGCGGCGATGCCGGTGGCGGTGCCGGCCTCGCGCATGGCGCGGAACAGCGGGCCCTGGCTGGCGTCGGCGCCGACCAGCTGCGCGGCGAAGGGCTGGCGCAGCCAGACCCGGCCGTCGCGCGTCAGCAGCGCGAAGGAGGCCTCGCTGGAGGGATTGCGGCTCTGCCAGGCGGCCAGCATGGCGTTGATCGAGAAGGTGACGGCGGCGCTGTAGCGCGGGTCGGCGCTGTGCGGCCGCACCGCCGTGGCGTACCAGTCGTAGCCGACCTGGAACGGCAGCGAGACCTTCGGCTGGCCGCTCTCGCGCGCCTCCTTGATCAGGCCGAGCAGCTCGACCGCCGGCGGCAGGGCCAGGTCTTCCACCTTGTCGATCGGTCGGCCGCTGGGGTCCAGGATCGCGCCGCGGCCGTTCGGCATCAGCAGCCAGAGGCCGCCGCTCGCGGCCGAGGGGCTGCGCTTGGTGGCGAGGTCGGAGAGCGAGCGCTCGACCTCGCTGAACAGCAGGGCGACGGGGGCGGCGGCCTCGGCCAGCGCGGTCAGCATGCGCTCCTGCAGCTCGGTTCGCATGGCGCGCCAGGTCGACTGCATCCACACGCCGATGCCGGCTGCGGCGACCAGCAGCACCAGCAGCCCGATCATCAGCACGCGGCGATCCACCGCCCGCGCCGCCTGCGAGGCGCCGCGCTCGATCGCGTCGTGCCTGAGTTCCAGTTGGCCGCTCTCCGACCGAGACGCCGGCATCCCGATCCCCCATGCGACTGCCTCGCCCGGAAACCACCCCGGTCCCCGGCGGGTGCGGTCGCTAATCCATTATTAGGGCAGCGGGGGGTGGGCCGCCACGGCTTTTGCGCCATCGGCCAGGCCGTCGCGGGGCAGGCCCGCTGTCGCATGGCAGGCATCGCGTCGCAATTGTGCTAGCCAGCGTCGTGGAAGAACGCTTGAAGCCCCTGGCCGCGCGCCAATATCCGAGCCGCCGGGGGCCGTCCGACGGGACACCCCACCCGAAACACTTGCCGAGACCCGAACCCATCATGGCCGACGACCAGGACGAACTCGACCTCTCCACGCTCGACGACGACGAACTCGTCAAGCAGATGCACGACGACCTCTACGACGGCCTGAAGAACGAGATCGAGGACGGCGTCAACATCCTGCTGGAGCGCGGCTGGGAGCCCTACAAGGTCCTGACCGAGGCGCTGGTCGAGGGCATGCGCATCGTCGGCATCGACTTCCGCGACGGCATCCTCTTCGTGCCCGAGGTGCTGCTGGCGGCCAACGCCATGAAGGCCGGCATGTCGATCCTGCGCCCGCTGCTGGCCGCCACCGGCGCGCCGAAGCAGGGCAAGATGGTGATCGGCACGGTCAAGGGCGACATCCACGACATCGGCAAGAACCTGGTGTCGATGATGATGGAGGGCGCCGGCTTCGACGTGATCGACCTCGGCATCAACAACGCGGTCGAGAAGTACCTGGCGGCGATCGAGGAGCACAAGCCGGACATCCTCGGCATGTCGGCGCTGCTGACCACCACCATGCCCTACATGAAGGTGGTGATCGACGCGATGAAGGAGCAGGGCATCCGCAACGACTATGTCGTGCTGGTCGGCGGCGCGCCGCTGAACGAGGCCTTCGCCGACGCCATCGGCGCCGACGCCTACTGCCGCGACGCCGCGGTGGCGGTCGAGACGGCCAAGGACTATGTCGCCCGCCGGCACAACCAGCGCGCCTGATACCGGGGCACCGCCGCGCACGCTGATCATCGGCTGCGGCGCCCTCGGGCGCGAGCTGGTGGAGCTGATCCGGCTGAACCGCTGGACCCACATGACGCTGACCTGCCTGCCGGCCGGCTGGCACAACACGCCGCAGAAGATCGCCCCGGGCGTGCGCGCCAAGATCCGCGCCGGCAAGGCCGAGGGCTTCGCGCGGGTGCTGGTCGCCTATGGCGACTGCGGCACCGGCGGCCTCTTGGACCAGGTGCTGGCCGAGGAGGGGGCGAGCCGCATCGGCGGCGACCACTGCTATGCCTTCTTCCGCGGCGTCGAGGCCTTCAACGAAGAGTTCGAGCGCGACCCCACCAGCTTCTACCTGACCGACTACCTCGCCCGGCACTTCGAGCGCCTGATCCTGCAGGACCTCGGCATCGCCAAGCACCCGGAACTGCTGGAGGCCTACTTCGGCCACTACAGCAGCCTGACCTACCTGGCGCAGACCGACGATCCGGCGCTCGACGCCGCGGCGGAGAAGGCGGCGGCGACGCTGAAGCTGGCCTACCGCCGGGTGAAGACCGGCTATGGCGAGCTGGCGACCTTCCTGGCCGAGACCTGAAGAGGACCCCATGCCCCAGCTCATCGTCGTCTACTGGCGCGACATCCCGGCCCAGGTGATCGTCAGGCAGGGCCGCACCACGGCCAAGAAGCAGCTCACCGAGCGCTTCGAGAAGGCGATCGACCGCGCCGCCATGCGCGCCAAGCTGCGCGACACCGACAGCTATCTGGCGGAGTGGCGCCGCGCCGACCCCGTCGCAGTCGGCGACGATCTGGACGCTGAGGCGACAGCCGCCGCCGCCAAGCTGGAACAGGACTATCCCGACGAGCGCCTGACGGCGCTGGTGATGAACGGCGGCCTGAACCCGCCCCAGGAGTGACACCGATGTCCAGCGCCGCCGCCCTTGCCACCGACGAGAAGCAGCAGATCGCCAGCTTCATGCAGGGTTTCACCATCGAGACCACGCCGGGCTCGGCGGCGAAGATTCCCGACTACCGCGCGCTGCTGCGCCCCGGCACCTTGATCGCGGTCACGTTTCTGCCGGGCAGCGACTTCGCCGACACGGTCGCCGTCGCCAAGCGCCTGAAGGCCGAGGGCTTCCGCCCGGCGCCGCACTTCGCCGCCCGCTCGATTCCCTCCAAGGCCGCCTTCGAGGACTACCTCGTGCGCCTGCAGGGCGAGGTCGGCATCGACGAGGTCGTGGCACTCGGCGGCGCGGTGCCGCAGGCGCTGGGCCCCTTCGAGTCCTCGATGCAGCTGCTCGAGACCGGCCTCTTCGACAAGCACGGGATCAAGAAGATCGGCGTCGCCGGCCACCCCGAGGGCAGCCCCGACATCACCGACAAGCTGATCAAGGAAGCGCTGGCCTGGAAGAACGCCTTCGCTGAGCGCACCGGCGCCGCGCTCTACATCGCCACGCAGTTCTGCTTCGAGGCCGAGCCCATCATCGCCTGGGACAAGGCGATCCAGGCCGAGGGCAACCGCCTGCCGATCCACATCGGCGTGCCGGGCCTGGCGACGCTGAAGACGCTGCTCGGCCACGCCAAGGCCTGCGGCATCGGCAATTCCATGCGCCTCTTGACCAAGCAGGCCAAGAACGTCGCCAAGCTGCTGGTGGTGAACGCGCCGGACCAGCTTGTCCGCGACCTCGCCCGCTACAAGGCGACGGACCCGAAGTGCGGCATCCGCAAGGTCCACATGTACCCGCTGGGCGGCATGAAGAAGTCGGCCGCCTGGAGCTACGCCGTCGCCGACGGCGCGTTTGAGCTGAAGAAGAAGGGCTTCGAGGTCACCCGCCCGATCGAATAGCCGGCGAAAACAAACGACGGTTGCGCTGGCGGAAGCGACACAAATTATCATAATATGCCCCTCGTCCAGCGGGGGTTAAAAGCTGACGCAGAGTGGCGGCCCCGGTTCGATGGGGGGTAACCATGACCGTCAGCCGTGCCCTGCGGGGACTGTTCGCGGTTTCCGCCGCGTTTCTTGCCACCTGCCTGCCGGGTCCCGGCGCGCGCGCCGCCGACGACTGCGGCGCGCCGGTGGGCGGTGTGGTGGTCTGCGACGCGGCGAACGAGGCCAGCAGCTATCACGACGCCGACGGCATCACCTACACGACGGTCGACCTGACGATCCAGCACCCCGGCGACGGCACGCCGACCGAGTTCATTTCCAGCGGCGGCAGTGGCGCCTTCGGCGACCTCACGATCTTCAGCAGCGGGCCAGTTCTGCAGACCCTGGTGTCCGACGGCGTGGCGCCGGCCGGCATCGCCGCCCAGAGCGACGACGGCGCGATCGTCATCGAGACGACGGGCAACGGCACGGTGCGGACCGAAAGCGATTCGACGCCAGGCATTCTCGGTGCCTCGCTGGGCAGCGGCGCGGCCGGCGCGGTCACCATCACCGCGGGCGCGGATGTCTCGACCACGGGCGACATATCCGCTGGCATCGTGGGCACCAGCGCAGGCGGCGCGGTCAGCGTCACCAGCCAGGCGGTCAGCACCGAAGGCGGCGACGCCAATGGCATCTTTGCCAACTCTGGCGGGGTGGGCACGGACGGCGTGGTGATGGTGCTGGCGAATGGCGCCGTCTCGACCCTGGGCGATGGCGCCTCTGGCATCTATGCCTTCAGCGCGGGCGGCGCGGTCAGCGTCACCAGCCAGGCAATCAGCACCGAAGGCGCCGTCGCCAATGGCATCTATGCCAACACTGGCGGGTCGGGCGCCGATGGCGCGGTGACGGTGCTGACGAATGGGGCGGTCTCGACCCTGGGCGGTGGCGCCTTTGGCATCTACGCCAACAGCGCGGGTGGCGCGGTCAGCGTGACCAGCCAGGCGATCAGTACCGAAGGCCTCGGCGCCTATGGCGTCCTTGCCAACAGCAACGGGTCGGGCGCCGATGGCACGGTGGACGTTGTGGCGAATGGCGCCATCTCGACCCGGGGCATTGGCGCCTTTGGCATCTACGCCGACAGTGCGGGCGGCGCGGTCAGCGTGACCAGCCAGACGATCAGCACCGACCGCGGCTATGGCATCTATGCCAACAGCGGTGGATCGGGCACCGATGGCGCGGTGACGGTGCTGGCCGAGGGGGCGGTCTCGACCCTGATGGGCGGGACCTTCGGCATCTATGCCAACAGCGCGGGTGGCGCGGTCAGCGTCACCAGCCAGGCGGTCAGCACCGGAGGCGGTGGCGCCATTGGCATCTACGCCAACAGCGGCGGTTCGGGCGCCGGCGGGGTGGTGACGGTGCTGGCGCAGGGCGCAATCGCGACCCTGGGCGACGGGGCGACAGGCATCTACGCCGAGAGCGTCGGTGGCGCGGTCGGCGTGACCAGCCAGGCGGTCAGCACCGAAGGCGGCGGCGCCGAGGGCATTCATGCGCACAGTGGCGGGTCCGGCGTGGACGGTGTGGTGACGGTGCTGGCGAACGGGGCGATCTCGACCCTCGGTGACGGCGCGCACGGCGTCTATGCCGACAGCGCGGGCGGCGCGGTCTCGGTCACCAGCCAGGCGGTGAGCACCGCGGGCGAAAGCGCCAACGGCATCAACGCGAACAGCGGCGGCGTGGGCGCCAACGGCGCGGTGACTGTGCTGGCGCTGGGTGCGGTCTCGACCTTGAACGACATCACGGTCGGCATCTATGCCAACAGCAACGCCGGACCGGTCTCGGTCACCAGCCAGGCGGTGAGCACCGCGGGCAACGGCACCAACGGCATCTTCGCGAACAGTGGCGGCGCTGGCACCGACGGCGCGGTGACAGTGCTGGCACAGGGTGCGGTCACGACCCTGGGCGACAGCTCGACCGCCATCTATGCCTTCAGCGCGGCCGGCCCGGTCAGCGTGACCAGCCAGGCTGTCAGCACCGAAGGCCCCGCTTCCGCCGGCATCTATGCCTGGAACTCGGCTGGTCCAGACGGCGTGATGGTGGTGGCGAAAGGCACGGTCTCGACCTTGGGCGATGGCTCTCGCGGCATCTATGCCGACAGCGGCGGCGGGCCCGTGAGCGTGGCCAGCCAGGCGGTCAGCACCGAAGGCGGCGGCGCCACTGCCATCTATGCCAACAGCGGCGGATCGGGCGCCGCCGGTATGGTGACGGTGCTGGCCGAGGGTGCGGTCTCGACCGAGGGCGGCAGCGCGGAGGGCATCCACGCTATCAGCGCGGGCGGCGCGGTCAGTGTCACCAGCCAGGCGGTGAGCACGCTGGGCGCTGGTGCCGTGGGCATCGTGGCGATCAGCAACGGCGCGGGCGTGGATAGCACGGTGACTGTGCTGGCGAATGGCGTGGTCTCGGCGCTGGGTACCGCCACGACAGGCATCTATGCCTTCAGTGCCGGCGGCGCGGTCAGCGTGACCAGCCAGGCCGTCAGCACCGAGGGCTCTAGCTCTGCCGGTATCTATGCCGAGAACTTGGATGGTCCCGACGGCGTGACGGTGCTGGCGAGCGGCCCGGTATCGACCCTGGGTTTCGGCTCGCGCGGCATCTACGCCAGCAGCAACCACGGCCCAGCCAGCATCAACAGCCAGACGGTCAGCACGACCGGCGCGTTTTCAGACGCCATCACCGCTTCCAGCAATACCGCCGCGGTGGACGTGACCGCCACCAGTGTTCTGGCGACAGGCCTGAACAGTAAGGCGGTGATCGCAGTCAGCGGGAGCGCCGCGGTGACGGTGGATCTGGATGTGGCACAGGGCGGTGGCGGGACTGGTGTCGGCGTGCTGTTCGGTTCCAGCATGGCGGGCGTGAACTCCAGCTTGACGGTGCACGGCGGCGGCAGCCTGGGCGCGCTGAGCGACCAGGCGGTGGTCGGGCAGATCGGCAACGAGGTGGTGCTGCTGTCGGGCCACGCGGTGGGCCAGATGATGTTCTCCGACGGCGACGACGCGCTGCGGATCCTGTCGGGCGGGCGCTACGACCTCAGGAACTTCGCCGACACCGACGGCGACGGGGTGCGCGACACGACGGGCGATGCGCTGCTGGACCTTGGCGCCGGGGCGAACGACGAGGTCTTCGTCGCCGGCAACGGCGTGCTGGCGCTGGGCATCGCGGCGGGCGACGACGTCGGCCGGATCGTCGGGGCGGAGAGCTTCATCAACGCCGGCGTGGTGAGCCTGGCGGACCAGTCTGTCGGCGCCTCGGCGCCGGATGCCGGCGACCGGCTGTGGACCGACGGCCCCTACCAGGGCAGCGGCGGGCTGCTGCGGCTCGACGCGCGGCTGGACGCCGGGGGCCCCGGGCTGCAGTTGACCGACCGCTTCCTGGTGGACGGCAACGTCACCGGCACAACGGGCGTCAGGGTCTACAACGACCTGGGCCAGGGCGCGCCGACGGGGAGCGGCAACACGGCGGGCATCTCGATCGTGCAGGTGGCGGGGACGGCGGCGGCGGATTCCTTCGCCCTGGCCAAGCCGCTGACGGCGGGCGCCTGGGAGTACGAGATCGTGGCCTTCGACCCCGGCAGCTCGGACGCGGGCGAGAAGGACGCGCTGCTGGGCGGCGGTGCCTTCTGGGACTACCGGCTGCAGTCGAGCTTCTTCGAGGGCGTCTACGAGTACGCGGCGGTGATGCAGGG
>JAKOWB010000139.1 GCA_029781795.1 Pseudomonadota bacterium | reverse complement strand
GTGCGGCTGTCGGGATCGATCGGCGCCCAATCGGCCTCGGTCCGGCGCTGCAGCAGGTCCTCCAGCGTGTCCTGCGCGTTGCCCCAGACCTCTTCCGGGGTCTGGGCGCGAGCCAGCGGCGGCGCCAGGCACAGCACCACCGCGAGCACGATCAGCCGTGGCAGGTCTCCGGCGCGGAATGGCAGCATGGCGCTCCTCCTTCTGGCCGGTGCCAGTCGGGAGCATCCTGCCTGAACCGGTGCAGCGCTGGGAAGTCCGGCATGCCGGCACCGCGCCAAAATGCCTGTGGCCCGGCCAGCCTCAACCGCCGCGGAGGGTGGCGCCGGTCTGCTTCGCCACCGCCGCGACGATGCGCTGGGCGACTGCCTCGATCTGCGGGTCGGTCAGGGTGGCCTCGGCCGGCTGCAGCGTCACCGACAGCGCCAGCGAAATCTTGCCCTCGGGCACGCCCGGCCCACGATAGACGTCGAACACCGTGACCTCGGCGATCAGCGCCTTGTCGGCACTGCGCGCCGCCTTCACCACCCGTTCGGCCGGCATCGCGGCATCGACCAGGAAGGCGAAGTCGCGCTCGACCGGCTGGAACGGCGCCAGCTTGAGCAGCGGCCGGGCGGTACCGCGCTTGGCCTTGGGCTCGGGCACGGCGCTGAGGAAGGCCTCGAACGCGGCGACCGGCCCGGCGGCATCGAGCAGCGCCAGCACCTCGGGATGCAGCTCGCCGAAATGGGCGAGGACATTGGCGCCGAGCCGGAGGCAGCCGGAGCGGCCGGGATGGTACCAGTCGGGCGCATCGGCCGTGACCTGGAGGTTGGCGACCGGCGCGCCGGCCACCTCCAGCGCCGCCAGCGCGTCGGCCTTGGCGTCGAAGGCATCAACCGGTCGCGGTGCCGCCGCCCAATGACGCGGGCCGCTGCGCCCGATGCGGATGCCGGCGGCGACCAGCCGCTGGCCCTTGGGCGTCGGGTCGGCATAGGTCGGCCCGACCTCGAACAGCGCGGCGTCGGGCTGGCCGCGCGCCGCATTGCGCGCCGCCGCCTGGACCAGATTGGGCAGGATCGACGGCCGCATGGCGTCAAGCTCGCTGGCGATCGGGTTGACCAGCTTGAGGCCGGGATGCTGCAGCCCAAACCGCGCCGCGAGCGCACTGGCCATGAACGACCA
>JAKOWB010000125.1 GCA_029781795.1 Pseudomonadota bacterium | reverse complement strand
AGGTCTTCGGGTGTCAGGGTGCCGTCGGAGACGACGGAGTGGCAGTGCAGGTCGGGGTTGGTGTAGGCGCTCACCGGGCCATTTTACGAAGCGCCTCGATTGCGCGCTGACGGCCCGCGGCACGGCGCGCAAGGGGCGTGGCGACTATACTTTTCATTGGCACCGGGAGCCGTTCGCCCAACCCTGGCGGCGGTCTCGGGACCGGTGCAAGAAGGGGCTTGGCCATGGTGCGCAGACCCGAATCGCCGGCGAGACACAGGCGTTTCGCCGGCCTGGCCCGCTGGGCCTTGGCGCCGTTTCAAGGGCTCGCACGCCCGTTGGCGCAGCTGTCGACCACGCGCCTGAACCTGCGCCTGGGCCTGACGGCCGATAGCCTGACCGCCGCCGCGCTGATCCTGGCGGCGATCGCCGATGGCGGCCTGCGCTGGCCGTGGGCGCTGCTGACGGTGCTGCTGGGCCTGTGGGTGTTCAGCTTCATCGAATACGCCGCGCATCGCTGGCTGTTTCATGGCCGCCACACCGGGCCGTTCAAGCGCGGGCATGCCCATCACCACCGCAACCCGCTGGGCTACGACGCGCTGCCGTTCTTTTTGCCGCCGTTGTTGATGGGCGCGTTGGCGGGCCTGCTCATGCTGGTGCTGCCGGCCGACTACGCGCTGTTGCTGGCGGGCGTGGTGGCGGCCGGCTACGCGGCCTATGGCATCGGCCACCTGCTGATGCACGTGCACCCCTTCAAGAGCCCGCTGGCGCGGCGCTGGGTGGCGTTTCATGACGAGCACCACCGGCACGCCGACACCAACTTCGGCGTGACCAGCGGCCTGTGGGACGTGATCCTGGGCACGCGCCACCGGCCGCGTGCTGAAATGACGAATGACGAATGACTTCGCTGCGCTTCAATGACAAAGGCGCGGCTGTCATTTGTCATGCCCGGCATCAGCCGGGCGGTCATTCGTCATTGGGCATGAGGCTGGGGCCAGGGCCGCTGGGCGCCGCGAATCTGCTCGAACGCACGCGCCACCTTCATCACCCCCACGTCGTCGAAGCGGCGCCCCGCGATCTGCAGGCCGATGGGCAGGCCGCTGGCCGAATAGCCGCAGTTGATGGACGCGGCAGGCTGCTCGCTCATGTTCCAGGGCACGGTAAACGCAATGTGCTCCAGCGGGCGCAGCGGGTCGTTGGTGGGGGCGGGGTCTTGCGCGGGCGCGGGCAGGTTGGGCGCGACGGGCGAGAGCACGTAGTCGAACGGCGCGCTGGCGGCCACGGTGGCGACGCGCGTGGCGTGGGTCTGGCTGTAGGCTTTGAAGACGTGCGGGCCGTCGAAGGCGGCGGCGCTTTCGGCCCACTGGCGGATGAAGGGAAGCACTTTGTTTTTCCGCTCGGGCGGCAGTGCCTGCAGATCGAGCCAGGAGCGCATGCGCCAGAAGTGGTCCATGCCGTCGAGCATCTCGCGCGTGAGGAAGGGGCGCATGGGCGTGACGTGGGCGCCGGCGGCTTCGAACAGGCGGGCGGCGGCCTGCACGGCGGCGGTGATTTCGGGCTCCACCGGCAGGCCGCAGCCGGCATCCAGCAGCAGGCCGATGCGCAGGCCTTTGAGGTGCTCGGGTGGGGTGGCGGCCACGCCGGCCCAGTCCAGCGCCTGCGCGGGCAGGCTCATGCTGTCGCGCGCGTCGGGCTGGCTGAGCACCTGCAACATCAGCGCGGCATCGCTCACGCCGCGGGTCATGGGGCCGGCGGCGCGGCCCATGTAGGGTGGGTCGATGGGCACGCGGCCCAGGCTGGGCTTGAGCGTGAAGATGCCGCACCAGCTGGCCGGCAGGCGGAGAGACCCGCCGATGTCGGTGCCCACGTGCAGCGGGCCGTAGCCGGCGGCGGCTGCGGCGCCCGCGCCAGCGCTGCTGCCGCCGGGGGTGCTGCTCAAGTCCCAGGGGTTGCGCGCCAGGCGGTGAAAGCTGGACAGGCCCGAGCTGAGCATGCCCCAATCGGGCATGGTGGTCTTGCTGAGCCGCACCAGGCCGGCCTCGCGCAGGCGGGCGGCGGGCGGGGCGTCTTGCGCGGCCACCGGCGCCAGCGAGGCGGCGGTGCCGGCGGGCATGGGGTCGCCCGCGGTGGCGATGTTTTCCTTCAGCGTGCCGGGCACGCCGTCCAGGGGACCGCAGGGCGCATTTTTTTGCCAGCGCGCTTCGCTTTGGCGCGCCTGCTCCAGCGCCTGCTCGGGCCGATAAAGGTAGGTGGCCTGCAGGCGCGGCTCCCAGCGCTCGACGTGGGCGATGACGGCCTGGCAGACGTCGAGCGGGGAGAAGGCGCGGCGGGCGTAGCCCGCCAGCAGCTCATGGGCACTGAGTTCGTGCAGTTCAGGCATGGGATCGGATTGTCAAATAAAAAAAGCTGCTGGCGCGCATCGAACAAGCGCCAGCAGCTATCGTTTCAATAGTATCTGGTCAGGACCAGCTCAAGGCGGACAGGTCGTTGACGAAGATCGGCATGTCCTTCCACAGCCCATGCACGCGCTTGTTGGCCACCGTCACCCACTGCGGGGCGTACAGCCAGGCCAGCACGGCGTCGTCGGCCAGCATCTTTTGCGCCTCGCCCAGCAGCTTGGTGCGCTCGGCGGGGCTGGGGTTGGTCTTGATGCGGGCAAACAGCTCGTTGAACTTGGGGTTGTTGTAGCCCCAGTAGTAGTCGGGCTTGGTGAAGTTGCCCAGGTCGAAGGGCTCGACGTGGCTGATGATGGTCAGGTCGTAGTTGTGCGCGCCGCCGTACACGTTGGCCAGCCACTGCGCCCACTCCACGTTCTGCACCTTGGCGGTGATGCCGATCTTGGCCAGCTCGGCCACGATGACCTCGCCGCCCTGGCGCGCGTAGGGCGGGGGCGGCAGCACCAGCGACAGCTCCAGCGGGGTGGTGACGCCGGCCTCCTTGAGCAGGGCCTTGGCCTTTTCGGGGTCG
>JAKOWB010000118.1 GCA_029781795.1 Pseudomonadota bacterium | reverse complement strand
GGGGACGGCGGCGGCGGATTCCTTCGCCCTGGCCAAGCCGCTGACGGCGGGCGCCTGGGAGTACGAGATCGTGGCCTTCGACCCCGGCAGCTCGGACGCGGGCGAGAAGGACGCGCTGCTGGGCGGCGGTGCCTTCTGGGACTACCGGCTGCAGTCGAGCTTCTTCGAGGGCGTCTACGAGTACGCGGCGGTGATGCAGGGGCCGGGGCTGCTGGGTCAGGCGGCATTGGAGAACGCGCTGAACCGGCCGGACGCGCCGCCGGCCATCGCCGCGCCGAACCAGGCGCAGGACGCGGCGCTGGGCGCGGGCGATGCGCAGGAGGCAGTGCGTCCGACGGCGGGTGACGGGGTGGCGACGGGTGCCTGGCTCGCGGCCTTCGGGCAGGGGCTGGACGTCTCCTCGGGCAACAACCTGACCTTCGGGCAGGACAACTACGGCCTCCAGGCGGGCTACGATCTCGCCGGCTGGCGCGGCGTCTTCGGCAGTGACGACAGCCTGGTGCTGGGGGCCTTCGGCACGCTGGCGGAGGGCAAGGTCGCCTTCAACGGCAGCGCCTCGACAGTGGACATCAGCCTCTACGGCGGCGGTGCCTACGCGGCCTATGGCGACGGCGGCTTCCGCGCCGACCTGGTGGCGCAGATCCTGACGGGCGACGCCGACTACGTGGCGCCCTATCCCTCGGTGGACAGCAGCATCGACGTGACGACGCTGGGCCTCGGCGCCGGTGCCTCGTGGCGCTTCGACCTGGGGCGGGTCTTCGTGACGCCGGGGGCGGAGCTGCGCTACGTGCACGCCTGGGGCGAGGACTTCCAGGACGGCAGCAACGTGACCATCGGGCTGGACGACACGGACTCCCTCGTCGCGCGTGGGCGGGTCAAGGCCGGCATGGGCTTCGACAGCGTGGCGCCCTACCTGTCGGTGGGCGTGGCGCACGAGTTCCTGGGCGAGGCGAGCGCGACGGCCTCGGGCCTGACCTTCAATTCCTCGGTCGAGGGCACGGCCTTCGAGGTCGGCGGCGGCATCGCCGCCTGGGCGCTGGCCTCCAACCTCTCGATCAATCTCGACGCCGGCTACCGCTTCGGCGACGAGGTCGAGGGCTTCACCGTCTCCGGCGGCCTCAAGCTCTCCTGGTAGGGCTCGCTGCCGCGGTAGCACTGCACGCAGGCAGCGAAATCAAGCCGAATCTTTTTCTTTTGACTGCTTCGCCCCCACTAGGCGGCTTCAAGACGTCATGCCTAGCGTGGCTGTGTATTCGGCGGCCGCCCTGCGTTAGTCAGGCGCCCGCGACGAGGGGGGGAAGCCGTGATCGAACGGGCGTGCTGGCGTGGTCGCCGGGTGGTGGTCGCTGCGTGCGTCGGGATTGCCTTTGCCCTGCTTGATCCCGCGCCGGCCGCCTGGGGCGCCGACGATTGCGGACCGCCGAGCGGCGGCCTCGTCATCTGCAACGCGGCGAATGAGACCAACGGCGGCTACCACGACGCCGACGGCATCACCTACACGGGCGCGGACCTGACGATCCGCCACCTCGGCGACGGGCTGCTGCCGACGCAGTTCATCTCGCTGGAGGGCGGCGGCGCCCTCGGCGTCCAGTCCAACGCGGCGATCCTGCAGACCCAGCCGGGGGCGCCGGCCGGCATCTCGGTGGTGTCGAGCGACGGCTCGGCGACCATTGTCACTGGCTCCGCCGGCGCCGTGCTGGTGACCGGCGACGGCGTGCGTGGCCTCAGGGCCGAGACCACGGGCGGCAGCGGCGACGTGGTGATCGACGCCAACGCCGATGTGACGGTGTTGGGCGACTACACCTTCACGCCCTATGCCCAGGCCGCGGTCTTCGCTCAGGCCGTGGGCGGCAATGTCACCGTCGATACGCGCTCGGTGCTGGCGACGGGGGCCGGCGCGATGGGCGTCTTCGCTTCCAGCCTGCTGGTCGGCGGCACCACGACCGTGCGGGCCGCGGGCACGGTGAGCAGCGACAACATCGGCATCCTCGCCGACGGCCAGGGCGCCGTGACGGTCGAGGCGCGCACCGTCGAGACCTTCGGCGACGGCGCGGCCGGCGTGCGCGCGCTCGGCAGCAATTCCACCGCGGCGGTCAGCGTGACGCTCGACAAGGTGGTCACGCAGGGCGACGGCGCGCCCGGCATCTGGGCCACCAGCCTGCAGGGTTCGGTCGACATCGCGGCGCAGGCCGTCACCACCGACGGCCTCAATTCCACCGGCGTGGCGGCCAGCAGCTACGGTGCGCTGTCGATCGCCATCGGCGGCGCGATCCGCAGCGGCGGCAGCGGCATCTCGGCGATCAGCCAAACCGGGCCGATCACGGTGCGGGCGCACGACATCCTCGCCGGGGGTGGCGGCCTCACCGCCGCCATCCAGACCGGCGGCTCGGGCGAGGCTATCGATATCCAGGTCGGGAAGATCGTCGCCATCGGCAACGGCATCCAGGTGCTGAACAACGCCGGCGCCGTCACCCTGCGCAGCGGCGGGGTCGAGGTCTCCGGCGCCGGCAACGACGGCGTCGCCGTGAATGGCGCCGGCGCCAGCCAGGTGGAGGTGACCGGCGCGGTCTCGGTCGAGGACGGTTTCGGCGTCCAGGTTGCCGGCACGTCCGTCGAGCTTGTCACCCGCGCCGTCACCACCGGCGGCGACGGCGGCGTCGGCGTGCGGGGCAACGCCGCCTTCGGCCCGGCGAGCATCACTGTGCTGGGACAGGTGACGACCACCGGCGCCATGGCGCAGGGCGTGGTCGGCAGCAGCGGCGGCGGGCTGCTCACCATCCGCACCCAGGGCGTCAGCACGCGAGGCGAGGACAGCAGCGCCATCGAGGCCTCGCTGTTCGACACCGGCAGCCTTTCGATCGAGGCCGGGGGGCCGTTGCGCACGCAGGGCAAGGATGCCTTCGGCATCTTCTTCGGCAATGCCGGCGGGCCGACGCAGATCGTCGCCGAGGACATCTCGACCGCCGGCTTCGGCGCCACCGGCATCACCGGGCAGAGCCGCGGCGACATCGACATCCTGGTCAAGGGGACGATCAGCACCCTCGGCCTCCAGGCCAGCGGCATCGACGTCGGCTCCACCACCGGCGCGGCCATCGCTATCGAGACGGGGGCGGTCTCGACCGCGGGCGACCTGGCCTTCGGTATCGCCGCGGGCCGCAGCGGCCTGGGTACGGCCGCGGTGTCCATCCTGGCGCATGGCGCGGTCGCCACCGCGGGCGAGATCGCGAACGGTATCCTGGCGTCGAACAGCGGCAGCGGCGGCATCGTCATCACCGCCGCCGGCGTCTCCACGCAGGGCAACGCCGCCTACGCGATACTGGCGGACGATCAGGCCGAGGGCGGGACCGGCGGCGTGCGGATCCGCAGCGCCGGCAAGGTCTCGACCCTGGGTGACCTGGCCAACGGCATCTTCGCACTCAGCAAGTCCAGCGGCATCGTGATCGACGCCGACTCGGTCTCGACCGAAGGCGACGCGGCGGCCGCCATCCAGGCCCTGGCCCAGGGTATCGGCGCCGCCGCGAACCTGGAGGTGACGCTGCGCGGCCGGGCGGAGACCCGAGGCTTCGTGTCGCAGGGCCTCTACCTGCAGGCGCTGAACGGCAGCATCCTCGCCGACGCGCACGAGGTGCAGGCGAGCGGCCTCGGCTCGCAGGGCATCTACGCCGTCGCGTCCGATCGCATCGACATCGTCCTCGACCGGGTGGAGGGCGGGGCGCAGGCCGCCGGCGTCGCCATGACCGCCGGCGAGGCCGCGACCCTGACGGTGCGCGCCGGCGGGTCGGTCGGCTCGCTCGCCGACCTCGCCGTCACGGCCGCCGGCGGCGGCGATGCCACGCTGCATCTCTATGGCCAGGCGCTCGGCACGCTCGTCTTCGGGGAGGGCGACGACACGGTCTACGTCCACGACGGCGGGCGGCTGGACCTGCGCCTCTTCGCCGACACCGACGGCGACGGCCTGCGCGACCTGGACGGCAGCACCGCCAGCAGCAGTTTCGGCGACGGCGACGACCTGGTGGTGATCGAGCGCGGCGGCGTGCTGGGCCTGCCGACCGTGGCCGACGGCGAGATCGGCCAGCTTGTCGAGGGGCTGGAGCTGCTGCGCAACGCCGGCCTGATCGACCTGCGCGAGACCGCGCCGGGCCTCGCGGTCAACGACCGCATGGTCATCTCCAACCTGGAGAGCGACGGCGGCGGTCTCTTCCTCGACGTGCGGCTGGATGCCGGCGGGCCGAACTTCGCGCAGGCCACCGACCGCCTGGTGGTGACCGGCGACCTGACCGGCGTCACCTATGTGAGCGTCAAAAACGCCGGCGGCCTTGGCGACAATACCGACCAGGACGTGGGCTTCCCGACCGACCCCAATCAGCGCGGCATCTCCATCGTGCAGGTGAAGGGCCAGGCGGACGCCGACGCGGTGCAGCTCGCCAGGCCGGTGGTCGCCGGCGCGTGGCAGTACCACGTGGTCCACTTCGACCCCTACGACCTCAACGACTACCAGCCGGCGACGCAGTCGAACCCGGAGGAGAGCGACCAGGAGCTCGGCTTCACGCCCTTCCACGACTATCGCCTGCAGTCCAGTTTCTTCCCCGGCGTCTACGAGTACGCGGCGCTGATCCAGGGCGCGAACCTGCTGGGCCAGGCGGCGCTCGGCGGACTGCTGGACCGGCCGCGGGCGCCGGATGCCATCGTCCAGCCAGGCGGCGGCCAGGGCGCGGCGCTGGGCCGCGCCGACACGCAGGAGGCGGTGCGCGCCACGGCCGGCGACGGTCTGGCCCTGGGCGGCTGGCTCGCCGGTTTCGGCGCCGGCCTGGAGGTCTCGCCGGGCCACGACAGCGACTTCCACCAGGACAGCTACGGCCTGCAGGCGGGCTACGACGCGGCCGGCTGACGGGACCTCTTCGCCGCCGGCGACCGCCTGCTGCTGGGCGTCGCGGGGACCATGGCTCAGGGCCGGGTCGACTTCGACGGCAGCGACTCCAAGCTGGACCTCTCGCTCTACGGCGCCGGGGTCTATGCCGGGTATCGCGCCGGCGGGCTCAAGGCCGGCCTGGTGGCGCAGTTCCTCGCCGGCAGCGGCGACTACAGCGCGCCCTACCAGGGGGTGGACGACGACTTCGGCCTGACCAGCCTGGGACTGGCGGGCGAGGCCGCCTGGCGCTTCGACTTCGCCGGCCTCTACCTCGAGCCCTCGGGCCGCCTGGCCTACGTGCATAGCTGGAGCGGCGACTTCGCCGACGGCGCCGACGTGCCCATCGGCCTCGACGACAGCCAGTCGCTGGTCGGCCGCCTGGCGGTGGAGCTCGGCACCCGGATCGACGGCGTCGCGCCCTATCTGCGGCTCGGCGTCAGCCGCGAGTTCCTCGGCGACAGCGAGGCCAGCGCCTCGGGCCTCACCTTCGAGACCTCGACGCGCGGTACCGCCTTCGAGCTGGGCGGCGGCCTCGCGGTCCTCGACCTCGGCAACAATCTCTCGCTCCATCTCGACGCCGGCTACCGCTTCGGCGAGGAGGTCAGCGGTCTCGACGTCCAGGCCGCGCTCAAGCTCTCCTGGTAGGGCGGCCCTGCGCCGGCCGCCGGGCGGCGTGCGCGTTTAGCAAAGTCCATGTCGCGGGCGCACCAGCCCGCGCCGGACGCGTGGCGCAAGGGTAGCGCCAGCCAAGGGGGCCGGCGCGCCCTGCCCCGACACCCCGATCCAGGAGTTTCCCAGCATGGCCCGTACGGTCGTTTCCTCGGCGAAGAAGAGCGTGGTCATCGGCTTCGACCAGCCCTTCTGCATCATCGGCGAGCGCATCAACCCGACGGGCCGCAAGAAGCTGGCGGCCGAGATGGCGGCAGGCGACTTCTCCACGGTGGAGAAGGACGCCCTCGCCCAGGTCGAGGCCGGCGCCCACATGCTCGACGTCAATGCCGGCATCCCGCTCGCCGACGAGCCGGCGATCCTGGCCAAGACCGTGCAGCTGGTGCAGTCGCTGACCGATGTGCCGCTGTCGATCGACAGCTCCATCGTCGCCGCGCTGGAGGCCGGGCTGTCGGTCTACAAGGGCAAGGCGCTGGTCAACTCGGTGACCGGCGAGACCGAGCGCCTGGAGCAGGTGCTGCCGCTGGTGAAGAAGTACGGCGCCGCGGTGGTCGCGATCTCGAACGACGAGACCGGCATCTCCGAGGACCCCGACGTGCGCTACGCCGTCGCCAAGAAGATCGTCGAGCACGCCGCCGACTACGGCATCCCCAAGGAGGACGTGGTGGTCGACCCGCTGGTCATGCCGATCGGCGCCCTGGGCGGCGCCGGCAAGCAGGCCTTCTCCATCGTCCGCCGCCTGCGCGAGGAGCTGGGGGTGAACACCACCTGCGGCGCCTCCAACATCTCCTTCGGCCTGCCGAACCGCCACTGGATGAACGGCGTCTTCCTGGCCATGGCCGCCGGCTTCGGCATGACCTCGGCCATCCTGAACCCGCTGCACTCGGAAGAGATGGCGGCGCTGCGCGCCTGCGACGTGCTGCTGGAGAAGGACGCGCACTGCGCCAAGTGGATCAAGGTCTACCGCGAGCCGGCGCCCGAGGGCGCCGTCGACGCCCGCGCCGAACGGGGCGAGCGCCGCCGCCGCCGCGGCGCGGCGTAAGGCCCGCCGCCCGAGACCATGACCGACGCTGCCGCCCCAGCCGAGACTCCCGCCGTCGACCGGCCCGCGGAAGCGCGCCAGGCCCTGGTCGTCTTCACGCCCTCGGGCCGGCGCGGGCGCTTTCCGGTCGGCACGCCGCTGCTGAAGGCGGCGCGCTCGCTCGGCGTCGACATCGATTCGGTCTGCGGCGGGCGCGCCATCTGCGGGCGCTGCCAGTGCCTGGTCTCCACCGGCGACTTCCCCAAGCACGGCATCGTCTCCACCGCCGACCACGTCTCGCCGGCCAGCGAGATGGAGCAGCGCTATGCCCGCAAGAAGGGCCTGAAGCCCGGCCGGCGCCTTTCCTGCCAGATGCGCCTCTTGGGCGACGCCGTCATCGACGTGCCGCCCGACAGCCAGGTGCACAAGCAGGTGGTGCGCAAGCGCGCCGAGGTGCGCGACATCGAGCTGGACCCCGCCATCCGCCTCCACTTCGTCGAGGTGGAGGAGCCGGACATGCACAACCCCACCGGCGACCTGGAGCGCCTGCGCAAGGCGCTGGCCGAGCAGTGGGGCCTGAAGGATCTGGAGTGCGACCTGCAGGTCATCCGCCACCTGCAGAAGTCGCTGCGCGAGGGCAAGTGGCAGGTGACCGTCGCGGTGCATCGCGGTCAGGTCATCACCGCGGTCTGGCCGGGCTTCTACGACAAGGCCTATGGCCTGGCGGTCGACGTCGGCTCCACCACCATCGCGGCGCACCTCTGCGACCTCCGCACCGGCGAGGTCGTGGCCTCCAGCGGCATCATGAATCCGCAGATCCGCTTCGGCGAGGATCTGATGAGCCGCGTCAGCTACGTGATGATGAATCCCGGCGGCGACGCCGAGATGACTCAGGTGGTGCGCGAGGCGGTGAACACCCTGGTCGAGGAGGTGGCACGCGAGGCCGGGATCGACCGCAAGGCGATCCTCAACGCCACCTTCGTCGGCAACCCGATCATGCACCACCTGCTGCTCGGCATCGATCCGACCGAGCTGGGCGGCGCGCCCTTCGCCCTGGCGCTGAACAGCGGCCTGACGCTCTGGGCCAGCCAGATCGGCGTGGAGATCGAGGAGGACGCGCGCGTCTATATCCTGCCCTGCATCGCCGGCCACGTCGGCGCCGACACGGCGGGCTGCATCCTTTCCGAGACGCCGCACCTGCGCGACGAGCTGACCCTGATGGTCGACGTCGGCACCAACGCCGAGATCGTGCTGGGCAACAAGCACCGCCTGCTGGCCTGCTCCTCGCCCACCGGCCCGGCCTTCGAGGGGGCGCAGATCTCCGGCGGGCAGCGCGCCGCGCCGGGCGCGATCGAGCGCGTGCGCATCGACCCCCTGACGCTGGAGCCGAAGTTCAAGGTGATCGGCTGCGACCTCTGGTCCGACGAGCCGGGCTTCGCCGAGGCGACCGAGAGCACCGGCGTCACCGGCATCTGCGGCTCCGGCATCATCGAGGTGATCGCCGAGATGTACCTCAGCGGCATCCTGGCGACCGACGGCACGGTCGACGGCGCCATGGCGGCGAAGTCCCCAAGGGTCGAGGCCGACGGTCGCACCTTCAGCTACCTGCTGCGCGCCGGCGAGCCGACCATCCGCATCACGCAGAACGACGTGCGCGCCATCCAGCTCGCCAAGGCGGCGCTCTATGCCGGCATCCGCCTGCTGATGGACAAGCTGGGCGTCGACCGGGTCGAGCGCATCATGCTGGCCGGCGCCTTCGGCAGCCACATCGACACCAAGTACGCCATGGTCCTGGGCATGATCCCCGACTGCCCGCTGGACCACGTCCACTCGGCCGGCAACGCCGCCTCGACCGGCGCGCGCATCGCCCTGCTGAACCAGAAGGCGCGCGACGAGATCGAGCGCGTGGTCAAGCAGGTCGAGAAGATCGAGACCGCGGTGGAGCCGAACTTCCAGGCGCACTTCGTCAACGCCATGGCGCTGCCGCATGCCACCGACCCCTTCCCCAGCCTCAGCCAGGCGGTCACCCTGCCGCCGCCGAAGAAGGCGCTGAACGAGCGGGCGGAGGAGGGCGGCCGCCGCCGCCGGCGGGACCGCTAGGCCCCTTGCCAAGCGGCGGGCGGGCGCCGATTCTCGCCGGCCATGAACGCGCCCGTCGCGCCCGAGTCCCCGCCCCGCATTCTCGACGATCCGTCGCATCGGCTGCACGCCGCGGTCGTTGCCTATCGGGATATGCAGTTCGCGGACTCGATCCGGCTGCTGCGGGCGCACCTTGAGGCCCATCCCGACGACGCCGAGGCCGAGGCGCTGCTGGCCGAGCCGGAGCTGCTGACCGGCGACTTCGAGGCGGGGCTGCAGCACTACGAGGCACGCTGGCGCACCCCGCCCTTCCAGGCCCAGTCGCGGCCCTTTGCGCAGCCCAGGTGGGACGGCGGGCCGCTGGGGCGCGAGACGCTGCTGATCAGCCCTGAGCAGGGCCTGGGCGAGGTGCTGCTGTTCTGCCGCTACGCCCTGGTGGTGGCGCACCTTCACCCCGAGGCCTTCGTCGTGCTGGAGGTGCCGAAGCGCGCCCTGGCGCTGCTGACCTATTCGTTCCAGAACGCGCGCCGCGTGCGGGTGGTCGAGGCCGCCGACCGCGCCGGCAGCGACCTGCCGCCCTTCGACCGCTGGGTGCCGCTCTGCAGCCTGCCGTGGCTGCTGGGCACGCGGCTGGAGACCATCCCGGCGGCGCCGGCCTATCTCTATGCGCCGCAGCCGACGCGGGCGGCCGGCCTCGGCGAGCTGCTGGTCGGCGTCTCGTGGCAGACGGTCAATCCGCAGAACGGCGCCGCCCGCTCGCTGCCGCTGGCCGACCTGGCGCGCAGCCTGCAGCGGCCGGGCCTCAGGCTGGTGAACCTGCAGTACGGCGACACCCGCAAGGACGAGAAGCTGCTGCTGCGGCGTGAAGGCATCGCCCTGCTGCCGGCGCGTGTCGGCAGCCTGCCGGCGGCGGACGCCGATCTCGCGTCCTATGCCGACGCGGTGGCGGGCTGCGACCTCGTCATCACCATCGACAACACCCTGGCGCACCTGGCCGGCGCCCTGGGCCGGCCGACCTGGCTGCTGCTGCACCAGTCACCCTCGTGGCGCTGGTTCCTCGGCCGCGCGGACAGCCCCTGGTACCCCGGCCTCCGACTCTTCCGGCAGCCGGCGCGCGGCGACTGGGCGACGCCCCTGGCCGCCGTCGCCGATGCCCTGGCAGCAAAGCTTTGCTAGCGTCGCCGCCATGACCGCGCTGCTGGAGGCCACGCCGACGCTCGAGGACGCGCAGCGCCTGCTGCGCGAGGGCGACTGGCAGGGCGCCGCGCGCCTGGCCGAAAAGCTCTGGCGCGCCCAGCCGAACCAGGCGCCGCCGCTGCGCCTGCTCTGCGAGGCGCTGCAGAGCGCCAATCGCCACGCCGAGGTCATCACGCTGCTGGAGCCGCTGATCCGCCAGGGTCTGAAGGACTCGCGGCTGCTGTTCCGCTATGCCGCCGCCCGCGCCTCCACCGGCGACCAGCGCGGCGCGGCGCGCTTCTACAAGCGCGTGGTCGACCAGGAGCCGGCCTATGTCGAGGCCTGGCTGAACCTCGGCGTCTGCCTGAAGGGCATCGGCCAGGCCGGCGACGCCGCCATCGCCTATCGCCGCGCCATCGCCCTGAAGCCCGACCTGCCGGAGGCGCACAACAATCTGGGCCTGGCGCTGCAGCAGACCGGCGACCACCTGGCCGCCATCGAGGCGCTGGACGAGGCCGTGCGCCTGCGCCCCGGCTATGGCCGCGCGCTGGCCAACAGGGCCCAGTCGCTGCTGAAGCTGGACCGCGTGCCCGAGGCCGAGGCCGCCTGCCGCGCGGCCATCGCCGCCGAGCCGCAGCAGGTCGACGGCTACATCAACCTCGGCCTGGTGCTGCTGGCGCAGAACCGCCAGCAGGAGACGGTCGAGGTCTTCCGCAAGGTGCTGGCGCTGCAGCCCGACGACGCCAAGGCGCTGTCCAACCTCGGCGTCGCGCTGAAGGAGACCGGTGCCATCGACGAGGCGCTGGCCATGCAGATCCGCGCCCAGGCGGTCGCCCCCGACGACGCCACGCCGCCCTGGAACGAGAGCCACGTGCGCCTGCTGATCGGCGACATGGCGGTCGGCTGGGAGCGCTACGAGCGGCGCTGGGGCACCGGCGACTTCAAGACCTCGATCCGCCCCTTCAAGGCGCCGCTGTGGCGTGGCGAGGACCTGGGCAATCGCGCCCTGCTGGTGCACCTGGAGCAGGGCGTCGGCGACACGGTGCAGTTCTGCCGCTACCTGCCGCTGCTGGCCGAGTGCTATCCCGGGGCCGAGCTGACCTTGGAGGTGCAGACCTCGCTGCTCGACCTCGTCCGCCATTCCTTCCGGCACTGGCCGCGCATCTTGGTGCTGCCGCACGTCAACATCGCCGGGGTGAACCTGCCGCCCTACGACCTGCAACTCCCGCTGGCCAGCCTGCCGCGGGCCTGCGGCACGCGCATCGACACGGTGCCGGCGCGCGCGCCCTATATCGAGCCGCGGCGCGCCCGCGACTATCGCCAGCCCGGCGACAGCCTCGTCATCGGCATTTCCTGGAAGTCGGTCGGCGCCACCGGCCGCAAGCGCTCGCTGACGCTGGAGCGCCTGGCCCGCCTGCTGGCGCGGCCCGGCGTGCGCCTGGTCGACCTGCAGTACGGCGACACGGCCGAGGAGCGGCGGGCGCTGGCCGAGCAGCACGGCATCCAGGTCACGCACGACGATACGGTCGACGCCAAGGCCGACCTCGGCGCCTTCGCCGAGCAGGTGAAGGGCTGCGACCTCGTGGTCTCGATCGACAACACCACGGTGCACATCGCCGGCGCGCTGGACGTGCCCTGCTGGGTGCTGCTGCCCTATGTGCCCGACTGGCGCTGGCTGCTGCGGCGCGAGGACACGCCCTGGTACCCCAGCCTGAAGCTCTACCGTCCGCCCGCGCTGCACGCATGGGACCCGCTGCTGGAGCGCCTGGGCGACGACCTTGCCGCCGTGCTGTCGGGTGATCACACTAGGCTCAAGCCACAACGCTGGGCCGGGCCGCCGGCCCTGGTCCCCTGAGAGGAGAGCAGCAGACCATGACCGTCGTCAGCTTCGTGCACATGGACAAAGGCACCAAGGAAGACTACGACCTGCTGATGAGCCGCGAGCGCGCGCACAAGGCGGCGCATCACGTCGACAACGTGCTGGCGCTGCTCAAGGCGGCCGGCGACCTGCCGGACTCCGGCTACCAGATCACCCGCTTCGAGCATTCGCTGCAGAGCGCCACCCTGGCGGAGCGCGACGGCCAGGACGAGGAGATGATCGTCGCCGCGCTGCTGCACGACATCGGCGACGGCATCGCCCCCGACAACCACTCGGAGTTCGCCGCGTCGGTGCTGCGCCCCTACGTCAGCGAGCGCACCTACTGGATCGTCAAGCACCACGGCATCTTCCAGGGCATCTACTTCTGGCACCACATCGGCTGGGACCAGCACGCGCGCGAGCGCTATCGCGGCCACCAGTGGTTCGAGGCCTGCGCCGACTTCTGCGAGAAGTACGACCAGAACGCCTTCGATCCGAAGTACGACACGGCGCCGCTCTCGCACTTCGAGCCGATGGTGCGCCGCGTCCTGGGTCGCGCGCCCTTCGCCTGGGAGATGGCGCCGGCGGCGGAGTAGGGCGGCATTGCGGGGCGGGCCAAGGAGCGAGGTCTAGACCCCGCCGCCGCCCTCGACGGTGGCGCCGCGGCGTAGCGAGCAGGTCTCCCAGCCGGCCACCAGCAGCAGCACCGCCGTGGCCGCGCCGCCGAGCCACAGCGGCGCGAGATCGCCCGCCAGGAAGGCCAGGATCGCCAGCAGGGCCAGGCCGACCAGATGCGACAGCGGCAGGCGGCCTGCCACCGCGCCCTTGAACAGGATGTTGCCGACGAGGAAGAGCGCCGGCCCGCCCAGCAGGCAGGCCGTCACCGCCGGCTCGGCATGGCCCAGGGGATGGGCTTGCAGCAGCTCGTCGGCGGCCGCGCCAACGATGATGCCGGCGATGATCGGCAGGTGGCAGTAGGTGTAGGCGACGCGCGCCAGGCGCCCGGGTGTCGCGTCGGCGGCGATGCGGCGGCTGCCGCGCTCGGCCCCGGTGTCGAAGTAGATCCACCAGAGCGCGACGCTGCCGACGAAGGCCACCAGGAAGGCGCCGATGGCCGTGCCGCTCCAGCCCTGCGCGCCGAAGGTGGCGCCGGTCACCAGGATCGACTCGCCCAGCGCGATGATGACGAAGAGGCCGCAGCGCTCGGCCAGGTGCGCACCCTCGACGGTCCAGTCCTCGACTGTCGAACGGCCGAGTCCCGGCGTGCGGAAGCCGGTCGCGGGACCGGCGTACTCGACCGCCAGCGCCGCCAGCCAGAACCAGGGCCGTGCCGCCTCGACCAAGGCGCCGGCGATCCACAGCAGGCCGGCGCTGGCGAGCCAGAGCGTGATGCGCTGGAAGTTCCTGAGGTTGCCGGGGCTGGCGCCGCCCCGCAGCGCCCAGAGCATGAAGAGGCTGCGCCCCACCTGCATGGCGACATAGGCGAGGGCGAAGGCCGGCGCCGCCGCGCCGAAGGCTTCGGGCAGGGCGGTGGAATAGACCAGCCCCGCCAGCATCAGGACGAAGAGCAGCAGGCGCACCGGCGTGCGCTCCGGGTCCAGCCAGTTGGTGACCCAGGCGGTGAAAACCCAGACCCACCAGGTCGCCAGCAGCAGCAGTCCGGTCTCCAGCGCGCCCTTGACGTCGAGATGCTGCAGCAGCCGGTGCGACAGCTGCGTGACGGCGAAGACGAAGACCAGGTCGAAGAAGAGCTCGACGAAGGTCACCTTGCCATGCTCGTGCGCATGGCGCGGGCGGAGGAGGGAGGCCATGCGCCTCTCTTAGGCGAGGGCCGGGCGCTCCGGCCACGGAATTCGTCGCTAGGCGCCGCCGGCCCGCCGCAGTCTGCCCGGCGTGGTGCCGAGTTCGCGGCGGAAGGCCTGGATGAAGGCGCTGGGTCCGGCGTAGCCGAGGTCCAGCGCGACCAGGGTCACCGGGCGTCCGGCGGCCAGCAGCGCCAGGGCGCGCACCAGCCGCGCCCGCCAGCGCCAGGCGATGAAGGTGAGGCCGGTCTCTGCCGGGAAGAGCCGCGCCAGCGTGCGCTGGCTGGCGCCGACGGCGCGGCCCCAGGCGGCGAGGTCGCGGCCGTCGGCCGGGTCGGCCAGCAGCGCGGCGGTCAGGCGCCTGAGGCGCGGGTCGCGGCCCGGCGCCAGATAGAGGCCGGCGTCGGGCGCCGCCGCCAGCTCGTCCAGCAGCACGGCGACGCGGCGGGCTTCCGCGGCGCGGGCCGAGTCGCTGCGCGGCGGCGGTGCGCATCCGGCCAGCACCAGGGCGCGCAGCAGCGGGCCGACCGACAGCACGCGGCAGCGCGGCCCGCCGTCCCACAGCCCGGCGCGCAGGTAGAGCAGGCGGGCGGCGACGGCGCCGGACGCCACCAGGCGATGGCGCCGGCCAGGCGGGATCCAGACCGCGCGGTCGGGTGGCACGATCCAGGTGCCGTCCACGGTCTCGCAGGTCAGCGTGCCGCTCAGCGCGTGCACCAGTTGGGCACGCGGATGGCGGTGCCAGCCGGTGTCGTGGCCGGTGGCGAAGTCTTCGGCGTGGCCCTTCACAGGCCGGCCGGCGCTTTGGCCGGGTCTGAACATTTCCTGGCAGTCTATCGCAAGACGGCCAGCGCCGCCTCTGCTGTCCTCTCGCCATGCGACATCTGCTGCTGAACCTCGGACATTTCCAGACGCACTTCTTCCTGCTGCTCTACCCCACCGTCGTGCTGACGCTGGAGCGGCAGGGCGATGGTGGCTACGGCGACCTGCTGCTGCCCTCCACCGCCGGCTTCGTCGCCTTCGCCGCGTTGACGCTGCCGGCGGCCTGGGCCGGCGACCGCTGGCCCAAGGCGCGGCTCATCGCGCTCTTCTTCTTCGGTCTCGCCGCGGGCGCGACCATCGCCGCGCTGGCCGAAGGCACGCTGATGCTGGCCGCCGGGCTGGCGGTGATCGGCGCCGCGGCGGCGATCTATCATCCCGTCGGGATCGCCCAGCTCGCCGAGGAGACCCGGGCCACCGGCCGCGCCATCGCGGTCAACGGCGTCTGGGGCAACATGGGGGTCGCCGCCGCGCCCCTGGTGGCGGCCGCCCTGGCCGAAGGCTGGGGCTGGCGCGCCGCTTTCGCGCTGCCGGCCGTCCTGGCGCTGGCCTGCGGGCTGCTGCAACTCGGCCAGGCACGCCGGCCGGCGGCGGCGCACCGGGTCGAGGAGACGGGCAGCGGTGGCGTGCCGCGCGGCGCTCTGGTGCGCGTGCTGTTCTTCATGCTGGCTGGCGGTTTCTGCGGCGGCCTGCTCTTCAACGCGCTGACCGTCGCGCTGCCCAAGCTGATCGACGACGCGCTGGCCCACGGTGGGGCGACGGACGACGGCGAGGGCCTGCTGTCGGCCAGTGCCGTGGCCAGCCTGATCTTCGCCCTCGCCGCCTTCAGCCAGCTCGTCACCGGTCGCCTGCTCGACCGCGTGGCGGTGCGCCCGCTGGCGGGCTGGCTGATCAACGGCCAGGTCGCCGCCCTGGTGCTGCTGGCCCTGACCGGCGGCTGGGTCCAGGTCGCGGCCGCGCTGCTGCTCACCACGCTGATCTTCGCCGAGATCCCGGTCGGCGACACGCTGGTCAAGCGCGTGACCTCGCCCGCCATCCGCGCCCGTGCCTATGGCGTGGTCTATGCCGTCTATTTCTCCGCCTCGATCGCGACCGTGCCGCTGATCGCCTGGCTCTATCGCGAAGGCCAGGGCTTCGGGGCACTGCTCTGGCTGCTGGCGGGTGCCGCTCTCCTTCTCGCAACGGCGGCCTGGTGCCTGCCGCGCGGGGCCGGCGACCCGCCAGCGCCGGTTGTGCGCGCCCAGCTTGCCTGAGGCCTGACGGCGGGGACGGCTGGAAGGGTCTCGCGCCCAGGCCGGTACAGTGCTTGCTGCGGCGCGGCATGACTTGTTAGCCTTTGCCGAAGTGATGCCACCGTCTGGCGTTGAGGGCCAGGAGCGGCATACGCGCGAATCAGCACGCGGGGTGTCGGACCATGTATCGAATCTGCTGCGCGGCGCTTGCCGTCATCGCGGGACTGGCCAGCGCGCCGGCCCAGGCCGAGTTCTACCTTTACGGTTACACGGGCCTGTCCTTCACCCAGGACGACGACCTCGACATCAGCCAGCCCGGGCTCGGCACCGATCTCTCGATCAGCGGCATCTCCTACGAGGGCAAGCCCTTCCATCTGCCGCCCTACTACGGTGGACGCCTCGGCTACTACTTCGAGAATCCGGCGCTCCGACCCTTCGGCATCGAGATCGACGTGTTGCACTACAAGATGATCGCCCAGACCGACAGGACGGTCGGCACCTCGGGCAGCTACCTCGGCGCGCCGGCGGGCGGCAAGGTGCCGCTCGGCACCTACGTCGACGGCTTCGAGATCAGCAACGGCGTCAACATCTACTCGCTGAACGTCACGGCGCGGCAAGGCTTCCTCAAGGACGAGGATACGCCCGAGGGCAAGGTGCAGCTCTATGGCGGTGGCGGCCTCTCGGCGGTACGCCTGGTGCCGGACATGTTCCTGGTCGGGCAGAAGGACGCGATCCGCGCCGAGGACAAGTGGACCGGCCCCGGCGTCGACGCCTTCGTCGGCCTGCGCTTCCTGCCCTTCACGGTGTGGGGCGACACACACCTGGGGCTCTTCGCCGAGTACCGCTTCACCCACGTCGGCCAGACCGAGCTGCCGGCGCCGAACGGCGGCACGGCCGAGATCTCGGCGATCAACACGCACCACGTCCTCTTCGGCCTCGGCGTGCATTTCTGACGGCGCGCCACGCCGGGGCGTTGCTATTCCGCCGCTTCGCGCCGGCCGAGGCCGCCGCCGCCCGGGGTCTGCACCACCAGGCGCTCGCCCGGCTCGATGCGCTGCGTGCCCTTGCCGCGCAGCCGGCGCCCGCCATCGGTCGCCAGCGCGCCGGCCGCGCCGTCGGCGCCGCCGTCGCGGCCGCGCGGCGGATAGGCGATGCGGTCGAAGGCGGCGAGGATCTCGAAGGGCTCGCCCTCGCCGTGCGCCACCTCGATGACCTGGCCGTCGCCACCCTTGTGATTGCCGCCGCCGCCGCTGCCGGGGCGCAGCTCCTTGCGCCAGAAGACCAGCGGCGTCTGCGCCTCGACGATCTCCACCGGCGTGCCGCGCACGCCTGACGGGAAGGCCGTGGCGTTGAGGCCGTCCTTGCCCGGCCGCGCGCCGGTGCCGCCGTTGCTGGTCATGGTGAAGGCGAAGCGCTGGCCCTTGGCGGCCGGCGCGTTGCGGAAGGTCATGTTCCACAGGCAGCTCGTGCCCTCGGCCGGGCAGCGGTCCGGCACCGCCTGCGACAGGCAGCCGAAGACCATGTCCGGCAGCATCTGGCCGATGATGTGGCGGGTGGAGACCGCCGCCGGATAGAGCGCGTTGACGATCGAACGCTCCGGCGCGGTGATGCGGAAGGCACCGAGCGAGCCGGCGTTGTTCGGCACCCGGGGCGCAATGGCGCACATCAGGCCGAAGGCGGTGTAGGCGCGCGTATAGGCCAGCGGCACGTTGATGCCGTGCGTCACTTGGGCCGAGGTGCCGGTGAAGTCGACCGCGACGTGATCCGCCGCGACCGTCGTTGTCGCCTGCAGCTCGATCGGGCTGTCATAGCCGTCCAGCGTCATGGCGTAGCGCCAGGTGCCCTGTGGCAGCGCGCCGATGGCCTGGCGCATGGCGCGGCCGGTGCTCTCGAAAATGTGGCGGCCGAGGCCGGACAGGTCGTCGAGCCGGAACTCGTCCATCAGCTTCAAGAGGCGCCGGCTGCCGACGTCGTTGCAGTTCAGCAGCGAGTAGATGTCGCCCTCGGTGTCGATCGGCAGGCGCGTGTTGGCCTTGGCGATGGCGATCAGCGTCTCGTTCACCTTGCCGCCGTCCATCAGCTTCAGGAAGGGCAGCGCCAGCCCCTCCATGAAGAGGTCGGTGCCGTCGGGCCCGAAGCCGATGCCGCCGATGTCGGTGATGTGCGAGGTGCAGGAGAAGAGCGCGACCAGCCGGCCGCCGCGGAAGACCGGCGTGGTGACGACGAAGTCGTTGAGGTGCCCGGTGCCCTTCCAGGGATCGTTGGTGATGTAGGCATCGCCCGGCCGCATGGTCGCGGGCGGGAAGGCCGCCAGGAAGTGCACCACGCTCTCGGCCATCGAGTTGACGTGGCCCGGCGTGCCGGTCACCGCCTGCGCCAGCATCCGTCCCTCGGGGTCGAAGACGCCGGCCGAGAGGTCGCCGCACTCGCGCACGATGGGACTGAAGGAGGTGCGCTGCAGGGCGCGCGCCTGTTCCTCCACCACCGCCGAAAGGCGGTCCCACATGAGCTGCAGGTCGAGGATCGAGTGGCTCATCGGTCACGCTCCAGGATCAGGTGCCCGCCGCCGCCCAGTCTAGCGGTGAAGCCGGGCGGCACCAGGGTCGTGGTATTGGCCTCCTCCACCAGGCAGGGGCCGGGCAGGGTCTGGCCGGGGCCCAGCGCCTCGCGGCGGTAGGTGGTCGCTGTGACGGTCTTGCGGCTGGCGGCTTCCAGCAGGTCGCGCCGGCCGGCCGGCGTCGCCGCGCCACCGGGGCCGGGCTCGGCCAGGCGCTCGGCCGGCGGGGCCGGCGTGCCGAGGGTGATGGACCAGCTCAGCACCTCGATGGCGCCGCCGGGGCTGACGCGCTCGAAGAGGCGGCGGTAGACCGCCGCGAAGGCCGCGCGCAGCCCCGCCACGTCGCCGGCCCCGAGGTCGCGCGCCGGCAGCGCCACCGGGATCTCGCTGCCCTGGCCCTGGTAGCGCATCCAGCCGACGCGGCTCTCCTCGATGGCGCCGCCACGGCCGCCGGCCTCGACCAGGGCCAGCGCCTCGGCGCGCAGTTCGTGGAACAGCGGGTTCACGCCGGCCAGCGCCTCGGCCGTCAGCGGCAGGTGGAAGGAGCGCAGCAGTTCGAAGGCGAAGGGCGCGGCGAGGAAGCCGAGGGCCGAGCCGACGCCGGCATCGGCCGGCACCACGATACGGTCGATCTCCAGCTTCTCGGCCAGGCGCGCGGCATGCAGCGGCGCGGCGCCGCCGAAAGCGATCATGGTGTGGCCGGCCAGCGTGGCACCGCTTTCGACCGCGTGGACGCGGGCGGCGCTGGCCATGGTCTCGTCCACCACCTCGCTGACGCCGAGCGCCGACTGCCGGGCGTCCAGCCCCAGCGTCTCGCCGACATGGGCCAGCAATGCCTGCTCGGCCAGTGCCGGCTGCAGGTCGAAGAGGCCGTTGGCGAAGCCCTTGGGGTCCAGGCGGCCCAGCACCAGGTCGGCGTCGGTCACCGCCGGCCGCGTGCCGCCGCGACCATAGCTGGCGGGGCCGGGGACCGAGGCGGCGCTTTCCGGCCCCACGGTGATGCGGCCCAGCGCGTCGACCCCGGCCAGCGAGCCGCCGCCGGCGCCGATCTCCACCATCTCGATCACCGGGATGCGCAGCGGCAGGCCGGAGCCCTTGAGGAAGCGCGCCGAGCGGTCGACCTCGAAGGCGCGGGCGACCTGCGGCGTGCCGTCGTGGATCAGGCAGATCTTCGCCGTGGTGCCGCCCATGTCGAACGAGAGGACACGGGCGAGGCCCAGTTCCTTGGCCAGCCGCGCCGCCAGCAGCGCGCCGCCGGCCGGGCCGCTTTCCACCAGGCGGACCGGCAGGCGCCGCGCCGTCTCCAGCGTGGTGAGGCCGCCGCCCGAGGTCATCATGAAGACCGGGCAGGCGAGGCCGATCTGGGTCAGCGCGGTCTGCAGCCGCCCCAGGTAGCCGGCCATCACCGGCTGCACATAGGCGTTGGCGACGGTGGTGGAGGTGCGCTCGTACTCGCGGATCTCCGGGCAGACCTCGCTGGAGCGGCTGATCCAGAGGCCGGGCAGGGCGGCGGCCAGGCGCTCGGCCACGGCGATCTCGTGCGCCGGGTTGGCGTAGCTGTGCAGGAAGGCGATGGCGAGGCTCTCGACCCTCGCGGCCTTCAGCGCCGGGACCAGCGCGTCGAGCGCCGCAACGTCCAGCGGCTTCAGCACCCGGCCCTTGGCGTCGACGCGCTCGGGCAGGGTGAAGCGCAGCGCCGCCGGCACCAGGGCCTTGGGCTTCTCGATCTCCAGGTCGTACTGGTCGTAGCGCCCCTCGTCGGCGATCTCCAGGATGTCGCGGAAGCCCTCGGTCGCCACCAGCGCGGTCCTGGCGCCCTTGCGCTCGATCACCGCGTTGGTCGCCAGGGTCGTGCCGTGCAGGAAGCGCGTGACCTCGCCGGGCTTGTGGCCGCCGGCGGCGAGCAGCTGCCGCACGCCCTCCATCACCGCGCGCTCGGGCGCCTCGGGCGTGGTCAGCAGCTTCAGCGTGCGGCGCCCCGAGGGCGCCTCCAGCACGAAGTCGGTGAAGGTGCCGCCGATATCGACCGCCAGGCCGAGGCCGGGCCTTGTCTCAACTGCCATGATGCGCTGTGAGCTCCCTCCGCTTCGGGCGCGGAGCTTAGCGATGCATCGCCGTCAGTTCACCTGCTGCCTTGCCATTGCAGCCTTGCCTCAGCGCCCCAATCACTCCCTCTTGTCTGTAAACCCTCCCCCATCGAGGGGGAGGGCTAATACGGGCGCGGGCTCTCAGCCTCACGCCGCCTTCGCCGGGTGCCAGTCGATGCGCTCGCCGCTCCAGGTGAGGGCGCGGCCGCCCTTGCGCAGGCCCCAGGCCAGGGCGCGGCGGATCCGGTGGCGGCTGGGGCGCGGCTCGGCCGGCGGCAGCGACTGGAACATGAAATCCACGGCATAGGCGCGGGCCAGCATGACGTCGGTGATGTCCTTGAACATGGCTTATCTCCTTGTCTCTCGGGCGGGCGGTGCGAAACCGCTCTCTTGCCAGCAAATATCTGGCCGGCTGCCCAAGTTGACAAACGAGACTTCCTGTCTGAATTTATAAGCAGGATTCATATATATGGCCCGGCTTCCCTCCCTCTCCGCGCTGCGCGCCTTCGAGGCCGCGGGGCGCCTGCGCTCCTTCACCAAGGCGGCGGCGGAACTGCACGTCACCCAGGCGGCGGTGAGCCACCAGGTGCGCACGCTGGAGGAGCAGCTCGGCCTGCCGCTGTTCCACCGCACCACGCGGCGCCTCGACCTGACCCCGGCCGGCGAGCGCCTGCTGGCCGCCGCCTCGCAGGCTTTCGACGCGCTGACCCGCGCGGTCGACGACCTGGGTCGCGGCGAGCGCCTGCTGACCGTCACCACCACGCCCTCGTTCGGCGCGCGCTGGCTGGCGCCGCGGCTCGGCCGTTTCGCCGCCAGGCACCCCGAGATCGAGCTGATGATCCGCCACACGGTGCAGACCCTGGACCTGGCGCGCGACGGCATCGACGCGGCGCTGCGCTGGGGGCGCGGCGGCTGGCCCCGGGTCGAGGCGAAGCTGCTGGCGCCGGCGCAGCTCGTGCCGATCGCCGCGCCGGAGGTGGCGGCGCGCATCCAGCGCGCCGAGGACCTGGCCAAGGTGCCGCTGCTGCACGACGAGAACACGGAGGAATGGCGCGAGTGGATGCTGGTCGCCGGCCTCGACCCGGCGATGGCGCGGCGCGGCACCACCTTCGACGACAGCAACGCGCTGCTGCAGGCGACGGTCTCAGGGCAGGGCGTCTCGCTCGGCACCCGCACCATGGCGGCGGCCGACGTCGCCGCCGGGCGCCTGGTCATGCCGCTGCCGCACTCGCTGGAACAGGGCTACGGCTACTGGTTCGTGACGCTGCCGGGCGGCCTGAAGCAGCCGAAGGTCGCCGCCTTCCACGCCTTCGTGGTCGAGGAGTTCGCCCGCGAGGAGGCGGCGCTCAGCCTGCCACCGCCTAGACCGGCAGCGCCGTCGTCATCTTGATCGCCCGCAGCACGAAGCGGGAGTTGACCGAGCGCACCAGCTTCAGGTGCAGCAGGCGCTGCGTCAGGAAGCGGTCGTAGTCCTCGATGTCGGCCACCACCAGCTTGATCCAGTAGTCGCGGTCGCCGGTCACGGCGCAGCACTCCAGCACCTCGGGCGCGGCGCGCATCGCCGCCTCGAAGGCGGCGGTGGCGCGCTCGCTGTGCTCCTCCAGCGTGACGGTGGCGAAGACCGTGACGCCGAGGCCCAGCGCCCTGGCGTCGGCCAGAGCGACGGTGGCCTGGATCACCCCTTCGTCCTTCAGCCGCTTGATGCGGCGCCAGCAGGGCGCCTGCGACAGGCCGACCTGTTCGGCCAGCTCGGCGGTGGCTAGACTGGCGTCCCGCTGCAGTATGCGCAGCAGGCGGCGGTCGGTTTCGTCCAGTTCGATCATCTATGCGCTATTTCCATTGTTGGCGCATAAATTATCCAGCGAGGCGGCCTTGCATCACAAGATAGAAAAGTCTTTGCCCGCGCCCGCGCCTAAATCTATGGGCATGGCCAAGCACACGACCTACGTCTCGCCGCTGCCCGGACCCGACGGGCGCATCGCCTATGGCGCGGCCGAGCATGCCACCTGGTATCGGCTCTATACCCGGCAGATGGCGCTGCTGCCCGGCCGCGCCTGCGATGCCTTCCAGGAAGGCGTGGCGCAGCTCGGCCTTGCGCCCGACCATGTGCCGCAGTTGGCCGAGGTCGACGCCGCCCTGGCCCGCGCCACCGGCTTCGGCGTCGAGGCCGTGCCGGCGCTGATCACGCCCAAGCGCTTCTTCGCCCTGCTGGCGCGGCGCCGCTTCCCGGTGGCGACCTTCATCCGCCGGCCCGAGGACCTCGACTACATCGAGGAGCCGGACATCTTCCACGAGGTCTTCGGCCACTGCCCGATGCTGACGCACCCGGTCTATGCCGACTTCATCCAGCACTACGGCGAGGTGGCGCTGCGCCTGCCCGAGAAGCTGCTGTGGCGCCTGCAGCGCCTCTTCTGGTTCACCGTGGAGTTCGGGCTGATCGACATGGGGCCCGGCCGCCGCATCTACGGCGCCGGCATCCTTTCCTCGTTCAAGGAGACGCCCTGGTCGCTCGACGCGGCCGAGGCGCGGCGCGAGCCCTTCGACCTGGTGACCGTGCTGCGCACGCCCTATCGCATCGACATCCTGCAGCCGCTCTACTACGTGCTCAGCGACTGGCAGCAGCTTCTCGGTGTCATCGAGCAGGACCTGCCCGCCGCCTGCGCCGAGGCCAAGGCCCTCGGTACCCTGCCGCCGCTGTTCCCGGAGAAGGCGGCGGCGTAGAGAGAAATGCCTGCTGACGGGCAAGGTTTTTCCATATAGCCTCTTACTTAATAGGTGTAAGAGGAGGCTACAATGAAGATATTAGTAGCGTCTTTGTTGGGTCTGTCACTCGCTGCCTGCGACGTGTTGCCTGGGGTCCGAGACGGTTTGTTGGTCAAAGGAGCGTCCTTCGGATTTTCTGACGCTGAGGTTAAGAGTTATAAAGATTCGCAGAATGCAATATTGTATCAGCTCGCTCTGTCAGCAGGATTCAACAAAAAAGATCAAAGTGGTAACGTCGTTCCTATAGATGAAGATTTCGTTCTATACTCTGACTCTGTACAAGAGCTTGCACTCCTTCGAAAGAAAGCCAACATTGCTGGCCTGAAAGCCTCAATAAAGGTTCTTGGTGAATCAATCGACATTGCTAAGAAGAAACTAGCCGAAGCAGTAGACTCAAAACCTGAACTTCAAGGAGTGTTGGATACAATTGAAGCGCTAAGATTAGCAAGATCGCAGAAATCTCAAGAACTGGGGAAGGCAAAAGATGAATTGTGGGAGAATATTTCCAATGATAACTCTATTAAATGGCAAAAGATATTTGAATTTGGGATAGATTATGTTGACTATCGCTGTTCTCAGTATATGGAGGCAATATTCTGGGCCAGGAGGTCGCAGATAGCGACTGGCAAAGAGTTTTCTATTACCAATGCCGTTGCAGCCGGACTTCTTGGAGTATTTGAAGCACCGCTAACCGCCCTCGTAGCACTGGCCGGTGGACTTGGTTTTGCTAGTAGTTCTCTAGATGTTTACTACGACTCTTTATTGTATCAACTCGATCCTTCCACTGTTAAGGGCATGGTAGTAAAGCTGCAAGATGCAGTGAGAGCGAAGTATGCCGAACCTGAGAATTACGTTGTAACAAAGGCCGCAGCCATCGGCGGAATACGTGAGTATCTGGACAAATGTTTGCCATCTACGATTGAGGCGGAAGTCAACAAGACCTTAAAAGAATCTAAGATTGCCATTACCGGGGTAAATGGTGACCGCAAATCGGTCGACAATTTTACTGAAGCGGCTCTAAAGATTTATGGGGAGATATTCAAGACAGTGTCTAAAGGCACTGCCCCGGCGGACGCGAAAGCTGCGGTGGAGCAGGATATTAGAGTCATCGAAGCGCAGGCGACCGATGGTTTTCTCGACAGGCAATTGTTTCTAGAAAAGGAAACCATTCTGGTTCCAGAGTAGGCAGGCGCTCACACCACCGGCACTTCCAGGTAGCAGCCGAACTCGACCAGCGAGTCGAAGTCGACGCAGGCGTGGACCTTGCCCTGCTTGTTGTCGATCGTCATGCGCGGGCCGACCGGCGCGGCCGGCTGGTGCCAGACGCCGGGCAGGATCTGGATGCCGAAGCTGCCGTCGCAGCGGAAGGCGACGAAGTCCCCGGGCCGCACGTCGTCGCCGGTCTTGGCCAGCACGGCGACGAAGGGCGTGCCGTCGCGCGGGCACCAGATCTGCCCGCCGTCGGGGTGGTAGTTGGCCTGGTAGATGTAGAGCCTGTCGCGCGACGGCGGCTCCTTGTCCTGCGCCGCGACGGCCGGGTCGTCGTACCAGCCGATGATGTAGGCGCGCTTCACCGCCTCGTTGCGGCCGAACAGCACGCCGCCCTCGGCCCACATGGAGAAGGCGCCGGCGGTCTCGCCCGCCTCGTTGCCGTTGACGCCGGGCGACATGGGGCGCCAGCCCTGCAGCGGCCAGGGCGTCATGGTCACTTTCGAGGTGGCGAAGTCCGGCACGATCTCGCCGAAGCCCTTCAGGCTCTCGGCCGTGGCCTCGACCAGCGGCACAGGGTGCACCTTGGCCTCGCCCTTGGCGATGGAGGGGAAGCGCAGGTCGGTCTGGTGGGCGAGCAGCGTCATGGCCGGAAACTCCTCAGGCGAAGCTGCGGCGATCCTGACGGCAGGGAGGGCCTTGCCGCAAGGCCCGCGAAGGCGCCGACTTAGGACTGGAGAAATGGAAACCGCCGAGTCCCTGCCATGGCGAAGGTAAAGACCCCATCGCATCCCTGCGGCCTCTGCGGTCGCCGCTTCGCCGAGACCGAGCTGGTGCCGGCCGAACTGGTGCGGCCCAGCGTGGCGGCGGAGATCCGCCGGGCCCATCCCGACTGGAGCGGCGAGGGCTGGCTCTGCCGCGAGGACCTGAACCGCTACCGCAACGCCTATGTCCACACGCTGATCCAGGCCGACCGCGGCGAGCTCTCGGCGCTGGAGCAGGAGGTGGTGCAGAGCCTGGCGCAGCACGAGAGCGTCGTGGTCGACGTGGAGAAGGAGTGGCAGACCGCGGCGACGCTGGGCGAACGCATGGCCGACAGGGTCGCCGACTTCGGCGGCTCGTGGCGCTTCATCATCGCCTTCTTCGTGTTCCTGCTGCTGTGGATGGCGGTGAACATCGGCTTCCTGCTGGCCAAGCCCTTCGACCCCTATCCCTTCATCTTCCTCAACCTCATGCTCTCCTGCCTCGCCGCCATCCAGGCGCCGATCATCATGATGAGCCAGAACCGGCAGGAGGCGCGCGACCGCCTGCGCGCGCGCAACGACTACCAGATCAACCTCAAGGCCGAGCTGGAGATTCGCCAGCTGCACGAGAAGCTGGACCACCTGTTGCGCCACCAGTGGGACCGCCTGATCGAGATCCAGGAAATCCAGCTCGAGCTGATGAACGAGCTGCGCCGGCCGGGGAAGGGGTAGGGCCTGTAGGATTGCGTCTTTAAGGATGGGGACAGTATGTTTTCTGCCTTTGCACCGACTTCATCCTGAGGAGCCGCCGCAGGCGGCGTCTCGAAGGATGAGCCACGAGACGCGGTCTATCCTCTCCATCTGCTCAACCCTGGCAAGTCGCCGAGCCTGCCTTCGATCAGCGCGATCTTCTTCTCGCGCCGCCACCCCTTCACTTGGCGCTCCGCGGCGATCGCGTCTTCGATCCGGGGAAAGTGCTCC
>JAKOWB010000112.1 GCA_029781795.1 Pseudomonadota bacterium | reverse complement strand
GCCAGGTGTGGGTGCCCTGGACGCGCAGCCGCAGCCAGGCCTGGATCGCCTCGTAGTCGTTGACCGCCTTGATCTTGCAGCGCTCCACCGGCGCCCGGTTCGCGCCCAGCGAGCCGTCGAGCGAGGAGGGCGGGGCGAAGCGTTCCAGCGGCACGATGCCAGTGCGCGGCGGCGGGGTGAGGGCGGCGGTGTCGATCCGTGCCGCCGGGACGAGGGCAGGGTAGGGGAGGGCGCCCAGCGTGGCCTCGTGCTCGCGCAGCCAGCGCACGATCCGCGCCGCGCCCTCCGGGCCGATCTTCGGCACACCGCGGTACCAGTGGTAGCCCTTGGTGCGGATCCAGTAGACCAGCTCCTCGAGCCGCTGGATGCCGACCACCGCGAGCCTTGCCGCTAGACGCTCGTCCAGCCAGGCCGCGACGGCATCGGCCGGCGCCGGGTCCCGGGCGCCGACACGTTCGAGCCACTTCACCGCCTCGACCAGGCGCTCGCGCAGCCGCTGCCGGCGGCGGGCGGCGCTGCGCGAGTCGGCGCTGCCGCCCTGCCCGCCGTGCTCCTGCTGGTACAGCTCGATCAGCTCGGCCTCGCTGTAGTAGTCGGCCGGCTGCTGGGCAGCGAACTCCTCCAGCGTCGGCACCTTCGGCCCGGTGTCCGGGATGGCCTCGGGATCGCGGCGGAGCAGGGCGGCCAGATCGGGCCGGCCATTGGCGCGGGCGATGCCGCCGAGCTCGTCGAGCAGCCGCTTCAGTTCGCCGCGGGCCCGCCGGCCGTCGCCGGCGCCGTCGACGTAGAGGTAGCGGTTCCAGGCGTCGACCAGGTCCAGGCCCTCGGCCCAGCTGCGCACGAAGGCCAGCCGCTGGGTGCCCAGGCGCCGGCCGGCGGCGGCGGAGCGAGCCGGCTTGCGGTGCTTCGTGCGGTCGGTCATGCGGTCGTTCGTGTCGGGCGTGGCCGGTCAGTGCGGATGCGTCGGTAGCAGCTCGTCGCGTCGCCGTTCAGCGTTGAACTCTGCTGGCATCGCGCCAAGTGCTTGTCGCACAAGGATCTGCCACGAACGGGGCGGATTGTCGGGCTTTTTCCTGTGCCTTGATAATAAAGTTTATCAAGGCAGCAAGCCGCCCGGAGGGGCAGGGAGGGCGCCCAGAGCGCGCTCGTGCAACAGAAGTTGTGCTCAAGCCGCAAGAGAAGTTGTGTTCTATGCGGTGAGGGGACGAGCAACTGGCCACAGTACGCCGAGTCGCCCGGCGCAGCAATGTCGATGGCGCCGTGCGGCTGGCTCCTGGCCGGCCCGCTGACTTGGCCGAGACCGGCCTTAGGTTCAGCTGCGTGAATGGCGTTGGCCGTCCGCCAGGTGTTCCCGGGCGAGGCTGCCGAACATCCAGGCCCGTCGCCAAAAGCCGTGCTCGCGCAACTCGCGAGCCACCAGCAATTCGTAGTCAGGGGTTCTAAGCCAGAACCGCCGAAATTTCCGTCATCCCAGCTCCAGCCCCGCCACGAGCGCCTCCAGGTCGATCATCTTGCCGTCGCTCTGGAAGGTGTAATGCCCGTTCAGCAGGATGTGCCGCCAGGCCGCCGGCGATATCTGGGTCAGGAGAGCGTGCGCCTTGGCGTTGCCGCTCGCCTCGTACTTCATCAGCAGCCGCGAGAGGATGGCCGAGTTGTAGAAGATGACCGCGTTGGCGATCAGCCTGGCGCACTGGTTG
>JAKOWB010000108.1 GCA_029781795.1 Pseudomonadota bacterium | reverse complement strand
CCGCTCGATCTCGCGACGGTGCTGCGGCGTCACGCGCACGATTCGCAGCCGCTCCTCGTCGATTGCCTGACCCTGTGGCTGAGCAACCTGATGCACCGCGACCGAGACATCGAGGCGGCCACCGCCGCGTTGCTGGCCGCGCTCGACGAGCGTGGCGGCGAGACGGTGTTCGTTGCCAACGAGGTCGGGCTGGGCATCGTGCCGGACAACGCGCTGGCCCGACGCTTCAGCGACGCGCAGGGCACGCTGAACCGCCGGATCGCCGCCCGCGCCGACCGCGTGGTGTTCATGGCTGCCGGACTGCCTCTCGTCTTGAAGGGCGCCTAGCAATTCGCTGCGGCCCGCCGGATGGCGGGCTCGGCGTGCCTCATGCCACGTCGTCTCCTCACGCAAGAGGAGCGACGATGACATCCGCGCGTCTGACCCTGGGGCCGGCCGAATGGTTGCTGCTGGTGATGTTGTCGGTGCTGTGGGGCGGCTCGTTCCTTTTCGGCAAGATCGCACTGGCCGAGCTGCCGCCCTTCACCGTCGTGCTCGCGCGCGTCGGGCTGGCGGCCCTGGCGCTGTGGCTCGCCGTCCTCGTCGCGCACCAGCCCGTGCCGCGCGCCCGCAGGGTCTGGCTGGCGTTCTTCGCCATGGGCCTGCTGAACAACCTGATTCCGTTCAGCCTGATCATGTGGGGTCAGGTGCGCATCGGCAGCGGTCTGGCCTCGATCCTCAACGCCACGACGCCGCTGTGGACGGTGGTCGTGGCCCATATGCTCACCGCCGACGAAAGGATGAACGGGCGCAAGCTGGCCGGCGTGCTGGTCGGCGTCGCCGGCGTCGCGGTGATGATCGGCCCGCTGGCGCTGGCCGGGCTGGGTGGCGATGTGGCGGCGCAGCTCGCGGTGATCGCCGCGACGCTCAGCTATGCCTTTGCCGGCCTCTACGGGCGGCGCTTCGCGCGCATGGGCGTGAAGCCGCTGGTGGTGGCCGCAGGCCAGGTCGGCGCCACTGCGGCGGTGCTGCTGCCGGTGGCGTCGTTGATCGACATGCCCTGGCGCCTGCCCATGCCGGGCCTGCGCACCTGGCTGGCGCTGGCAGGACTGGCGCTGCTCAGTACGGCGCTGGCCTACGTGCTCTACTTCCGCATCCTCGCCCGGGCCGGCGCGACCAACGTCCTGCTGGTGACGTTCCTGATCCCGGTCAGCGGGGTCCTGATGGGCGTGCTCGTGCTCGATGAGATCCTGGAGGCGCGCCAGGTCGCCGGCATGGCGCTGATCGGCCTGGGCCTGGCGGCGATCGATGGACGCCTGCTCGCCGCCACGGTTGGGTATACTCGCCGCCGATGCGCGTCGAGTCCGACGAAACCACCACAACCCTGATCGCCCGGCCGCTGCTGGAGCGCCTGTTCAACGGCTTCTCCGCGGCGGCCGCCGGCCTCATCGCCTGGCTCTGCCTGCGCTTCTACGATCCTGGCGGCGGTTGGGGCGACCTGACCATGGTGCTCTTCACGCCGTTCCTTGTGCTGGTCGCGCTGGCCAGCCTGTGGCGCTCGCTGACACGGGCGACCGCCGTCTGCCGCGTCGACGGCAGGAAGCGTATCGTCGAGTGGACCCTGAGGGCGCCTCTCGTCAGGCGGCGTACCACCTGGCGCTTCGACGATGTCGAGGAGATCCGTCCCGATGCCGAGTCCGGCTATGACTGGTCCTGGCGCCCCGTGCTGATGCTGCGCGATGGCCGACGGATCGCGCTGGTGCCTTACGGCAGCGGCGATCGCGAAAGTGTCGAGCGATTCACTTCGGAAGCGCGAAGCATCATGACGACCGGATGAACGCTGCCGGCGGGCGTCACAATTCCGCCGTGCGCCCTCGGCATGTTTCGCCTCGCCATTGATGGTATGGTGAGGCTGCCACCGCAAGAACAGGCGTTCCCCGCGCCGGCGTGGCCAAACCAAAGGAGCGCGACATGACGATCCGCACCCATTCCCTTTCCCGCCGCGGCGTGATCGCCGGCAGCACCGCGCTACTGGGCATGGGCGCCGCTTCGCCGGCGCTGGCCGATGCCAAACGCCAGGCCCTGGTTAACGACTCGCTGCGCACGGCGCAGAAGATCATCGAGGGCAAGGAGACGCCCGACGCGCGCAAGAACATGCCGCAGGCGCGCGCGGTGATGATCATGCCCGCCTTCGCCCAGGCCGCGTTCATCATCGGCGGGGCAGGCGGGCGCGCCGTCATGCTGGCGCGCAACGGCCGATCCGACTGGTCGTGTCCGGCGTTCTACTCGCTGGGCTCCGGCAGCTTCGGCCTGCAGGTCGGCGGCCGGGTGCAGGAAATCCTGCTGATCATCCTCACCGACAAGGGGCTGAACGCCCTGATGA